>JANLRG010000271.1:0-13835 GCA_031361545.1 Bacteroidota bacterium
GATGAATTTCCAAATTTTGTTTTAAAAATAATTGGTCAAGGAAGGGATAAAGAAATTTTATTGAAGTTGTCAGAGAGTTTAAACTTAGTTAATGACATAGTCATTTTTGAAGGTCTTAAAACCAATGAAGAAGTTTACGAATATTTGAAAGAGTGTGATTTTCTCGTCATGAACAGTCGGTTTGAAACCTTCTCTCTTATTTGTGTGGAGGCCATGAGTTGTGGAAAACCAGTACTAGCAACGCGATGCGGAGGTCCGGAATCATTCGTTACAGAAGCGAATGGAATACTCATTTCAGTGGATGACGATCAAGAATTAATGAACAAATTTATTTACATGCTGAAGAACTTTACTTCATTTAATCAATTAGAAATCACAAATTCAGTTGAAAAACAGTTCAGCCAACAAACAGTAGCCGCCATTTTCCATCAATTTTATTTGGACGCCATTTAACTTTTCAGATTGTTCATGGGGAAGAATAAAGATGAAGACTTGAATACCAGTACAAAAGCAGCAAGAAAGATTGTGACAAGGGAATGACAAAATTATAGCCTAACTAAAGGTTTTAACCGTCGATTTTGTTTGCATAAGCGAATGATTTCTTTAAATTTGTCATTCCAAAAAAGAAACTAAAATTATTGTCTAACTTAATATCAGAATCAAAATGAAAAAAGGATTACTCCTAAGCTTATCGTTGGCATTCAGTGTTGGTGTTTTCGCACAAGGTGCATCTCGCCTCCCTTATGGCTTCCGTAAGGCTGAAGTTCCGGCTTCAATGAAAAACCGAAAAATTGCTGTTTCAGCAAGACACACTGCAATTGATAATGGAATTCCGGATAACAACAATGCAAGTCGTCGTTTAATTGCTCCTGAACACACAACGGTGAATAATTGTTTGTTGAGTGAATACAATGTTGGATTCACTTATTATGATCTTCAATCAAATGCTTCGATGTCTCACCGTATAGAGAGAAGACCTGATGGAGCTGGAAGCACAAAAATTTCTGCAGTTTGGACATTTGCTCCGGCTTGGACTTCAGCAGAAGATTTTCCTCTTCGTGGAACAGGATATAACTATTCAAGTGATGATGGAGTAACATGGCAATTTCCTTATGTTCCTGGTGTAAGCCAAGGACCAACTGCAAGAACAGAATCAGCAAGAACTGGATTTACAAATATTGTAACTACTCGTAATGGTGCTGAAATGTCTATAGCTCACAATGGAACAGGTATCGCCGTTAACCGTCGTACTCAAACTGGAACTGGTGCTTGGACTTATTCTACACCTTTTGGAACAGCAACTGATTTCTGGCCAAAAGCTTGTACTGATGGCGATACAGTTTATGCTGTTTGGCAAGGAAGCGGTACTGCGGGTACAGTTGTAGAAGGACAAGATGGACCAATTTGGTTTTCTTATTCAACAGATGCCGGAGCTACTTGGATGCCCAAATCTTTAATCCCAGGAATAGATTCTACTTTATACAAAGGTTTTGGTGGAGATGATTATAACATCGATGCTAAAAATGGTACAGTTGCAATTGTTGTTGGCTCAACTTTGACTGACTTACTTTTATTAAAGTCAAGTGACTTAGGTGTAACTTGGACAAAAACTGTAATTCTTCATTGTCCTTTTCCATTATTTGACTCTAATGGTTCTGTTCCTTCTGATACAGACGGTGATGGTGTAGCAGATTTCATTTTTGCAACTGTAGGTGATGGTTCAGTGATACTAGACAATGCAGGAATGGCCCATGTTTGGTTCTCCGATTACGCTTGGCTATTTGACTCAACGGTTTATGCTACTGGAACTTATTACATCTCCTCTAACTCGGATGGGTTAGAATATTGGAATGAGTCGATGCCTACTGGTGGTTTTGTATTAATTGCTTCAGCTCAAGATTTAAATGGTGACGGTGTGTTGAATATCCCAGCTGATACAACTTGTAGTACTTTTAGAAAATGGGGTAATTACCGTGGTGGAATCACAGGAATGCCTTCATCTGGTATTGATGCCAATGGAACATTGTATGTAACTTATCAGACTATTGATGAATTAGCTGACACAACTAACTACCTACTTTCTCACATGCACGTTTACATGATAACTTCACCAGACGGCGGATTAACTTGGACGTATCCGTGTGATATCGTACCAACGATTGCCGACGGTGGTGATGGTGAAAACCAAGAAGCTGTTTTTGCTTCTATGGCCAGATACGTTGATGATAAAGCATGTGTTCTTTATCAAAGAGATGGTGCTCCAGGAACAGCGCTGGCAACAGCAGGTTCTTGTGATGATAACTATAACTCAGGTAACCCTTCTGATATCATTTTTGCTCGTATAAATTCTTTAACAGTAAATACAAATAGTGTTAATTCAAATGATTTATTTGTTAGCCAATCATATCCAAACCCTACTTCTGGAATGGCGTATGTAAATGTTTCAATTAAGAAAGCAGGCAATATTAACGTGATCGTTACTGACATGTTAGGTAAAGTTGTTTACTCAAGCGTTCA
The DNA here is from genome assembly GCA_031361545.1 of Bacteroidota bacterium. Classification (GTDB taxonomy): domain Bacteria; phylum Bacteroidota; class Bacteroidia; order AKYH767-A; family 2013-40CM-41-45; genus JADKIH01. The sequence goes on from JANLRG010000271.1 coordinate 2,518, forward strand.
ATCAAATGTTGTTGCTGGTACTTCTACAATCGCTCTTAACACAGCTAAGTGGAATGCAGGAATTTACAACTACACTATCATTTCAGGAAACCAAAATGTTTCTAAAAAGTTGATCGTTCAATAATTAAATTATTACCAAAAAAAAAGTCCCGGAATTTCGGGACTTTTTTTTTGAATATTTTTTAAACTTTCTTCAAACAAGATTCATTAAATCTATTATACCAGGAAAACGCTCAACTGTAAATCCTTCAGCATATTGAAATCCTGCAGGTCTTCCCATTTCCATCCATCGACCTTTAAGAAATTCTAAAAATTCTTTTGAAGAAATGGCCGTTTCAGGTTCAGAAGAATTCGGATTATAAAATTGAGAACTATAAGCCATGATTGCATCGACTTTAGTTTGTATGCTATTCGAAATATCTACTACAAAATCGGGACTCACAAATCGATCTTGGATATAATGATAAACGGCCTTAGGTCTCCAGGCTTGTTGAGCAAGGCCATTGTTCTTTGTTTCAATCTTAATCAAACCTGACAAGAAAGCAGCGTCGCTTACAAGTTTCGAACCTCTGCCATGATCGATGTGGCGGTCAGTAATTGCATTGCAAAGAATAATTTCAGGTTGGAATTTTCTGATAACCTCTATAATTTTAAGTTGGTTTACTTTATTGTTATCGAAAAATCCATCTTCCATTCCTAAGTTTTCACGAACATGAATTCCCATTATCTGAGTCGCCTTTTTAGCTTCTCTCATCCTATCGTCTGACGTTCCTCTCGTTCCCAATTCACCTTTTGTCAAATCAACAATTCCACATTTATGGCCTAATTTTACTTGATTGATTAACGTGCCAGCGGCACTCAATTCAACGTCATCGGGATGTGCCGCAAAGGCCAAAATATCTAATTTCATAACTGTACTATTATTTATGTTTGTAAAAGTAATAATCAGTATGGGAATGCAATAGTTTTTCTAAATTACAGTCGAACTTAAGAATTAAAATATGAAAATAGGATTTCATGGTGCTGCAAGAACAGTCACTGGTAGTAAGCATTTGCTGACTTTAGAAGATGGAACACAAATTTTATTGGACTGTGGATTTTTCCAAGGAATGGGTGTTGAAACTGATTCGATGAATCGCGATTTCGGATTTAATCCAGCAGATATCGATATTTTAGTTCTCTCTCATGCTCACATCGACCACTCCGGAAATATTCCGGGATTAGTTAAACATGGCTTCAAGGGAAAAATCTATTGTACAGATGCCACTCATGATCTGGCAAAAATTATGCTTGCAGACACAGCTCATATTCAAGTGAGCGATTCAAAATATCTGAATAAAAAAAGAGTGAGAAAAGGAAAAGAGCCTATCGCACCCTTGTATGAAATGGAAGATGTTGACGCAGCATTGAAACTTTTTATCAGTGTTCCCTACCGAACAGATTATAAAATTCATGACGCTGTTACAATTAACTTTACCGATACAGGTCACATTCTTGGAGCTGCTGCAATCAACTTAGTCATTCAAGAAAAATCAAAAACGATCCGGCTAACTTTCAGTGGCGACATTGGAAGACCAGGAGATAAAATATTAAAAGTTCCGGATGTATTTCCACAAGCCGACTATATCATTTGCGAAAGTACGTATGGAAATCGTTTGCACGACAACATTGAAGAATCAGAAAAAAAATTACTGAATGCTGTAACAAATACTTGTGTTGTTAAAAAAGGGAAGTTGATAATTCCCGCTTTTAGTTTAGGACGAACACAAGAGATTGTTTACACACTTAATAATTTGAGAAACTCCAATCAGCTACCAAATATTCCAGTGTATGTTGATAGTCCATTGTCAATGAATGCGACTTCCATTATGAGAAAACATCCCGAATGTTTCAATGCTGAAATTTATGAATCATTGAAAAAAGATTCTGATCCTTTTGGTTTCGATAATTTGATTTATATCAACGATGCTCAAGAATCAATTGCATTAAACAGTGATGATACACCCATGATTATTATTTCAGCCTCAGGAATGGCTGAAGCAGGAAGAATAAAACATCACATTAAAAATAATATTTCCGATTCCAAAAATACAATTTTAATTGTTGGTTATTGTTCTCCAGGAAGTTTAGGAGGACGATTGTCAGCTGGGCAAAAAGATGTTCACATTTTCGGAAAAGAATACAAGGTCGAAGCTGATGTTACTGTAATAAGCAGCTATTCTGCTCATGGTGATTACAAAGAAATGATTGATTTCTTATCATGCCAAAAAACAAATCAGGTCAAAAAAATGTTTTTAGTTCATGGTGAATATGACGTTCAAGTTGAGTGGAAAGAAAAATTGAAAGCGGTTGGATTTGCCGATATTGAAATTCCGGAAATTCATTCTGAAGTAGAAATATGAAAGAGATTACATTTCTAATTGGTAAAGAAATCCAATCCGAATTTCGACAAAAGTATGCTTTCAATGGACTGTTGCTTTATGTAGTTTCAACAGTCTTTGTCTGCTATCTTTCTTTCCGACAAATTGTTGATCTTCCAACTTGGAATGCCTTGTTCTGGATCATCCAACTTTTTGCCGGAGTCAATGCCATTTCGAAAAGTTTTTTGCAAGAAGGACGTGGTAGAATGTTGTATTACTATACCTTGACCAATCCCCGCTATTTCATCATCGCCAAGATTTTATACAACCTACTTTTGATGATGATTTTATCGACCTTCAACCTAATTTTCTATTCGCTGTTTATCGGAAATCCTGTTCAAGATTTGCCCTTATTTTTAATTGCTATGCTTTTAGGAAGCGCAGGATTTTCAGCAGTGCTCTCAATGGTTTCTGCAATCGCTTCCAAATCAGGAAATAATTTTGCGTTGATGTCTATCCTTTCCTTTCCAATACTTATTCCATTGCTAATGGTCACCATTCGTTTTTCAAAGAATGCAATGGATGGACTTCCATGGTTGGTGAGTCAGCATTTCATCATCCTATTGGTTGCATTAATATCTATGGTTTTCGGATTGTCTTATCTTTTGTTCCCTTATCTTTGGCGCGATTAATTAGGTCATCAAATTATAGTTATGTCGTTAAAAAATAATTCTCTCTTCACAGGAATCCAATGGTGGAAATGGACATGCATTGTTTTATTATTTTATACTTTCATACAAGGACTACTAATTGAAGTTCCTCGCTTACCAATTCTCAATGAAACAATACGGAATTTATTTTTTCACGTGACCATTTGGTTTGCAATGATCATTATGATGATTTCTTCTGTCGTTTATGGAATCAAATATTTACGAAGCAACAACATCGACTTTGATATTAAATCGAGTGAGTCCGCTTATACTGGTGTCTTCTTAGGAATTCTTGGACTAGCTACTGGAAGTCTCTGGGCAAAATATACTTGGGGAGCTTGGTGGGTCAATGATGCAAAACTAAATGGCGCTGCTGCAACAATGCTAGTTTACCTTGCCTACATTGTTTTAAGAGGATCGATTGATGATGAAAATAAGAAAGCGAAAATATCGGCAGTGTATGGCATTTTTGCTTTTACGTTGATGCTCGTTTTTATCATGATTCTTCCCCGCTTAACAGATTCTTTACATCCAGGAAATGGTGGAAATCCTGGCTTTAGTAAATATGACCTCGATAGTAAAATGAGAACGGTCTTTTACCCTGCTGTCTTTGCTTGGTCATTGTTAGCTACATGGATTGCAGAAATCAGAGTTCGGATAAAAAGAGTTTCGGCAAGTCAGAATCACTAATATTTAATTCAAAAAATTCTTTCAAAAAATGAAAAAAATAAAACCACTCTTTCTACTTATTTTCTCCTTGCTTATTCCTGTCATTTCCTTCGCTCAAAATAGTGAGGTAGAAATGGCTGATCTTCTGCGACAAGATGGAAAAATCTATGTCGTCATCGGTGTCATTTGTATAATTTTAACAGGAATACTCCTTTTTTTACTCACTATCGATAGAAAAGTTAGAAATCTAGAACAAAACCAAAAGCGATAATTGTTATTATTTAGTAAAGTCATTGTACTTTCATTAGCTTGGAATTAATGGAAAGACTCAGATTTTCTACGAATTTAATAGTAAATTTGAAGTGAATTATTGACGGAATGATCATGAAAAAATCTCACATCGTTGCTATAGTTATTATCGCAATTGCTATTGCAGCCATCTTAAGTACACTTGCCGATTCAAGTACATACGCCTCATTCAAAGTTGCCTCTAATTCTCCAAATAAAACATTTCATGTAGTAGGGAAATTAAGTAAAGATAAACCTCAATCTTATAACCCTAAAATTGATGCAGATTTATTTTCATTTTATCTGATCGATAATGAAGGAGCAGAAAAATTAGTCATGCTGCACAAAGCCAAGCCACAAGACTTCGATAAGTCTGAACAAATTGTTGTGATTGGAAAAATGGAAGATGGCAATTTTGATGCAGCAGATATCTTGATGAAATGTCCATCGAAATATAACAACCCGAAGGACGACATGAAAGCTGTTACTTTACAGCGTTGATCAACACCGTACAAAAAAATTAATGGATATTCAATACATCGGAGAACAACTCCTCTGGGGAAAGCTAGGAAACCTTTTAGTTTTCACAGCTTTTTCAACTGCACTTTTATCAGCCATCTCTTACTACTATGGTTTTAGAAAGGAAGATCGTTCCTTCCGAAATTTAGCTCGCAAAGTTTTTGCCATTCACACAATTTCGGTTACAGGAATATTTGCACTACTTTTTGTTTTAATTATTAAGCATCGTTTTGAATATTTTTATGTGTGGGAACATAGCAATACTTTGATGCCTCTCCGGTATATTTTGTCTTGCTTTTGGGAAGGCCAAGAAGGTAGTTTCCTACTATGGATGTTTTGGCATTGCGTCATAGGATGGGTTCTAATATTGACTTCAAAAGAATGGGAAAGTGGTGTTATGTTCATCATTTCCTTAGTACAAACTTTTTTAGCATCAATGATACTCGGTATCGTTGTTTTCAATTACAAAATTGGAAGCAATCCTTTCATCCTACTTCGTGACGCACCAGATTTTGCCAATCTGCCATTTATAAAAATGCCAGATTACCTTTCTAAAATTAAAGACGGCCGCGGATTAAATCCTTTACTTCAGAATTATTGGATGACCATTCATCCGCCAACTTTATTTTTAGGCTTTGCTTCTACCGTTGTTCCATTTGCTTTTGCTATCGCGGCTTTGTTGCGTAAAAAATATACCGAGTGGATTCAACCTGCTTTACCATGGACTTTCTTTGGAGTTATGATTTTAGGAACCGGAATTTTAATGGGAGCAGCTTGGGCGTATGAGTCGTTAAGTTTCGGTGGCTTCTGGGCTTGGGATCCAGTTGAAAACGCTTCTCTTGTTCCGTGGATGACTTTGGTTGGACTTGCGCACGTCATGCTCATTTACAAACACCGCAAAAGATCTATTCTCTCTTCGTTCATATTGGCTTCCGTCACTTTCTTTTTTGTTTTGTATTCTACCTTCTTAACCAGAAGTGGAATTCTCGGGGACTCTTCCGTTCACGCTTTCACTGATTTGGGAATGTCGGGACATCTCGTACTATACATGCTTTTCTTTTTATTCTTGTCGGCTTATCTGCTGATAAAAAATTACAAGCACATTAAAGATAATCAAGAAGACGAAGAACTTTCTTCTCGAGAATTTTGGATGTTCATAGGTGCTCTTGTATTAGTGATAGGATGTTTGCAAATAAGTTCGACAACATCTATTCCAGTCTTCAATAAATTGTTCGGAACAAAGTTAGCACCTCCTGCTGACCCCATAGATCATTATAATCAGTGGCAAGTTCCAGTGGCAATTTTTATAAGCTTACTAATTGGCGTTGGACAATTTTTTAAATATAAGAGTACAGATTGGAAAGAGTTTAGAAAGAAAATGACTTTCAGTTTAATTATATCACTACTCATTACCGCAGCTAGTTCATTTTATCTGGGACAATATAGAGTTCACTATTATTTTTTATTCTTCTCTTCAACCTTTGCTGTAATTGCAAATGCAGATTATTTCATCAGAACAATGAAAGGCAAATTAGAAAATTCAGGTGCTTCAATTGCTCACGTGGGAATAGGGTTGATATTGATGGGAGCACTTATTTCAAATTCGAAGAAAGAAGTTATCTCGCGAAATCTGAAAAATGTTGATCTTGGAAAAGAAATGCCTAACAAAGAGAACATCATGATTGAACAGAAAGTTGACACTTTACCAATGGGAAATTACTATGTCACTTATGCAGGCAGAGAGAAAAAAGGCGTGAATGTTCTTTTCAATATTGAGTACTATAAAATAAATCCGGCAAATGGAAATAAAGAAAAGCAATTTGTTCTGCAACCATTTGTTCAGATAAATGAAAGAATGGGAAATGTCGCTGAGCCAGCAACAGAACACTTTCTCACGAGAGATATCTATACGCACATAACTTATGCAGAAATTGAAAAAACAGAAGGACAACATTCAGAAGCCGATCATGAAGATGATTATCAAATTCCGAAGAAACAAAGTTTGGCAATTGGTGATACATTTATAACAAGCAATAGTTTTGTTATTTTAAAAGGACTGAATAAAAATATTGACCGCAAAGAATTAAATTTAAAAGACTCAGATATTGTTGTTGGAGCTAATTTAGAAATCCAAGATATCAACAAAAAGATTTACACCTCTCAACCAATTTTCATGATCCATGATTTTTCTATTTATACAAAAGACGCTGTGTTAGAAGAACTCGGATTGAAGTTTGATTTCGAAAAGATAGATCCGACCACTGGTAAGATTCAACTTTCTGTTGCCGAGAAAAAATCAAATAAAAGTGATTTCGTAATTATGAAAGCAATCATTTTTCCAGGAATCAATATACTCTGGACAGGTTGTATCTTAATGATTATTGGAAGTGTTGTGGCGATTAGAAAGAGAGTCAAACAAAATAAAAAAAGTACACTTATCCTCAAAACATGAACATTGTTTTTATTGGTTCCGGTAATGTTGCCTCACAAATGGCTCCAGCTTTAAAAGAAAATGGGCATCACATTTTATGCGTTTATAGCAGATCAATAAAAAATGCCAAAACTCTTGCTACAATTCTTGGATGTAATTTTTGCAATAAAGTTCAGGACATTCCTTCTATAGCCGATATGTACATTGTCACACTTCAAGATGACATCATCGAAAAAATAATTAATCAACTTAATTTTCAACCTGCATGTATCGTTCACACCAGCGGATCAAAATCGTTGGATATTTTTCCGAAAAAATTTATAAACACTGGAGTCATTTATCCACTTCAAACATTTACGAAGAATAGAAAAACGAATTGGGCAGCATTACCAATTTTCATTGAAGGCAATAGCTCAAAATCGAGATCCGCTATTTTGAAAATCGCTCATTCACTTTCTGTAAATGTTCAAAAAGCAAATTCACTAAAGCGGCAGCAAATGCACCTTGCAGCGGTCTTTGCAAATAATTTTGTGAACCACCTCTACTCTCTTTCATCGGAACTGTTGAAGAATGAAAAAATCTCTTTCGATGTTTTAAAGCCAATCATCTTGGAAACGACAGAACGAATTCTTTCTGCTGATCCGTCTAAAATTCAGACTGGCCCTGCTAAAAGAAAAGACTTTACGACTATTAAAAAGCACTTGAATTTACTGAAAACAGATAAGAATAAATTCAAAGTTTATAAAACAATTACAGAAAGCATTATTCAAACTTCTTAAAGCAAATGATGCTGAAAAGTTTAGGCTATATCTGTAAAATGTTTCCCTAATTTTTTTATACTTGCCCTTATGAAAAACTTCAAAGAATCTCTTCATAAAATACGGTGTTTTGTTTTTGATGTTGACGGTGTTTTGACCAACGGAAGTCTAATCGTTTTACAAAATGAATTACATCGCACAATGAATATTCGTGATGGATTTGCCTTGAAGGAGGCAGTCACAAAGGGGTATCACGTTGCCATTATTTCCGGAGGCAAATCGGAAAGCGTCAGAACACGATTAACTAATTTAGGTGTGAAAGATGTTTATCTTGGAGTTGACGACAAGACTGAAAAGTTGGACGAACTGAAACTGATGTATGATTTAACACCAGAAGAAATTCTTTACATGGGTGACGATCTTCCTGATTACAAAGTTATGCAGCAAGTTGGTGTGCCTTGTTGTCCTCATGATGCAGCACATGAGATTAGAGCTATCAGTATTTATGTAAGCCCGATTAAAGGCGGAGAAGGTTGTGCGAGAGATGTTATTGAACAAACATTAAAATTACATGGCAAATGGCCTGTATAATCGTTTATGATTTATTTTCTAAAACTAATTCGACTTCCAAATTTAATAATGATTGCAGTAACGCAGTTTCTTGTCCGTTACTGTTTAATCATTCCAGCTTTTCTAACTGAAAAAAAAGTAACAGGCGAAATGCCCCATCACTTAAATAAAATTCAGTTTCTGTTATTAGTACTCTCTACTCTATTAATTGCAGCGGGTGGTTATATTATCAATGACATTTGCGATACAGATATCGATAAAACAAATCGACCTGGCAAAAATGTAATTGGAAGAAATATTTCAGAAGCAACAGCAATGAAATGGTATTATGCGTTCACATTTCCAGGAATTCTTTTCGGCTTCCTTGTTGCCTTTCAAATTGACAAAATATCCATGGCGGCTATTCCGCTCTTTTGCGCATTGTCACTCTATATGTACAGTACTTTTTATAAAAAGAGATTTGTAACCGGGAATATCATCATTGCATTAGTGACTTCATTAAGTGTGCTCCTTATTGGATTGTTTGAACCAGAATTTTATAGAAACATTATTTACTTACTCTACTATGCTGTGTTTGCTTTTGAAATGAGTTTGATTCGCGAAATAATAAAAGATGCAGAAGATTTAGATGGCGATGAACGAGCGCAATGCAAAACTATTCCAGTAAGACTCGGGCTTCCGAAAACAAAAGTGATTATTATTTCACTCATTACTTTTACGATTGCAACTATTGTCTTTGTACTCCGGAAAGACTTTTGGCAAAACACAGTCATCAGCTTTTGGAATCTCGTGGCTATTTTTTCTCTTCCTCTTTTAGCCTTGATATATTTAGTTGGAACTGCAAAAGAAAAAAACGACTACCATTATGCAAGTTTATTTTGTAAAATATTTATGTCATTCGGTATTTTGAGTATGGCCGGACTGTGGTATTATTTCTTAAGATGAATTTACAAAATAAAATAGCTTCACTCAATATTATTTTGGGTTCTGGATCCCCTCGGAGAAAACAGCTCCTATCTGAAGTTGGATTTCATTTTGAAGTTCGCACAAAAGAAATTGACGAAACACCACCATCAGGACTACATAGAGAAGAAATAGCCGTCAGATTATCGGAACTTAAATCTATAGCTCTACAAGAATCAATTTCAGAAAACGAAATTCTTATTACCGCCGATACCATTGTTTGTTTTAATGACCAAGTTTTAGGAAAGCCAAAAGATCACACAGAAGCTTTTGCAATGCTAAAATTATTGAATGGAAATATTCATCAAGTTTATACAGGCGTTTCTATTTTTCGTAACCACAAATTGAAATCGTTTTTTATTGGGACTGATGTAGAATTTAATTCATTGACCGATTCAATGATCAATGAATACATTGAAATTTATAAACCTTTTGATAAAGCCGGATCCTATGGTGCACAAGAGTGTTTGCCAACTGGAATGAACCCTTGTTCACAAATTGAAATTGAATTTCTAAATCAAATTGAGAATAAAAATTTATTAAACAATACTTTATTTCACGATAACAAAGTGAACATACCAATCATAAAAAAGATTAACGGCAGTTATTTTAATGTGATGGGTTTACCAATAAAAGAATTAACGCTAGCACTAATCAATGAATAGACTTTCATCCCCAACAATCAGCACTCGCACTGCTTATTTAAAAATGCACACTGCCATTTTCTTGTGGGGATTTACTGGATTACTCGGAAAATTTATTCAGTTGAATGAAGGAATGTTAGTTTGGTATAGAATGCTGATAAGTTCAATTGCTATCGCACTTTACTTATTATACAAAAAATCTATTCCTAAAATTAGTAGAAAAGAAATAATAGTAATTGGCTCAATTGGAATATTAGTCATGCTTCATTGGCTAACATTTTATGGCTCCATAAAAGCGAGTAGTATTTCAGTAGCCATGATTTGCCTCTCTGCAATCGCACTGTTCTCTTCGATTTTAGAACCGCTCATTAACAAAGCCCCATTTGATTTTATAGAAATAATTTTTAGTGCGATGGCTGTTACAGGAATTTCAACCATTTATAATTCCGACGTTACTGCTTCAACAGGAATTATACTTGGGCTAATAAGCGCATTCTTAAGTGCTGTATTTTCCATATTCAACAAACGTATTGCTGGAAAGTATGAAAGTCTAACCATAAGTTTGATAGAACTTTCTAGCGGCTGGCTCTTCTTAACTTTGCTCTTACCTATATACTTTGCCTTTGTTCACACAACAAAATTTATTCCTTCAAGTCAAGATTTTTTTTACTTGATGATTTTATCCGTTGTGTGTACGGTCTTCACATGGATACTTTCTCTTCAAGCACTACGGAAAGTGTCTGCATACACGATGGCACTAGCGCTCAATCTCGAACCGATTTACGGAATTATTCTAGCAATTTTATTTGCTGGTGAAGGTAAACTGATGAACAAAGGTTTTATTACTGGAGCTATTATCATTTTAATTACTGTCATCCTTCATACACTTTATAAATCGAAAAATAGAATTTTTTCAAAAAAATGATTTATTATAATTATTTTACTTCTCCAATTGGATTGATATTGGTTGTTGCAGATGACTTCGGATTGCGAAAAGTCGAATTTGTAGAAAAGATTTTAGACGAAGAAGAACTCAAGAAGATAGAAAAAACAACTACTCCAGAATTCTCAAATTCGAAAATAATAGAATTTTGTATCGATGAGTTAACGCACTATTTTAATAAAAAATTAACTCACTTTAACTTACCCCTTTCACTGAGGGGAACCAACTTTCAAATTGGCGTTTGGAACGAATTGTCGAAAGTTCCTTTTGGGGTAACTCAATCATATCTGCAACAAGCTAGAAAACTTGAAAACGAAAAAGGAATTCGCGCTGTCGCCAAAGCGAATGGTAGTAATCCAATTGCCATCATTGTTCCGTGTCATAGAATTATAGGATCAAATGGCCAGTTAATTGGTTATGCTGGCGGACTATGGAGAAAAAAATGGTTGTTACAACATGAAGG
>JANLRG010000275.1:0-1714 GCA_031361545.1 Bacteroidota bacterium
CCAAAAGCTATTTTCGAAATAAAGATCAATAGGATAAAACCAATATTTTTTTTCATGAAATTATAGTTTTATAAATTCGGTGTGTGTGGTTTGGTTGATTTCTAAAATGTAAGATCCGCATGGATGTAACGAATTTACTCACCAATATACAATAAAAGAATTAAACACTCCGACGGTTCTGAGAGCTATTGGAACCTTCGCAGCACGAAAAATGTCTGAACCGGGATTTAGTTGATTTGAGGATTTTTATGATTCGAAATTTTATAAAAGAATAGCGATAAACATAGCAGTCAATTATTAATAATCATTCTTCATTAATCATTATAAATTATCAATTCCTCTTCTGTGTGCGGATTAGCAATGAATAGCGGATTACAATTCGTACAATTCACAACAAAGAACTTCGGGATTCTTTGAGGCGTACGTTTGATTATTGCATAACGGGCAATTCTACACAAATTAATTAATTTACAAATACCTTTATAGTGGTACTTGAATTTGAGTTTTGTATCCGAAGTATTTTTATTCCTGATGAAATTTTTGTGTCCAACGAATAATGGTTAACACCTACATTACTTTTCAGCTTTTCAGAAAATAGCTCTCTGCCAATCTGATCATAGAGCACGATTAAATAATCTCCGTTAGTTGTACTAGTAAAACTAATATTTATTTTTCCGTTTTCAAAATAAGAACTCAACTGAGAAATCGGGTTTTGTAGTTCTAAAGTGCTTAAGGTGGTGGGTGCAATTTTCACTACCCACAGATCTGAACCACCATGAGGAGTCGAGGTAATATCTCCATCATTTGATTTAGTACTTCCGGTAAAAATAAAACCACCATCCAGCGTTTGGATAATTGAATTTGCCTTATCGTCTAATGTGCCACCATAACATCGGCTCCATTCACGATTACAAGAACTGTCTAGCTTAACGATAAACGCATCTCCTGATCCATGATTTCCTGATGCAAGACTATCATTACTCCAAGTAGTTCCTGAAACAATTACTCCGCCATCGGCACACAGACTAATTGAGCTAGGCTCATCCAGCCAACTACCTCCATAACAATAAGAGTTAAATATATTACCAAGACTATCTGTTTTATATACCCAGTAATCAGTCCCACCTGAATAGCCGGGCAAGCCACTGGATGAAGTGATAGCCACAAGAAACAGATTTCCTGAATTAGATTGAACCAGATCAACACCTTCCTCCGACGGATAACACTTACTCCATTCGATGCTTCCCGAACTATTTAATTTTACCAGCCAAACTGTACCTGAACCGGAGCAGTTCACATTACCATCATGTGCACCCGCTCCACCATAAACATAATATCCTCCATTTTGACTTGCAATAATTGAGCCGCCACCATCACCCATTGTGCTTCCCAAACAGGATTGCCATTCAATAGTACCGACAGAATCTATTTTCACCAGCCAGAGATCTTCCTCTCCAATAAAACATGTTACATCTCCTCCACCGAAAGCATACTGACCTAAAAAAATAAATCCGCCATCGGAGGTAGAAAGAATTTTATAAGGATAATCCATTGCAGTTGTCCCATAACAATGCTGCCATAAGATGTGATTTAAATTATCGGTCCGGACCACCCAGATGTCTTGACTGTTATGAACACCGGAAACATCACCATCATTAAAATCTGCAGTTCCCATAAATATTTTTCCGGTTGTTAATTGCAATCCGGATCGGGC
>JANLRG010000381.1:0-8809 GCA_031361545.1 Bacteroidota bacterium
GAGAATTGAAATTCCGATAACCATCGCTGCTGAAAAGAAAAAGTTCAGTCCAAGATTGATATAATCATGTTGACTTAAGGTTCCCATTCGCTTTTTAATAAAATACAATGAAATTATACTTCCAACACCTACTGATAAAAATACAATAGTAATACGTCTACGGTTCGTCATTTCATTTAGAATTTAATTCAAAAGTACACTTTTAATTTTATTCAACCATCAGGTTGCAGCCTCTAATATCGCTATCATCAAATCGACCAATTATTTCGAACGAATGATTTGCATAAACTTTCCCGAGATCTTGAGTTGAAACAAACGAACAGGAATCAATGTTTGCAAGATCTACAATATTTAATCCTCCGGTTGCTCCAAAATTGCAATACTGCAATGGATCATACATTTCTCGACATAATACACGCATCCAAGGTGGTGTTTTGAAAATTCCATTACCAAAAGAATAAGATTGTGACAATAGTTCTGTCATACCATATTCGGAATGGATTTTCTCAACTCCAAACCTTGGTTTAATCAATTCATGAACTTCAGCTCGAATCATTTCTTTTCTTTTCCCTTTCATCCCTCCTGTTTCCATCACTATCAGCTCTGGAAAATTAATTTGAAATGCTTCGACAAAATCGATCAAGGCATAAGTAACTCCAATCAAAATTGTTTTTCTTTTTTCCGCTTTCAATCGAGAAAGAATTTCAAACAAGCGATCAAACTCCTCAAGAAAAAATCCACTTCGTTTATCGCCACTTAATTTAATAAGTTCCTCCATCATAAAAATTAAAGACGAACCGCTTCGCTCTAAATAAGAAGGAAGCAATGCTAGAAAAACATATTCACCAGGATTTCCATAAAATGTCTCAAATGATTTGATGAACGTTTCTTCATAAATTTTTATATCTCTGACAAAATGAGAAGAAGATTGACTACTTGTTGTTCCGCTGCTAGTAAATATTTTTTGCTCGCTGAAATTTCCTGTTTTTATTTCATGAGTTTTAAATAACTCAACAGGAAGGAATGGAATTTTTTCGATTGTGTCAACTGCATCGATGTTAGATTTGAAACCATCTACAAATTTCCGATAAATTGTGTTTTCTTCGTATTGATATCTAAAAACTTCAAGAGCTTTTGCTACAAAAGTATTTTCATCAGGGATTGTGAAAATTTCATTTCGGAGTTGATCTCTTCTCATGAAAATCAGTTTTTCACTGGCGGATAATCAGTAGAAAAATGTAGTCCTACACTTTCTTTTCTAGCCTGAGCAAATTTCACAATAAGGTAAGCGACAGCAATTAAATTTCGTAATTCACAAAGTCGAGTTGACACAATCGTTCTTTCATACAACCCTTCTGTTTCTCCATAAATAATTCGAAGTCGGTCCATCGCTCTTTTTAACCGTTGATCAGAACGTACGATGCCAACATAATTACTCATTACATTTTGCAATTCTCGAAGGTTTGAAGTGATCAATACTAACTCGTTTGGCTGAACTGTTCCTTCAGAATTCCAATCGGGAACATTTTGTTGAAAATCAATCGTAGAAAAATTTGCCAGTACATCATTGGCCGCACGATGTGAATACACCAACGCTTCTAAAAGTGAATTCGACGCTAATCGATTTCCACCATGTAATCCTGTACAAGAACATTCTCCAGCAGCATATAAATTCTGAATCGAACTTCGTCCATTTTTATCCACTACAATTCCGCCACAAATATAATGTGCGGCAGGAATCACTGGTATCATCATGGTAAACGGATCAATCCGTAAGGACATACATTTCGCATAAATGTTTGGGAAATGAGATTTGAATTGATCATGATCGATGTGACGACAATCTAAATAAACAAAATCATCACCATGAACTTTCATTTCATTATCAATTGCTCTGGCAACAATATCTCGTGGCGCCAATGATTTCCGTTCATCGTATTTATGCATAAACTCTTCGCCGCCTTTAGTCTTTAAGATACCTCCCATTCCACGAACAGCTTCAGTAATTAAAAAGGAAGGATGATCATTAGGATTATAAAGTGCTGTTGGATGAAACTGGATAAACTCCATATCCTTCACGACACCTTTCGCACGATAAACCATTGCCACTCCATCGCCCGTCGCAATCACAGGATTTGTTGTTGAACGATAAACTTGTCCGGCACCACCAGTTGCTACCAATGTAACTTTTGAAAGTATCGTTTCAACAACACCAGTATTTAAATTTAATGCATAAGCACCAAACGTTTTAATATCTGTTCTGGATCGATTGACCTCTTCACCAAGATGATGTTGAGTAATAACATCTAATGCAAAATAGTGAGTGTACATTGAAATATTTGGGTGCTGTTGAATTTGAACAAGAAGTGCTCGTTCAATTTCATTTCCAGTAGCATCTTTATAATGAAAAACACGATGAGCACTATGGCCCCCTTCTTTTGCTAAATCATACGAACCCTTTTCGTCTTTATCGAATCGAGTTCCCCATTCAATAATTTCTTTAATTCTTTCAGCGCCTTCAGTAACAACCATTCGAACAACAGCTTCATCACAAAGTCCAGCTCCTGCAATGAGCGTATCTTTCACATGTTCTTCAAAAGAATCTGGTCCTTGAAGCACACCAGCAATTCCGCCTTGAGCATATTTGGTATTTGATTCATCAGCATTTGCCTTTGTTATAATCAAAACTTTGCCATAAGGCGCCACTTTCAGAGCAAATGTGAGTCCGGCAATGCCAGAACCAATAATTAAAAAATCAAATTGTTGTTGCATAAATTCGGAACAAAAGTAACGGGATAAAGATTAAAAAGCTACAAAAAAACTTAAAATTAGTGACTCGATTGAAGCGGCTCAGACTATAGTTAGTTGATCAATCACGAAAATTGACTCTTAAAGCATCATAACTAGATAAAAATAAAAATTATTGAATTCAATGTTTCTTTTAAAAAAGACTTCACAAAATTTTATCTCTAAGAAGTTGAAAATCGAGAGTGAAATGATTAATGCCTTTCATTATTTTGTACTTTTACATCATGGAAAGAACGCTCATTAATGTTTACGCCGAGTCAACTCCTAATCCGGAGGCGATGAAATTTGTAATCAATAAATATCTATTAGAAGAAGGCAGTGTTGAATACACAAAAATTGATCAGACTGGAAATTGTCCTCTCGCTAAACAATTATTTGCCTTTAGTGGAATCTCATCTGTTTTTATTAGTTCGAATTTTATTACGCTATCAAAAGAAAACACGATTGATTGGTATGAACTTATTCCAATTATCAGAACTTTTTTAAAAACGTTTTTAGAAAATGGTGATGCAGTATTCACGGGCCCAACGGAACAAGTGGCAGATTCTTCAATCGAAAGAACGAAGACAGCATCCGCTATTGAAACAAAAATCATAGAAGCATTAGAAGAATATGTAAAGCCAGCTGTAGAACAAGATGGTGGTGCTATTCATTTCAAATCATTCGAAGAAGGAATTGTGACCGTTGTCATGAAAGGCTCTTGCAGTGGATGTCCAAGTTCCACTATTACTTTAAAATCTGGTATTGAAAATTTACTGAAACAATTAATTCCAGAAGTTCAGCAAGTAGTAGCAGAAGCGCTGTAAATAATATTTTCAGCGATTCTTTTGAAAGTCCTTTTGAAAGTTTCTGATTAAAATAAATTGAGCACTTTTTACTGTTCTTTTTTGGGAATTATTTCTGCATTCAACTTGTAGGAATAAATGCAATCACCAAAATCTCCTACAAATTCAATAGCGTCTTGACAGGATCTTTACCTGCAAATAATAATTTCGTTGGGTCTTCTAACATCTCTTTTACTTTTACTAAAAACCCTACCGACTCTCGACCATCGATTATTCGATGATCATACGATAAAGCAACATACATAATAGGACGAATTTCCACCTTGCCATTAATTGCCATTGGTCGATCCACTATATTATGCATTCCGAGAATAGCAGATTGAGGTGGATTAATAATCGGAGTAGAAAGCATAGAACCGAACACGCCACCATTTGTAATGGTAAATGTTCCGCCAGTCATTTCTTCCAAAGTAATTTTTCCATCACGGGCACGAGTAGCTAATTCCATTACAGAAGATTCAATCTGAGCCAACGATTTACGTTCAGCGTTTCGGATAATTGGCACCATCAATCCTTTCGGTGCACTTACTGCAATTCCGATATCGCAATAATCATGATACACTAAATCTGTTCCATCGATTTGTCCGTTCACTGAAGGAAAAATTTGCAGAGCTTCGCAAACTGCTTTAGTAAAAAAAGACATAAAGCCCAAGCCAACGCCATGTTTTTCCTTGAAAAGCTCTTTGTATTGCTTTCTAATATTCATGATTGCAGTCATATCTACTTCGTTAAAAGTAGTAAGCATGGCTGTTTCTTTTTTAACAGCAACTAAACGTTCAGCAACACGTTTGCGCAACATCGTCATTTTTTCACGACGAACATTTCTTTCACCAATCGAAGAAATTACAGGCGTTGGAGCATTAGCTGTTGGAATAGGATTTAAAACATCTGCCTTTGTAATTCGTCCCCCTTTCCCACTTGCTACAATATCATTCGTTGTCAATCCTTTTTCGCGCATCATTTTTTCAGCGGCGACAGAAGGAATACCTTCAGTGTAATTTTTTTCTTTTGAAGAAGAAACGGGAGCGACTTTAGCAGGTGCAGCTTCTACAACTGGAGAAGGTGCAGGAGCTTTTGATTCTTCTGGAGTTTTTTCTGAAGATGCAGCTACAGGTTTATCATTTTTGTCTTCTTTTCCATTTTTTCCATCGGTATCAATTTGACAGACAATTTTTCCAACAGCTATAGTCTCTCCATCTTTAGCAATCACCTTCAGAACTCCAGATGCTTCTGCACTTAATGTGAGAGTGGCTTTGTCAGAATCTATTTCACAGATTTCTTCATCCTTCTCTACATAGTCGCCATCTTTTTTTATCCATCGTGAAATCTGTACTTCAGTAATTGATTCACCTGGACTAGGAACTTTCATTTCTATAATTGCCATAATAAGAGATTTATTCTTTAAAAAATTATTTTGAAAATGCTTTTGCTATCAATTCTTTTTGTTCACGGTCATGTGCCTTAAAACTTCCTGTAGCCGGACTTGCGCTTTCATGCCGGCAAATAACGCGGAAAGGAATTTTACCTACTGTCACTCTAAGAATATAAGACCACGCTCCCATGTTCTCAGGTTCTTCTTGCAACCAAATCCAATCTGTTACAGATTTATATTTTTTCTGAAGAGAAATTAATTGGTTTTCAGGAAAAGGATAAAACTGTTCCATTCTCACTAAAGCAATATGATTAGCCTGATCCTTTTCCTTTTGTTCAAGTAAATCGTAATAAACTTTTCCGGAACAGACAATCACACGTGTAATTTTCGCACTGTTTGCAGAATCGTCATCGATTAGTTCCTGAAACTTCCCAGTAGATAAATCATGAATTGTAGAGACACAACGTGGGTGACGCAGCAGACTCTTTGGAGTAAAAACGATTAATGGTTTTCTGAATGGTCGATGTAATTGTCTTCTTAATGCATGGAAAAAATTAGCAGGAGTAGTACAATTTACCAACTGCAAATTATCTTCAGCACATAAATTCAAATACCTTTCAATGCGAGCACTGGAATGTTCTGCGCCTTGCCCTTCATATCCATGTGGCAGCAACATTACAATTCCATTCATTCGATTCCATTTGTCTTCAGCGCTACTAATATATTGATCAACGATAACTTGTGCGCAGTTATTAAAATCACCAAACTGAGCTTCCCAAATAACAAGAGAATTTGGATTTGGAAGAGCGTATCCATATTCAAAACCTAAAACAGCATATTCACTGAGTAGAGAATTAAAAATTCTTAATGGAGCAATTTTTTCGCCTCCAATATTATTGAGAGGTGTATATTGTTCTTCAGAATCTTCAAGCTGTAGTACTGCATGACGATGAGAAAAAGTTCCTCGTTCAATATCTTGCCCGCTGAAACGAACAGGGAATCCTTCATTCATTAATGTGCTATAGGCAAGTAATTCACCCATCGCCCAGTCAAGTCGATTCTCTATGATCATCTTTTTGCGATCATCAAAAAGTTTTAGAATTTTTGTGAAGAATTTCTTATCTTTAGGTAACGATGTAATACTATCCGCAATTGAAAGAAGCGTTTTTTCATCAACGCCTGTTTCCGGACTTTCTAAAAAATCTTTCTTGGAAGAAGATCTTAAATTTTTCCATTTACCTTCTCCAAATACAGAAACTTTTTTTTGCTTTACTAGTCGAGCTTCATCCAAACTACTTTGAAGTAAGTCTCTAAACGACTTATCCATTTCACGTGCAAGGTTCGCTTCCACTTCGCCATGCGCTAATAATTTTTCAATATAAATTTCGCGCGAATTTTGGTGAGCGGCAATTGCTTTGTATAAGATAGGTTGAGTGAAGCGCGGTTCATCACCTTCATTGTGCCCATACTTTCTGTACCCTAACACATCAATAAAAACATCACGATGAAATTTCTGACGGAACTCCATTGCTAATTGAACAGTGTAAACCAATGCTTCTACATCATCCGCATTCACATGAAATACGGGAGAGAGTGTAACTTTTGCAACGTCGGTGCAATAAGTACTTGAGCGACCATCAGCATAGTTTGTCGTAAAGCCAATTTGATTATTTACTACCATGTGTATTGTACCGCCAGTACGATAACCGCGGAGCAATGACATTTGGATAACTTCATACACAACTCCCTGACCAGCGATTGCAGCATCTCCATGAATCAAAATTGGCGCAATCATGTTTTCATCACCGCCAGGAGTGTTGTCAATTTTGGATCTCACAATTCCTTGAACAATTGGATCGACAGCTTCTAGGTGTGAAGGGTTAGGGGCTACAGAAAGGTGAATATTTTTATTCGCACTTGTTTTAATATCACTTGAAAAACCAAGGTGATATTTTACATCGCCTGAAAATTCATGCTCATCATATTCGAGACCTTCAAATTCTGTAAATATTTCCTCATAGGTTTTACCTAAGATATTTGCCAAAACATTTAACCTTCCACGATGCGACATTCCAATCACAAATTCTTTTATTCCCATTTCCGCTCCGCATTCAATTACTTCGTCGAGTGCAGGAATTAGAGTCTCACACCCTTCAAGCGAAAACCTTTTTTGCCCGACAAATTTTGTATGAAGAAAATTTTCAAAGGCAGTTGCCTCATTTAATTTAGAAAGAATGCGACGTTTTTTATCGATAGAAAATTCGGCAGAGTTCTGGCAACTCTCCATTTTTTTTTCCAGCCAATCGATAATTTCAGGATTGCGAATATATTTATATTCCGCACCAATACTTGCACAATATGTTTTCTCTAAATGAGAAATAATATTTTCCAAAGATGATGGTCCGATTCCTATCAACGAACCAGAATGAAAATTAGTTGAAAGATCATTTTCTGTTAGTCCAAAATTCTTTAAGTCAAGAGTAGGAGTGTATTTTCTTCTTTCTCTAACAGGATTTGTTTTGGTGAAAAGATGACCGCGAGAACGATAACTATTAATTAAGTTGATGACATTAAATTCCTTTTGGACATTTTCAGGTACGACATCATTCAATGATACTGAAGAAGAATCTGACTCATTGAAATTGACCCGAGCAAAATCGAAGCCTTCAAAAAATTTACTCCAACTTTCATCTACACTAGTGGGATCTTTACGAAATTGTTTGTAGAGGTCATCAATTTGAGCAACATCAGCGCCGCCTAAATAAGAGAATTTGTCCATTATCTTTTATCAAAATAGAAATGCAAATGTACAAATTCATTTTAGGGAAAAGACTTTTATCTTCTCATTTATCATTCAGTTTCATCAGTGACCACTACTAGTTCACGAATTTTTTTTCCTTTAGAAAATTTCTCTTTATAGGAGCGAATCCATATGATTAACAATGGTGAACCAATTAAAGTTGGCCAAAGCCACTGAAGAACAGTCGGTAAAAAATTCATATTGACAGCAGAAAAAGCCGATACAGCTGCTATGTATGCAGCAATCATTCCAGTCATGTGACTAAAGAACCATGCTTTGGGATCGCTAGAAGGATTAATAAATTCTCTTATATCTTTTAAACCTAGCCACGTTCCTAAACCGCCAAATACTATTGCAATAATCCCAAAAGCTTCGGGAAGTTCTTTGAATCCTAAAATGAGCAATCCCAATGAAAAGACAATATTCAAAATAGTAAAAAACCAATCAATAAATGCTGTCTTTTTTGTTTTCCAAACTTGTTTTCTAAAAACGCTTCTGTATCCTTTGAAGGCAAGATAAAAGCTGAACACTCCGAGCATCATTAAAAATTGGTTACTGTGCATCGGCGCCATGATAACAGCAGTGCTACCAATTATCGCCATTGCCCAGAAAAAAACTTTTCCCCATTTACGATGGGCCGGTCCACCTTTTTTAACAATCAATGCGATGGGAGCAACTACAAAAGCAACAGCTCCTGCTGAAATGTGAATTGTTCGAAAAATTTCGAAGAGAGTCATAGTAGATTAGTTAAAGAATGGGTAATTAGATTAGAGGTCAGAGGTCAATTGAGAATGGAGAATGGAGAATGGAAGATTGAGAATGGAGAATGGAGAATGGAAAATTAAGAATTGAGAATTGATGATTGAGAACTGAAGATTGAGAATGGAAGATTGAGAATGGAGAATGGAGAATGGAGAATGGAAAATTAAGAATTGAGAATTGATGATTGAGAACTGAAGATTGAGAATGGAAGATTGAGAATTG
>JANLRG010000308.1:0-1354 GCA_031361545.1 Bacteroidota bacterium
TACTACAAACCAATCATTTCTTATTCCTGTTTTGTAACCTTTATGAATGTCTAAACTTTCTCCGTGAGCAATATATTTTACGGCTCCGTTACTTTGATTTAGATTTTCTTTGTCAGGGAACGCAAGGAGATGTGCCTTGGCTTTAGAAAATTTATTTTTCTCCCAATCCGCAATATATCCTTTGACGACAAAACCTGTCCCAACAAAATCAAAATCAAATTCGTTCTCAATAATTTTACCGATGTAGCGACTTTCAATCGGAAAAGTACCTGTAAAACTTTGCTCCAACTTTACGGCTTTCGGTTGTTGCTTTTTAACAGTAATTATATCGCCTACTACTTGTCCGCCATTGGCTTCAATGTTTTTCAAAGCGTGTTTGTAGCCTAATTCATAGACTTTATTGAGCGATATTTGGGTATAAGCAAAATCAATGGATTCCGCTTCTTTTAAGCCCATTTTCCAATAATCGGGTATTTTTTTATAGCCTAAAATTGTCCCCAATATGCCGCCTGCTGACGAAGGATTGCAATCCGCATCTTGACCGCAGCGCGTTGTGATTTCCATTGTTTTAGTAAAATCGCCTTCGCCATACAGCAAACCAACGACTACATAAGCAGAATTAATAGTGGCATCAATATTAAAAGGCGCATACACCCCATCAGGACAACCAATGTCTTCCGACCATTTATTTTGAATTTCAAACCATGTTTTTTGCCAAGCAGTCGGATATTTTTTATGCCAAGCAATCACATCGGCAATGACTTTGTAGTATTTGCTTTCCTTTGGAATGGTCTTGAGAGCCTCCGTCACAATGTAAGGAATATTATCTGTGGTAAACGCCAGCGAATAAAGCGCACCAATGTAAACGCCACCATACCAACCATCGCCATAGTTCATAATATGTCCAACTCGGTCACTGATTTCAGAGGCTGTATTGGGCATAGCCGGAGACATTAAACCAGCATAATCGCTTTCTATTTGATAATCAATGCAGTCGGCATGGGGATTATTGAGCCAATGCCCGGACTGAGGGGCATGAATATTATGTAAAATGTTGTACCGCGCTGCTTGATTGGCATGCCACAGCTTGAAACCTGCGCGCGCAAACGCTATCGCAAATGAGTCTGCGGGAGCATTGATGCCACACCGCTCTATCACTTCCACCCAAGTTAAGTCTAAATAAAGATCATCATAAAGACCGCCATTATTTTTCATCGTTTTAGCCATATAGCCGTCATACCAAGGTATGGGCTGGTATTCCTGAATAATAGTGCCATTGAATTTAAACTCAACAGGACCGCCAAAGGTGACACCAATGGTTTGACCTGCCCAACCGCCCATGATTTTATCTTTC
>JANLRG010000387.1:0-12619 GCA_031361545.1 Bacteroidota bacterium
AATCAACAATTCAAATTTGATTTAAACCAACCTTTAGACCTTTCAATTCCTATTATGGCAGGAAAAGAAAATGTCAATGCTTTTTATCTTGATCCTGTTACCTACGTTCCTTTTCAAGCTGGAAGTTTCATTGGAGATGTCAAGCAAGGTGGAAGTTGCAATGTGAAGACCATTACCATCAATCCACATGGAAATGGAACGCATACAGAAACCGTCGGTCACATTTCTAAAGAGAATTTCCCCATCAGGAATGCATTAAAAAAAACTTTCTTTACCGCAATAGTCATCAGCATTTCTCCAGAAAATGAAAATGGCGCTAAAGTGATCAATCTTTCTCAAGTAAGTCAGTTGAATTTACAAAATGCAGAAGCCCTGATAATAAGAACGTTGCCAAATTCTTCTGATAAAAAAACTTTTCAATACTCTGGAACCAATCCAACCTATATGTCTTCAGATGCTGCGAAGTACTTAGCTTCTAATGGAATAGAACATCTACTTTTAGATTTCCCCAGCATAGATAAAGAAGATGATGGCGGATTATTGCTGGCTCATCATGCATTTTGGAATTACCCTCAAAATCCGCGAGCACATTGTACGATTAGTGAATTGATTTTTGTCGATAATTCAATTGAAGACGGATTTTATCTTTTAGATCTTCAGTTTGGTGCCTTTGATATTGATGCTAGTCCTTCACGACCGATACTCTATCGCTTAAATGCAGTTTAGGTTAGAATGGTTCTTATTAAGTGATTAATTTAACATTTGAAATCCAACTATTTTGAAGCGAATAAGTGTTCAATAAGTTGTTAAAAATTAGTTTGTTTGAGGTCAAGCACATCCGTTGTTGCGTAAGGTGTTGATAACATGGAGTAATAATTTTATATTTTTTTTAAGAAAAACTTTTAGGAGTTCTTGTTTGTAATAAATTTGCACCCGTCCTAAATTCTGACAATTTAATGACCACGATTGGATGTTGGATTAAATATTCGGACAAAATATCTCCGTTTGTACGACGGATTAACAAAAAAAACATGAGTTACCCTTACATCACCCGGTACTTTGCGTTTATAATTTCTATCTTCTTTGTGACATTATTGAATGGCACTACAGCCAATGCACAAGATGGAGCAGCATTATTTAATGCAAATTGTACGTCTTGTCACGCTGTTAAAGAGAAGGTCATTGGACCTGCATTGAAAGGTATAGAGCAGCGTCGTTCCGAAGAATGGCTTTTAAAGTGGATTAAAAACTCTCAGTCTGTCATAAAAAGTGGCGATGAGTATGCTGTTAAGTTGTTCAACGATAACAACCATACAGTTATGACTTCATTCAATTTAAAGGATGATGAGATCAAAGCAATTTTGGCCTATGTAAAAACAGAAGCGGAAAAGCCTGATGCAGTTGCAGTTGTTCCAACAACAGGTGATGGACAACCAACTGAGTCAAAGCCTATTTGGCCATATTTACTGATCGCTCTAATTGTATTGTATTTATTAAGTGGAGTTTTACGTCGCGTACAAGAGACGTTAGCAAAAGCTGTCCGCAATCGTAATAACGAACCGGAACCAATTCCTGTTCCAACAAAAGTTCGTAACCGCGAATGGATTCGCAACAATAAAAAATTAATTGCATTGGTCTTGATTGGATTGACATTGATTGGTAGTGTTAAAGGATGGTACGATTTACAATCAATTGGAATTTCTCAAGGATATACACCAGATCAGCCGATAAAATATTCTCATAAGCTTCACGCTGGCAAATTGCAAATCGCTTGTATTTATTGTCACAGTGGTGCAGAACGCGGAAAAGTTGCAGGTATTCCATCTGCAAATGTTTGTATGAACTGCCATAAATACGTTCGCAAAGGACCAGAGTCAGGGACTGAAGAGATTGCAAAAATCTACAAAGCATTGGACTATGATCCTGACAAAGGAACGTATGGTACGAATCCGAAACCAATTCAATGGGTAAGAGTTCACAACCTTCCAGACTTCGCTTATTTCAATCACTCACAACATTTTGTAGTAGGTAAAATTGAATGTCAAACATGTCATGGACCTGTTCAGGATTCAATGACGGTAGCAGGGCAATATTCACTTCTTACAATGGGATGGTGTATTGACTGTCACCGCAGAACTCCAGTGAAAATGGAAGGCAATGCTTACTACGATAATTTACATAAAGAACTAAAAGCAAAACATCCGTCAGATTCGACATTTACTGTTGAAAAAATCGGCGGGTTAGAATGTGCTCGTTGTCACTATTAAGAGGTTAAAAAGAATTAATAAAGAATTACCATTAAGATTCAACAATGGAAAAAAAATACTGGAAAGGTGTAGAAGAACTTCGCAATGATGCAGAGTTCGTACGTTTAAAAAACGACGAGTTCTACGAGCCACTTCCGATTGATGAGCTCATCAACAAAAAATCAGAAGACATTACGGTTACGCCTCGTCGTGACTTTTTAAAGTTCTTAGGATTCAGTGTGGCTGCCGCTTCATTAGCAGCTTGCGAGGCTCCTGTCCGTAAGACAATTCCTTATTTGATACGTCCCGACCAGATTACTCCTGGTATTGCTAACTATTATGCTTCATCTTATTTTGATGGATATGATTACGCAAGTATTGTTGTAAAGACGCGTGAAGGTCGCCCCATTAAGATTGAAGGAAATTTATTGAGTTCAGTAAGCAAAGGAAAAGTAAATGCTCGTGTTCAAGCTGCTGTACTTTCTTTGTATGATAATGCTCGTTTACGTGGACCAATGATGGGCGGAAGTCTCGCTTCTTGGGCCGATACTGATAAAGCGATTGGAGAAAAACTTGCTTCTGTTGCTAGTAAAGGTGGAAAAATTAGAATTCTTTCTTCAACAATAATCTCTCCATCTACACTTCGTGCTATCGGAGATTTTTCTAAAAAATATCCTTCTACAAAACATATACAATTCGATGCAATTTCATTTTCAGCCATGCGCCAGTCAAACCTGGAAAGTTTTGGAGTAAATGCTATTCCTTCTTATATGTTCAACAAAGCCAATGTTATTGTTGGCATCGAAGCAGATTTTCTTGTTAACTGGATTTCTCCAGTTGAATATGCAGCACAATATGCTGAGACAAGAAAGTTAGATGGCGGAAAAAAAGAAATGTCACGCCATTTCCAGTTAGAGTCTGCTTTGACAGTAACTGGAAGTAATGCAGATATGAGAATGGGAGTGAAGCCGTCTCAACAAGGAGCAATGGTAGCAGCATTGTACAATGCAGTCGCAGGTAAAACAGGTGGAAGTTCAATCAGCGGAGCAAACGTAGAAGGTGAAAACCAGAAACGAATTGAAATAATTGCAGAAGCTCTTTTATCTAACAAAGGAAAATCATTAGTAGTTTGTGGTATCAATGATGTAGCCATTCAAAACATTGTCAACTCAATAAATGCTCTCTTAGATAATTACGGAACAACAATCGATTTAACAACTACTTGCAATCTACGTCAGGGAAGCGATGCTGAATTAGCAACGTTACTTTCTGAAGTTGAAAAAGGTGAAGTAGGAGCAATATTAATTTACAATTGTAATCCAGCCTATACACTTCCAAATGGAAAAGCATTTGCTGATTCATTGAAGCGAATAGAGTTGTCTGTTTATTTTGGCGATCGTGCCGATGAAACAGGATCTGCTTGTCAGTATATTTGCCCTGATCATCATCCCTTAGAAAGTTGGAATGATGCAGAACCTAAAAAAGGAATTTATTCTTTCGCTCAGCCTACAATTTCTCCATTGTTCAGTACACGATCTTTTGCTGAGAGCATGTTAAACTGGGCTGGTGCTCCAGCTGATTTTCATGATTACATGAAAGCAGGATGGGAATCTAAACTTCCAGCTGGAATTTCATGGGAGAAATTATTACAAGATGGTGTTCTTGAAACGACATCATCTGCAGCTTCTAAATTTTCATCAAAGGCTAGCTTATCACTTCCTGCTTCTTCAGAGAAAGCCGGATTTGAAATGGTCGTTTATGAAAAAGTAGGATTGGGAAATGGAGCGCAAGCAAACAATCCTTGGTTACAAGAGTTGCCAGATCCAATTTCAAAAATAACATGGGACAACTACTTAGCGGTATCACCAAAAGATGCTCGTGAAAAAGGATGGTCACAAGGAAATATTGTTTCTGTGAAAAACGGAAATGCAAGTGCAAAAGTTCCAGTTGTTATTCAGCCAGGTCAAACTCCGGGAACAGTTTCTCTCGCTGTTGGATATGGTAGAGTAGGAGCAGGAAAAACAGCCGACAAAATTGGTGTGAATGCTTATGCATTTGTTGCCATGGTTGGAAACGCTCTCAGCTATTCTGGTCCAGTAGAAATTTCAAAAACTGTTGACGAAGATTACAAATTCGCCGCTACTCAAACACATCATACAATGATGGGTCGCGAGATTGTAAAAGAAACAACACTCGAAGATTATATCAAAGAACCAAATTCAGGAAATGAGCCTGAACTTTTTGAAGTAAAAGCCGGTAAGGATATTCAAAAGAAACCTACAGAGAAAGTTACTCTATGGAATGAATTTGAATTTGGAGATCATCATTGGGGAATGTCAATCGACTTAAATAGTTGTATTGGTTGTGGTGCATGCGTTGTTGCATGTACTGCTGAGAATAACGTTTCAGTTGTTGGTAAAGATGAAGTAAGACGTAGTCGTGAAATGCATTGGATGCGGATCGATCGTTACTATAGCAGTGATGCCGATCCGAAAGAGCATGAAAAAGGCGACCTCAAATTGATGGAGATTCCGAGTGATATGCCGAAGGTTGTTTTTCAACCTGTCATGTGTCAACATTGTAATCACGCTCCGTGTGAAACTGTTTGTC
Organism: Bacteroidota bacterium; assembly: GCA_031361545.1. Lineage (GTDB taxonomy): Bacteria > Bacteroidota > Bacteroidia > AKYH767-A > 2013-40CM-41-45 > JADKIH01. Next base: position 4,857 of record JANLRG010000387.1, read on the forward strand.
CTGTAATTGCTACGAGTCATAGTTCAGAAGGATTGAATCAAATGACATATAACCGTTGTGTTGGTACAAGATATTGTGCAAACAACTGTCCATATAAAGTGCGTCGATTTAACTGGTTCCGTTACCAAGACAATGCGAAGTTCGATTTCAATATGAACAACGACTTAGGTAAAATGGTTTTGAATCCAGATGTAGTTGTGCGTTCAAGAGGAGTAATGGAAAAATGCTCTATGTGTGTTCAACGAATTCAAGAAGGTAAATTGAATGCAAAGAAATTAGGTCGACCGATTAAAGACGGAGAGATAAATATTGCTTGTGCTCAAACTTGTCCTACAAGTGCCATTACTTTTGGAGATTATAAAGTGCAAGACAGCAATCTTAATAAAATGTGGAAGCCCGAAGAACGTAGCTACCATTTGTTAGGAGAATTAGATGTTCAACCAAACGTATTCTACAATACAAAAGTTCGTAACGTAGAAGCAGAGAAAGAATCATAATAGCGAAATAGTTTTAGCTTGACTAATATAAGATCATGAGCGGTAATCATGAAGCGGTTGTCCGGGACCCCTTAATTCTCGTAAAGAAAACCTAACATCAGATGACAGAAGATATCTGTCGTCCGATCGAGGGCAAAGCGAATAAGTATTGGTGGATTTCTTTTGTGATTGCATTTATTGCAATGACATGGGGAGTAACTTGCTTAGCATATACCATTGGAAACGGAATCGGATCTTGGGGAGCGAACAAGACAGTGGGTTGGGCTTGGGATATTACCAATTTCGTTTGGTGGATCGGTATCGGTCACGCCGGAACTTTGATCTCTGCGATCTTATTATTGTTCCGACAACGATGGAGAATGTCTATCAACCGTTCAGCGGAGGCCATGACAATTTTCGCCGTTATTTGCGCCGGATTATTTCCATTGTTTCACACTGGTCGTCCTTGGTTAGATTACTGGATGTTACCATTAGCCAATCAATTTGGTTCATTGTGGGTAAACTTTAACTCACCATTACTATGGGATGTATTCGCCATCTCAACTTACTTCTCCGTTTCACTAGTGTTCTGGTATTTAGGATTGCTTCCGGATCTTGCAACAGTAAGAGATCGCTGTGTGGATCCGACAAAACGTTTCATCTATGGCATTATATCTTTCGGATGGAAAGGAACAGCACGCGACTGGCACCGTTTTGAAGAAGTGTCGTTGGTACTCGCCGGACTTTCTACACCGCTCGTATTATCAGTTCACACAATTGTCTCCTTTGACTTCGCCACGTCGATTGTTCCAGGATGGCACACTACCATCTTTCCTCCTTACTTCGTTGCCGGTGCAATCTTCTCAGGATTTGCAATGGTATTAACGTTATTAATTATTTCGAGAAAAGTGTTGGGCTTAGAAGAATACATCACCTTACAGCACATTGAGCTGATGAATAAAATCATCATTTTAACAGGTTCAATTGTAGGAGTAGCATATACAACAGAATTTTTTATCGCATGGTATTCAGGAGAGCAATACGAAAGTTATGCTTTTATGAACAGAGCATTTGGTCCTTATTGGTGGGCTTACTGGAGCATGATGACGTGTAACGTAATTACGCCGCAGCTTTTCTGGTTCAAAAAAATTCGCACAAGTATTATGGCGACATTTATCATTTCGATATTTGTAAATATTGGAATGTGGTTTGAGCGATTTGTAATCATTGTTACTTCCTTGCATCGTGATTATCTCCCATCAAGTTGGGTGATGTATTCACCAACATTTATAGAAGTAGGAATTTTTGTAGGAACAATTGGTTTGTTCTTCGTTTTATTCCTAACGTTCTCCCGTTTATTCCCTGTTATCGCTCTTGCAGAGTTGAAATCAATTTTGAAGAGAACGGGTAATCAGTATAAGAAAAAAGGTATCCTCTAATCATGGCAAAAAGAATTTACGGAGTATTCGACGACGAGCAAGCATTGATGAATGCTATTCCACTCTTGAAAGAAAAAGGTGTCTTGTGCAGAGATGTTCAAAGTCCGTTTCCACTTCATGGAATCGAACCCTTATTGGATGTTCCACGCACTCGTATTTCAATTGCATCTTTTCTATTTGGTATTTCAGGAACATCATTTGCGCTATGGATGACATGGTACATGATGATTCATGACTGGCCAATTAATATAGGAGGAAAACCGAATTTCATGTTTTACATGAACTTGCCAGCATTCATCCCAGTGACGTTTGAGTTAACAGTATTTTGCGCAGCACACGGAATGGTGATTACATATTTACTCAGAAGCAAATTACTTCCAGGAGTAACAGCGCCCATTCCGCACCCGCGTATTACAGATGATAAATTTATCCTGCATGTAGATGTCAAGGACGAAAATAAAGTGAACGATGTTGCCTCTTTGATGAGATCAGAAGGTGCATCAGATGTTCTATTAAATTCAATGCAATTTTCCTGAGCCGATAAATGAGAAAATTACTTAGTATAATCCTATCATTTGCTGCAGTTGCTCAATTAGCATCTTGCACCAATGATGATCCAAAAAAACCTGGTTACGAATATATGCCAGACATGTATCGCGCAGTTGGATATGAAACGTATTCGTCGAATCCGAATTTCGCCGATGGCATGACAGCTCGTCAACCTGTAAAAGGAACGATAGCCCGCGGTGACATGGTTTACAATGACTATGATCGTTTACCATACACTATTGCGGATACACCTGAAGGTTATGAATTAGCTGGTTCAACCGTTCACAATCCATTAGAGAAAAGTGAAGTGAATATGGTTGAGGGCAAACGGTTGTACACTAATTACTGCAGACACTGTCATGGTGATTTGGGAAAAGGTGATGGACCAGTTGCTCAAAATAATGGTCCAAAACCTCCAGCTTATGATGGACCACTCAAAGACTTACCAGAAGGAAAAATGTTTCATACTGTAACGTATGGAAAAAATATGATGGGATCACATGCTTCACAATTAACACCAACACAACGGTGGAAAATTATTATGTATGTACAAACATTACAACACCCAGTAGGTCAAACAATGGCTGCAACTGCGGATACCGCGAAGAATGCAGCTAAGTCAACTAAAATGTAATTGATTCAACGTTCGATAAGATGGACAGAAAATACGAACTCACCCGGAACAACAAAATGATTCCATTAGTGATGATAGCAATTGGAATAGTTGCAATCATAATGGGATTCATGACAGACAAAACTCGCATCTGGGCTGTTTTACTTCAGAATAATTTTTATTTCACTGCCATTGCTTTGGCGGGAACATTCTTTATTTCCTTCAACTATGCAGCTCAAGCTGGATGGGCAGTCGGAATTAAGAGAGTACCTGAGGCCATGAGTGGCTTTTTGAAATATGGAATGTTAGCGATGATTGTCATTTTTATTTTTGGTCATCACGAAATTTATCATTGGACTCATTATTCCTTTGCTGAATTATCAAATCCAAATGGACCTAACTTTGATCCTGTTATGGCAGGGAAAACTGGATATTTAAATATTCCATTCTTTTTGACACGGATGTTTATTTATTCGATCATTTGGGTTGGCTTTACTTATGTTTTGCGCCGTCATAGTTTACAAGAAGACATCGATGGAAATATATCTCACTACAAGCGTAGCGTAACTCTTTCTGCCATCTTCTTAGTATTCTTTGCAGTTTCTTCCTCAATGGCTGCTTGGGATTTTTTAATGAGTATTGATGCTCATTGGTTTTCTACGATGTTTGGATGGTACACTTTCGCAGGATTATTTGTGAGTGGATTGGCAATGATGGCTCTTTTTATTTTGTATCTTAAAATGAGAGGATATATGCATCATGTAAATGATAACCATTTGCACGATGTAGGAAAGTTCATGTTTGCATTCTCTATTTTTTGGACGTACCTCTGGTTTTCACAATTCATGTTAATTTGGTACGCTAATTTACCGGCAGAAGTCGTGTACTATCAAACACGATGGAGATTATTTCGCTCACTTTGGGTAGCGAATTTATTAATCAACTTCATCATGCCTTTCTTTGTGTTAATGACACGCGATGCAAAACGTAAAAATGCGATACTATGGATAGCAGTTACGATCATTTTGATTGGTCACTGGTTAGATGTTTACATAATGGTGATGCCAGGAACAGTAGGAGCGAATTACCATCTTGGATTTATTGAAATCGGAACGGCCATTGGTTTTTTCGGAGCATTTATATTAAGCACCTTAACAGAATTAACAAAAGCGTCAATTGTCCCTAAGCATCACCCGATGTTAGAGGAAAGTTTGCACCACCATATTTAATTACCTACAAGCAATTTATTACCGTTAAAAGAAAAGATCATCCATGATAAATTTATTAACTCTTCTGACAATTGTGCTGGCACTTATCACCGGCTGGAGGCTGATGCGAGTACTGGAGCTAGTGCGCGATTTACGAGGTGATGAAGAAGATGTAATCACAGACGCCGACAATAAATTCAATGGTCGTGCTTTTCTTGTATTTTTAGTATTAGGATTTGCTGGCATGATCTACTTTACGATCGATGCAAAAAAGTATTTGCTGCCAGTTGCCGCTACTAAACACGGTGTTTTAACGGATGCTTTTCTCTACCAAAATTTCTTGTTGATTATTGTCGTATTCTTCATCACTCAATTTTTATTGTTTTATTATGCTTGGAAATACCAACATAAAAAAGGACAGAAAGCGTTATTTTATCCTGACAATCATAAATTAGAATTTTGGTGGACTGTAATACCTGCAGTTGTACTAATGGGATTGATTGTTTATGGTTTGCAATTATGGATTAGCATCACCAATCCTGCCCCAGCGGAGGCAATGGTTATTGAAGTGTATGGAAAACAATTTGACTGGACTGCACGTTATTCTGGACAGGATAATAAATTGGCAAAGTCAAATTACAAAATGATTTCAGATGATAATCCATTAGGGGTAGATTCATTAGATGCTTCAGGGAAGGATGATAAAATTACGCGCGAACTTCATTTGCCTGTTGGATCTAAAATCAGTTTTAAATTTCACTCTCGTGATGTTATTCACAGTGCGTATTTCCCTCATTTGCGTGCACAAATGAATTGCGTTCCGGGAATGACAACTGTTTTCTATTTAGAGCCAACTATTACAACCGATAGTATGAAAATGATTACTAACGATCCTAAATTTGAATACATCTTATTGTGTAATAAAATTTGTGGCGTTGCACATTATAACATGAGAATGAAACTGATTGTTGAAAGCGAAGCCGATTTTAAAAAGTGGTACGCAACACAAACCTATGTTTTTGCACGCCCTGATTCGACAACTCCAGTTGCACCCAATAGTGTTATTGATTCTGCTAAGACTGTAGAAGCGATGACGACAAATAAAAAAGTTGTTGCAAATAAATAGTGTCATGGGTCTAATGACTTATTGAAAAAAGTGCGTTGAATAAAAAATTTGTTCAAGTAATAAAAGAAATTAAAAGTAAATAAAATTACGTCTGATGTCAACTCATTCAAACGATCATTCAATAGAAGCTCACGATGGTCACGACCATCATGAACATCATGATACTTTCTGGACAAAATATGTGTTCAGTCAGGATCATAAGATGATCTCTAAACAATTTTTAGTGACAGCAATTTTCATGGCTGTTCTTGCCATGGTGATGTCATTGATTTTCCGTCTGCAATTAGGATGGCCTGATCAAAAATTTCCAATCATAGAAACATTGATTGGTCATTGGGGAAAAGGAGGAAAGCTGGATCCAAGTTTCTATCTCGCTTTGGTAACGATACATGGCACCATCATGGTGTTCTTTGTTTTGACTGGTGGATTATCGGGTACTTTCAGTAATCTACTAATTCCATTTCAGATTGGAGCACGAGATATGGCTTCAGGATTTCTGAATATGTTGTCCTACTGGTTCTTCTTTGCATCATGTACGGTCATGACAGCATCATTATTTGTTGAGGCAGGACCAGCGTCGGCGGGATGGACAGTTTATCCTCCGCTGAGTGCATTACCACAAGCGATTCCTGGATCTGGTTTAGGAATGACGCTCTGGTTAGTGAGTATGGTTTTATTTATTGGTTCAGCGTTATTAGGTGGTATTAATTATGTTGTGACGATAATAAACATGCGCACGAAAGGCATGAGCATGACTCGCCTTCCATTGACAATTTGGGCATTCTTCATTACTGCGATCTTAGGTATTCTATCATTCCCAGTTTTATTTGCAGCTGCATTGTTGTTATTGTTTGATCGTAGTTTTGGAACAAGCTTTTATTTATCAGATATATTTATCAATGGCGCACCCTTGCATAACACTGGTGGAAGTCCGATTTTATATCAGCACTTATTCTGGTTCTTAGGTCACCCGGAGGTTTATATCGTATTGCTTCCTGCACTTGGTTTAGCATCAGAAGTTATTTCAACGCAAGCACGTAAACCAATCTTCGGTTACAAAGCCATGATCGGTTCAATGTTGGTGATTGCCTTCTTGTCATTTATCGTTTGGGGTCATCACATGTTTATTACAGGAATGAATCCATTCTTAGGTTCCGTATTCGTATTTACAACCTTGCTTGTGGCCATTCCTTCAGCCGTTAAAGTGTTCAATTACGTAGCGACACTTTGGAAAGCGAATATTGTTTTGTCACCTGCAATGCTTTTTGCAATTGGTTTAGTTTCATTCTTTATTTCTGGTGGATTGACTGGAATCATTTTGGGTGATTCGGCATTGGATATTAATTTGCATGATACTTATTTCGTCGTTGCTCACTTCCACATCGTAATGGGAAGTTCAGCTATCTTCGGAATGTTTGCTGGAGTTTATCATTGGTTCCCAAGAATGTTTGGTAGAATGATGAACAAGCGTTTAGGCTATTTACATTTCTGGTTAACGATCGTTTGTGTTTACGGTACATTCTTCCCAATGCACTTCGTAGGATTGTCAGGAGCACCACGTCGTTATTATGCTTATACTTCTTATGAAGGTTTTAATGCAGCGTTAAACATCAATGCACTAATTTCTTCTTTCGCAATTTTAGGCGGCTTGGCTCAGTTAATTTTCGTATTCAATTTCTTCTACAGTATGTTCCGTGGAAAGAAATCAGTTCAGAATCCTTGGAAGTCAAATACAATTGAGTGGACCGCACCAATAGAACATTTACATGGAAACTGGCCCGGTGAAATTCCAACAGTTTATCGTTGGCCGTACGATTATGGAAAGCCAAATCATGATGACGATTTCATTCCGCAAACAACTCCATATTCTGAAACAACAGCTTCAAATTTACCTGGAGAAGTTTAAGGATAAATAAAGGAAATAAAAAAGGAGAATAGTTTAGGCTATTCTCCTTTTTTTTTCTGGTTTGTGAGATTGAAGATTTATGGACAATTTATTTGGTCGAAATAATTACCCCATTCAAGTAATTACAAAGCTATATTTTTTGACGAAGAAATCGAAACCAATTACACTACAGAATAAAATTATTAGCATCTTGATTGCTTCAGTGGAACCAAAGTGATTTTTTTCTGCAAAATTTTTATGTCGAAATTTTCATTTTAAAACATCGAGATTTATTTAGCGCTAAATGTTTCATGGTAATTATTTAAACTCTCATCACTGCTTAATAATCATCACCGATCTTTTTACTTGATCGCCAGTGACTGATAAAAAATAATTTCCGGCGTTGTAATTTTCAAGATCAAAATCCATTTTGCCTTTTCCTTTTTTTGTTTCCAATATTCTACCGG
>JANLRG010000350.1:0-1197 GCA_031361545.1 Bacteroidota bacterium
AAAACTATTTATTAAAATAACAATTTCTATTTTTCAATCTATCGTTATGTACACTTTGAAAATTACCACCCGATTATTTTGTTTTTTTTTAGTAGCTCCTTTGATTTTCCTACAAAGTTGCTCTTCGCCCAAGCCCACCAAAGGATCTATTCAATCCAATGTTCCACGTGTACCAGATTACAGTAATTTGCAATATTGGGCAGCGCATCCCAATAAAAAAGATCCAGCTGATAGCATTCCCCTCAATTCGAACTTGCATGATGAGCAAGTAACTTCGGATGTGGATGTCTTTTTTCTACACCCTACTACGCTGACAAAAGGGGGCGGTTGGAATGGTGACCTCAACGATGCAGCGCTCAATAAAAAAACAGACTATGGCACTATTCTCTATCAAGCGAGTATTTTTAATGGTGCAGGTCGAGTATATGCGCCGCGCTATCGACAAGCACATTTATACTCTTATTTCACGAAAGATACGGCTTCTGCTGTGGCTGCCTTTGAACTGGCTTATTTGGATTTAAAAACAGCCTTTGAATATTACTTAAAAAATTGGAATAATGGTCGCCCCATTATCATAGCAGCGCATAGCCAAGGTGCGCAACATGCCAAGCGACTGCTAAAAGAGTATTTTGACGGTCAAAATTTAGGCAATCGGCTAGTGGTAGCCTATATCGTTGGTATGCCCGTGACGAAGGATTATTTCACGAAAATACCCGTTTGCGCAACGCCTGAACAGACAGGTTGTTTTTGTAGTTGGCGGACGTTTAAATTGGGTTATGAACCTAGAACTACTTTTCCTATGAGTGAAAAAATAGCTGTTGTGAACCCCCTCAGTTGGACAACTGATAAAACATTTATTCCTAAATCCAAGCACGAAGGTTATGTTTTGATGGGTTTCAAAGCATCTCCGGCGCATTTATTAGGAACACAAGTGAATAATGGTATTTTGTGGGCTGAAAAACCTACATTTAAGGGTAGCTTTTTATACAGAGCCAATAATTATCATGTCGGTGATTTCAATTTTTTTTACTTCAATGTTCGAGAAGATGCTAAAAGGCGGGTTGGGTTGTTTTGGAAGCGATGAGCATTTTATTGACGGAGCAATTAGAAATCACCCGTCAATATTACCCTAAAACCCTCAATTACTGAGGGGTGCTATTTTAAAAAAAACGGTTACTAAATTACAAGAGATTAGTA
>JANLRG010000357.1:0-1035 GCA_031361545.1 Bacteroidota bacterium
CCAAAAGATTGTCAGAAGTTAAAGAAACAAATGGCGTAGCACCTGCACGAGTCCGAATTTGGTTAACCAAAAGCAAAGCTGTTGCATCGCCAGCATTTTTTCTCCAAAGAGCTTCTGCTTTTGACAAGATAATATCACCCAAACGGAAGAGTGGGTAGTCATTATCCAAGTTAGGTGTTGCACCGATTTTAAATTTGAATTTACCTACCCGCGCACCTGCTTGACGCAAAGCATTAGGGAAAAGCTCATTCACTTCTGGTGTATAGTTCAATGGCTTACCATCTGGATCATTCGCTTCAGCACCATCATCCAAAAGTTTAGTTACACCATCAGCCTCAAATTGTTGACCTGCGATAAAGTTGGCTTTACGCTTATCAGTGGCATCATAAGAATTGTAAAATTCAGCCAATGAACAATAGCCATTCCATGGTTGGTCTGTCAATTTGAATGTTTTTTGACTGGCATAGTGCAAAGTCATTTGGTCTAAGTTAAAACCTTGACGGGTTACTTCATTGTAAGGAACAACTAAGATATTCTCTTTAGAGTTATCGTTAGTAGCATTGAAGTTGTTGTAATAATCAGACTCCAAAGAATATTTAGTAGAGTTGATAACTTCATCACAAGCAGCGATACATTTGTCTAACTCAGCAGCCCCTTTATATACTTGAGCGTTCAAATAAAGTTTTGCTAAAATAGATTTAGCAGCCCAATAGTTGATACGACCATAAGTAGGATTTTTTGAAAGTGCTGGAGTAGCAGCATTCAATTCAGTTTCTACGAAATTATAAATTTCCAAACGAGTCACAGTAGCAGCTTCTGTCAAAACACCAGGATAAGATTTGATAAGTGGCACGTTACCGAACATATCACACAAGTAGAAATAACACAAAGCGCGTAATGCTCTCAATTCAGCAACCACTTCAGGTGCCTTAGCTGGAATCAAAATGGGGGCTTTATTGATATAACGGTTACAAACAGAAATGCAACCATAAAGCATTGACCATGTGCCATTCAAGCCGGGAATATCACTGCCGA
>JANLRG010000359.1:0-1775 GCA_031361545.1 Bacteroidota bacterium
GGTTCGTATCTTTTTATGGTATAGTTTTTCACAGTTGCTTTTTAAACATTGGAAAATTACTTAAATATTTTAAAACAAAACCTCTTTTTGTCCTTGAAATTTTAGAAGGTTCTATTAATAAATTTAGTAATTTTAAACCAATAAACTTTTCGTTCGTGAATTTAAAACTACATTTTTGTTTTTTTAGTATTATATTATTCATTTCTTGTTCATTTTATGGTCAAGATATTTCTCTATATAAGCAATATAATGGCAGATATGATTTTATTTTTATTGGTAATACTTTAAATACTATAGAAAACAATAGTATTGATGGAGAACCAGATCCACCATGCACTATTCTAACCCATTCTTCGGCAACTTTATACCTAAATCCAACTGACATAGTAGAAGATGCCTACTTGTATTGGGCAGGATCCGGAACCGGTGATTTTGATGTTAAATTAAATGATCAAGATATTACAGCACAACGTACTTTTAGTATTCAAAACTCTTTTGGATATCCTTTTTTTAGTGCATTTGCTAATATAACTTCCATAATTCAATCAACAGGAAATAGTACTTATACTTTTTCGAATTTAGATTTATCTCAAGTTATCTCTAATTATTGCTTTTTTGGAGGGAATTTTGGCGGATGGGCTATTGTCATAGTATATAAAAATAACTCTTTACCGCTCAATCAACTCAATGTTTATGACGGATTACAATCAGTACCAGACGAAATTAATATTACATTAAACAGTTTAAATGTTATTGATAATCTAAATTCAAAAATTGGTTTTGTCGCTTGGGAAGGAGATAAGAATATCAGCATAAATGAATCGCTTTTTATAAATGGAAATTTAATTGACAATCCTCCTCTCAATCCTGGAAATAATGCATTCAATGGGACCAATAGTTTTACAGGAGCAAGTAATTTATACAATATGGATTTAGATGTTTATAACATTCAAAACAATATTAATATTGGCGATACGCAAGCTCAAATTAAACTAACTTCTAGCCAAGATTTTGTCATGATTAATACAATTGTTACCAAGTTAAACAGTCAATTACCAGATGCAACTATAACAATTAAACAGATTAATAAAACGTGTAATTCTAAAAAATTTAATGTGGATTATACCGTTTCTAATATAAACAGTACCAATCCTCTTATAGCTGGAACTTCGATTGCTATTTATGCTAACGGAGTTCTCATTAAAAAGACAAATACTAGTAAAATAATTCCAATAGATGGAAGTGAAAATGCTACTATTGCTCTTATTATTCCTGAAAACATTCCTTATGATTTTGAGTTAAAATTTTTTGTAGATGATGATGGAACAGGAATAGGAAATATAATTGAACTAAATGAAAACAACAATGAAAGTCTAATGCTGTTAACTTATCAATTAACTACAAAAGACTGTATGCCTATTATTTACAATTTTGTATCTGCTAATAATGACTCGAAAAATGACACTTTCTTTATTGACAGACTTCGAGATAATTTTCAAAATTTTAAATTATCTATTTTCAACCGATGGGGAACTTTAGTCTGGATAGGAGATGCGAATACACCTGATTGGGATGGAAATGCAAATAGGGGTCTTCTCATTATTTCTTCAGAAATTCCTGCAGGAACTTATTTCTACACGCTGATTACACCGTATGATTCAAAGGCTGGTAAAATAGCGATTATCAAATAGTATTTCGATTGAGAAATATAAAGGGGCTGTCTGAAAAGACAGTCCCTTTTTTTATGGCACACTTATTTACATATCAGATGAAGA
>JANLRG010000393.1:0-1349 GCA_031361545.1 Bacteroidota bacterium
TAATTAATTTCCAAATTGTCGTTGATGCGATAATACAACCCTGCATCGAATTTAGCGTTTTTTATTGAGGGGGGTGTCAAATCTTTTTCTAAATAGCCCGTTCGCGCCACATTGAACGCTTGCGATTTTCCTTTGTAATTAATGGTGACGGTTGTGCGATTATTACGCTCATCACCATAGCGATTCCAAAGGTCAGCCGCAGGATTATTATTATCTGTCAATTCAGGAAAACGCGGATTGGCAGAACTTAATATATTGGGGTTTTGGTCTGTATAAGTGCTTGATAACCAGTCAGTTCCCTTCAAATAAGAAGCATTTAATTTGAAAGCAAATTTATTATTAAATGCTTTAGCATAGCGAATCGCAGTTTCATTTAATGCAGATGGAGCGTAATCTTTGCCATCTACATGGTTCACACCCACCTTTTGATATATACTCAATCCTTGATACGTAAACGGGTTTTTAGTGTATAAACTCGCCAATCCATTCACCGCATTCATGCCATACAAAGCAGAAGCTGCGCCAGGCGTAATTTCAAGGCTGGCAATATCCAACTCAGTGGGACCTATCGCATTACCCAACGGCACGCCCAAAGTAGCGGCTTGAATATCCACACCATCCACCATTTGCATAAATCGAAAATTGTTGGGAATATTAAAACCACGAGCATTCGGCACTTTAAAAGTAAGGCTCGAAGTGGTCAATTGAATGCCTTTCACATTGTCCAAAGCATCGTAAAAACTGGCGGCGGGTGATTCCTTAATCGCTCGAATATCCAATTTTTCAATGGCGACAGGCGATTGCAAAATCTTCTCCTCAACTCTTGAAGCCGAAACGACGACTTCTTTTGTTAAAACATTTTGTGTGTTTAACTCAATCGCAATTTTACTTTGAGCATCTAACACGTCAATTTCTCGGGCTTCAAAACCCACGCTCCGAAAAACTAAAGTAAAAGGAAATTTCAACTTGGCTTTAAATGAAAACTCACCATTTTCATCCGTCACCGTACCCGCCAAACTGTTTTTCAATTGGACAGTTACGCCCGGCAATGGCTCTTTTTTCTCTTGGTCATTGACTTTGCCCGTTATCAAAATGACCTCATCTTGCGCGGCAATTTTTGTATTGGGTAAAAAAATAAAGATGAGGGTAAATAAAAAAATGACAGTCAGGTGATTCGTAAAATACTTCATTGAAATTAATTTTTTGTTGATAATTAATTGATAAAATCGAATGATGAGGCAAAGGTAAGTATTAATTCATATAATTCCTATCAATTTAGTATGAATTATAATCAAAAAATTTACCCCCCTCAGTAATTGGCATAAAAAAAGCATTGAAATTCAAACACA
>JANLRG010000429.1:0-1568 GCA_031361545.1 Bacteroidota bacterium
TACATTAATCGTTGGTATTCAATCGGATTTGTTGTTTCCGATAGAAGAGCAAGTGTCTCTCGCAGCGCATATTCCGCATGCTAAATTGGAATTAATTAACTCCAAATTTGGGCACGACGGCTTTTTAATCGAGTTTGATCAAATGCTGCGTTTAGTAGAAAAATTTATGAAAAGAAAATTAGGAAGCCCCATTGATTTTGTGATTTAAAATTTTCAATTGCTTGATAATCAATGAGTTAGCGGTTTATTATTCATCATTTATCATTTTAAAAAATATGGAAACACTTCAACATCCGTGGACTTGGTACATAGGGGGTACATTAATCGGCTTGACAGTTCCCGCTTTGCTTATATTGGGCAATAAACAATTTGGCATTTCCTCCACCTTGCGGCATGTGTGCGCGGCGGTTTTGCCAAGCAATAAACCATATTTCAACTACAATTGGAAAAAAGAAATATGGTCTTTTTTCTTTGTCGGTGGCATTGTTTTAGGTGGCATTATCGCCACAACGATTCTCACTGACCCCAATCCGATAAAAATTGCTTCACAAACCCAAGCAGATTTGACAGCATTGGGCATAAAAGATTTTAATGGTTTAATGCCGACAGATTTGTTCAATTTCAGTAGTCTTTTCACTTTGAAAGGCTTTGTGTTCATGGTTTTTGGTGGCTTTTTAGTGGGCTTCGGTACGCGTTATGCGGGCGGCTGCACATCGGGGCATTCGATTACAGGCTTATCCAATTTCCAATTACCGTCATTAATTGCTACTATTTGTTTCATGGCAGGTGGCTTTTTAGTCACATGGTTGGTGTTACCATTTTTATTAAAATTATAAAGAGTAGGGCAGAACGCCGATTTCGCAAATTATATAAATTATTGAAAATGAACGATTTATCAGTAAATAATAACAAACTCCTCGTTGAAACTGAGGGGGTCAACGCTGCTACAAAATCCGAAAATTTTGTCGCTAATTTAAAATATGCAGCCATTGGCACGTTCTTCGGCATCGTGTTCGTAAAGGCTGAAATCATTTCATGGTTTCGGATTCAAGAGATGTTTCGTTTGCAAGCGTTTCACATGTATGGCGTGATTGGCACGGCGGTCGTAGTGGCAGCCATTTCAGTTTGGTTGATAAAACGGTTCAACATAAAAACGGTACAAGGCGACACTATTCAATTCGCTGAAAAGCCCATGCATAAAGGCGTCATTATCGGCGGCTTAATGTTCGGCTTCGGTTGGGCTTTAACGGGTGCTTGTCCAGGTCCTCTTTACGCTCAGATAGGTGCGGGCTTCCCAGTGGTTATAGTAACTTTGCTCAGTGCCATTGCTGGAGCTTGGGTCTATGGTTATTTTCAAGATAAAATACCTCATTGACTAATTGAAAATTAGCTCTCAATTTTCAATTTAAAAAAATCAATTTTCAATTTAAAAAAATCAATTAATTATGGCTTTAAGACTTGGTGATACCGCTCCCGATTTTACGATAGATACCACGCAAGGGACTATCAATTTTCACGAATGGCTTGGCAATAGCTGGGGCGTTCTATTTTCACATCCGGCAGATTTT
>JANLRG010000401.1:0-3319 GCA_031361545.1 Bacteroidota bacterium
TGGACAGTGACTTACTTGGCTTGGCAAGAGATTATGAAAAAACGTTTTGAAAGCCATGCCAATATGATGATTCGCAGTTTCGCCGTTACATTAGCCTCTATGAGCCTTCGGACAGAGAGTTATTTGATGTATTATTGGTTGGATACAAAGCCCATCGAGACATATTTGACAGTCACCTGGCTTTCATGGGTAGGCAATCTTCTAATAGCAGAAGTATTAATTTATAATAATGTAGGAGCGAAACTATTCGCTAATTTCAAAAATAAATAATTCCTAATTCCTAATTCCTAATTCCTAATTAGGGGTGTTAAGGACAATTTGTTTTAAATTTTTGATACAATTTATTTTAAATTTTCAGGACATATTTTTGAACAGCCTGTTTTAATTTTTGAGTACCTTCTTCATTTTCGAGCATAATTAGAATAATTTCGTATAATAGTTCTTTGAAAAATTGTGTTTTTGCGGCTTTGTAAGACTTGATATTGTTTTTTTTCTTATAAATAAGGACTAACATTGAGGTAATAAGGGTTGAATAAAGCATCACTTGAATAGCATTTATATCATTACAGACAAAATGCGTTAGATTCATCTCTTGTTTCATAAATCGAAATAAGACTTCAATATCCCATCTCATTTTGTAGATTTGAGCAATCGTTTGTGCTTCAATATCCCAAACATTGGTGACAAAAGATAAAACAATATCTTTGTCTTTATGCAAATATTGAATTAATCGTATTTTTCTATAGCTCAATTTATGACTACTCTCATATAAATAGACGCTGCTATCTTGAAGAAAAACCAATTCCTCACTTTCATTGAGTTCATTGAGTTCATTGAGTTCATTGAGGGTTTCGGTTTGTTCCTTCGTTGGGCTTAGAGTGCTAATAAGTTCGTAGCGTGGATTATCAGAGACCCGCCCAACGAACAAAGTGCCTTGTTCATCAAATTCAGTAAAACTTTGGCGACTTTTTAAACCTTTATCAAAAACCGATACTTCTGTTTGTTTTATAGATTCATCTGTTGATGAACGGTTTTTAACGGCTTCTTTTAAAGCTGTTTCCTCGCTCAGATGCGCTTGATCTTGATGAAAAGTCATATGAATGAGGAAATCGTCCTTTAATTCAGTTGTAAACTTGACCTGCGTTTTGTTTTTAGACGTATTGCCCACTTTCATACCTTCTAATAAATGAGCAAAACTGGCAACCATCGTAGAATCAAAGCGTTTGATATGATAAGCACCTAAATCAGATGTGCTGTATAGTTTAGCTGCCATTTCATACACTTTTTCATAGAGTTGTTGAAAAAAAATACTGTTGACATGCATAAGTCTATCTCGAATACCACCCCAAGTGGCTTCATCGGCATTTAAGGCGGGGGCTAAAGCTTTAAATAAAGGGTCTGAAACATTGCCTTCCATAACCCGAAGACTCAAGCGCTCACTTTGTAAAATGCTAAAAAATATTAATTTAAACAAAGGAACTGTTTTTAGCTTTTTAACCCATTTGTCGGCAACTAAATCATGAGCCAAGTCTTCTAAATAAGAAGTGGGTAGCAAATCCAGTAATTCTGAAACCCGTGTCTTTGTTTGAGGCTCAATTCGAGGCGTTCGCTTAATTTTAACCATTGTTTTTAACCCGCAAAAAAAGAATTTTCAAAGAACTTTACAATAAAATTGTAAAAAAAAATAACAAAATTTGTTTCAGATTATTAAAACAAATTGTCCTTAACACCCCTAATTCCTAATTCCTAATTCCTAATTTTTTTATGCCAATATCGCATCAAGCCCGCCACGCTCATCCAAGCAGGATTAGCGGATTCGTACCTTATATATTGCTCGCCTGTGATGCTAAAGCGGGCTAATTCTTTCTTCACTAATTCTTGAAACTGAGGCGTCACTTGCTCAGGTGTTAGACCTTGCTCGACAAATGGTTTTATCCATTCAGCCCACTTCATCAAGCGTCTTTTAAGAGAAAACAAATGCTTTTTGACCATTTTCTCTTCTCCAAAATGTGCCAAATAAAGCTTGCTCAATTTTAATGAACGCATCAAATCTATGGATTGGCACCAAGCTTCAACGTCTATATCAGGCGGTGGGCAAGGCGGAGTAACGATGCCATCTCCAATTTTCACACCTGCTACATCACCTGCAAACAGGTTCTTACCCAATTGCCAAGCAATGTGGTGGACAGCATGTCCGGGCGTATGCCAAGCAGTAAAAACCATTGAACCGACTACTATTCTCTCACCATGAGCCATTGAGTGTATTTTTTCAGGAGCAATGCCTTTCATGTCGCCCCAGAGTTGGCTCATTTGGTCTTTGTAAATCATTTTTGCTGAATTATACAATTTAGTCGGGTCTATCAAGTGCTTTTCACCGGCTGGATGGACATATATTGTAGCATTTGGCGCAAAATACCATGCTGCCCCAGCATGATCAAAGTGAATATGCGTTAAAAAAACATGGTTGATTTGATTCATTTTAAAGCCTAATTCAATTATTGCAGCTTTCAAAACGGGCAGGGTAGAGTGAGGACCTGTTTCCATCAATACCAAATCATCGCCCGATTGGATGAGATAGGCGGCAATAGTATTACTATGTCCTTGAAAATTGAGATCAACAGTGTGTATTTTATATTTTATTTTCATATCAAACCAATAGTTCTTTATTTATATTGATGGTTAATTTATCGGCGTTTGTCAGTTGTTGATGCAATGATTTGGTTTTAGGCAATTCGTAATCAAAATAGTATTTCAAGGTCGCTATTTTGCTTTGATAGAATAGTTTATCATCGGTAGTTACATCATTTTTTAAGGCTTTCTCAGCCACTATGCCTTGTTTAAGCCACATCCAACCCATCACGACAAGGCTAAAATATTCAAGATACAAAGTAGCGTCAGCCAGCATGGTTTCAACTCCTTTTTCTTTACCAATCTTGAAAACATCGTTTGTCATGGATTGCAAACGCTGCGCAGCTTCGCCCAATTTTTGAGCATACACTGCCAAATACTGATGCTTTATCCCCTCAGTAACTGTATCAATTATTTCATTGCTGAACAGTTGTACGGCTTTACCATTTTCCATAGTCACCTTTCTCCCGAGCAAATCCATGCCGTGAATAGAGGTTGTGCCTTCATAAATGGCATTCACACGGATGTCTCTATATATTTGTTCTACTGGAAAATCATCGCAATATCCCGCCCCACCCAGCGTCTGAATAGCCGATGAAACGGACTGAATACCCATTTCGGAAGGGTAACTTTTGGCAATAGGCGTTAGCAATTCGAGCAAAAGATGGGCGTTGTGTTTTTCCTCTTCATT
>JANLRG010000465.1:0-1480 GCA_031361545.1 Bacteroidota bacterium
ATGCTGAAAACAATAGGCGGCGGCATTGATGCAGAAGTGATCAACAAAGTATTGATTCCGAATATCATAAAAGAAAAATATCCAACCCTTACTCAAGCCGTTTTGGAAGAAGTGCGGCAATATGTGGTTTTGGATTCAGTGGTGAAAAACAATTTGATGATAGATGTGAATGAGCTACAACAAGCGATTCAAAAAGATGAAAGCCTACTCAAAGCCCTTGCAGCCAACAAGCCTAAAAGCGAAATAGAAACGAATTTAATCCCTAAAATTGTGAAAACCATGTACCCGACATTGACAGACGATGAAGCCAATTCGTTCAGTAAAATGCTGGTTGACCAACCTAAAACAGCGAGTGGCGTACAGCCAAGCGATAAGCGATTTATAAAATTGGCGGGACAGTTTATCAATATTGATGATTTGCACATTGATTTGATAGACCAAGTGAACCCATTTCAAAAGGCGTTTGAGGTGTTGTCAAAGTCGGTCACACCCAAAGTGTTGAAAGTGATACAAGATGCCATTGAAGCGACGCGGATAGTGGTGAGCGAAGAAGAAGCCATTATAGCATGGCCCAAAATTAAATCATTCAGAGCAACGCAAGGGAGAGAACCCAATTTAAACACCAGCGACCCATCAGAACGGCGTTTGGCAGAAGTGCTCATTTATATTAAAGACCAAAAACGTAAAAAAGCCAATGGACAATAAGAAAAAAACGTTGCAAGATATATTTGATGAAGAAGATGAATTTGGCTTGCTCAATATCAAGCCCGGTGCTTCTCCTGCCCGCAATGAAGACGAACGTCTTGTAGCTTCTTTTCAAGAAATCAATGATTTTTATGACAAAAACAAACGTGAACCGCAAGAAGGTGGTAGCGTTCAAGAGCATCAATTGTTTTCGAGGTTAAAATCTCTCCGTGAAAGTCCACAAAAGGTGGAAATACTGAGGGGGTATGATAGCTTTGATTTGCTGAGTAAAGCAACAAAAAAGTTTGAATCCTTAGAAGATATTTTAGAAGATGAAGAATGGAACTTGATAGACGATGATACTGAAGGGTTGTTTGAATTCAAGCATATTAAACAACCACATGAGCGGGCAGAAATAGATTTTGTGGCACAACGCAGACCCAGTAAAGATTTTATTAAGTATGAGCATTTATTCAAAGAAGTACAAAAAGACCTTAAAGAAACAAAGCGACAATTGGTCGCTTTCAAGCAAGACAATTTAAGAGCAGGCGATTTTTATGTACACAACGGGGTATTACTTTATTTAGAAAATGTTGATTACAAAGAGGAAGTTCAACAATTTAAAAGCGGTATCCGCAATCGAAAAGATGGAAGAACTCGTGTCATATTTGAAAATGGCACAGAGTCTAATATGTTGTATCGGTCTTTATACAAAGCCCTTTTATCCAATGGAAAAGCCGTATCAAGAAATGCGAATGAAGTTGCTGAGACCCTTGTAGAAGTCTATAATAACATC
>JANLRG010000468.1:0-1553 GCA_031361545.1 Bacteroidota bacterium
TACTAAATGAAAAGTGAAAAACGAAAAGTGAAAAATATAAAACGTTGATGATGAATGATTTGAGTGTATTAACTTAGGCAAACCATTTCTTATTGAGCATAGAACACTATCCTTTTTTGTCATGCGGAGTGCAGCGAAAGAATCTGTATAAATAATTGAAAATGAAAGTTTTATACAGGTTCTTTCGCTCCGCTCCGCATCACAAAAAGGAATTTATTGCTTCACAAAGCGCGCGACATCACCTGTTGATGTCCGAATGATGTACAAACCCGAAGGCAATGTGCTGATATCCAAACGATACTCGCCATGTGCTTTTGCTGCCATAACTTTTTGCCCCGAAATATTAAAAATACTTATCGTAGATCCCGAGCCACTCGGGAGGAGGTGTATTCTAGCGTCGTTCAAAACGATATGAACAAAGTCCTGCGCGATACTGGGTTTTACCGTTAAAGTATTGAGGTTTTCAACTACATCTTTAATTGGTACAAGGGTTGATTCGTAAGCACCTCGGTCGGGTGCAGCACCAAACAAACGGGCAGCACCTGTAAAATCTGTCGTGACCCCCGCAAAATTGATCCCCGTATTGACGGCAGGGCTGTTGCTGCTTAGGCGAAAGTCGGCTACTGAGGGGTCGGTTGACGGATTGATAAAAAGCGGATTCGTCGCTTTTAAGTCATTTGCGCCACTGACTGAGGGGTTATTGCCTTGAAAAAACAGATTGTAATTGACCGTATGCGCCGTATTTGAAAAATTGGAATTGACGTTTTTACCCGCAATGCCGACGATGATATTGTTTAAAATTTGAACATTTGTGGTCGTGTTGGCATAAATACCGCCATCGTTGTAAGTCGCGGTACGTTGACCATTTTGATACGATACATTGAACACAATATCCACGTTATTGCTCGCAAAAGCGTGGATGCCCGAGCCTCCGTTGTTAAAAGTAATATTGTTCGCCACCAATGTTTTGCCCAAATAAACACCATAACTACTGGTGTTTTGCCCGTTCCGCGTGTCGTCTATGATAATGCCGTTGCCGTCTGAGTATTTGCAGCCGACTTGCCACTTTACTTTACTGTCGTTGCTATAAGATTTATTGCGTTGAATGATAATTTTATAGCCCGTCACTGCGTCCGAATTGTAAGGTTGATAAATGGAAATACCGCTATTGGCATACACAGAATACCACGCATTGTTATACACTTCATTGTCTTCAATCGTGATGTAATCGCCGCCCGAGACTTGAATACCACCGCCGCCACAATCATGCACCTTGCAATTCACGATTTTAATATGGTGTGAATTGTCGAGTATTGTCTTGTTGCTGACATCTTTCACCACGATGCCATTGCCGTTGTAAAGCGCATTTAAGGTCAATGTCGAACAGGTGCTGTATGTCGCATACTGCCTTTCTGCCGCCGCAACGGTGCGGTTGTCGAGTGTGCCTCGGAAGCCTTTGACTTCAAAACCATTGATTTCTATATAAGAAGCGCCGTCCGTCAATTCGATGCCATTCCAAGCCGAAAACTCTACAATAGGCGATTCATTCGGAT
>JANLRG010000529.1:0-1444 GCA_031361545.1 Bacteroidota bacterium
TGAACAGTGCCACCATCAATTCATCCTTTACAACAGGTTCCGTATTGTATGAAATGGGCATAGTACAGCAAGTAGTTTCGCCAAATTCGGGGGTATTAACTGGAGCGAATTTCAACCAAGATAACCGCGATAATACGGTGCAAAATTGGCAGAAATACTATCGCACCGTTATCAGGAATACCCAAGATGTCATCAACCAAACCAAAGCATTGCCCAATCGCGGCAATTTGACGAATATGGCTCGCATCCTACAAGCCAATGCTTTTATGGTGCTAACCGATTCTTATGGCGATGTGCCTTACGTGGATGCCGGAAAAGGCTATACAGATCAAATATTTCTGCCGAAATATGATACTCAACAATCCATTTATGCAGCTGTTATCAAGGAACTCACAGAAGCCACAACCGCTTTAGATGCGACAAAAACAGTAGAAACAGCCGATGTTTTGTATGGTGGCAATGTGGCTCTTTGGAAAAAATTTGGCAATTCGCTTTTGCTTCGCGCAGGTATGAGATTGAGCAAAGTAGATGCCGCACAAGCCCAACAAGTCGTCGCCAAAGCGGCACAAGGCGGTGTGATGGAAGTGAATACAGACAATGCTTTTATTAAGCATGATGCCAATTATGTGAATGCCATTGGCAATATGTTGAACTCTACGGAAGCAGCCAATATTTATTTAGCTGCTCCTTTTGCCAATTATCTTAAACAAACAAACGATCCCCGCTTGAAATCCATAGCTGTACGCTATGTCGGTGCTAAATCAGGTCCAGAACAAACGGCTGCAAAAGCCAACACCGACCCCTCAGTACAAATCGGTATGCCTTTCGGTTTTGACAATAGTTCTATCAGTTCAGAAGTAACAAAAAGCGGTTTAGCCAGTTTTTACGATTTTAGCCAAGTCGATAGAACGCGCATGGTCAAAAATACGGCGCCTATATTTTTAGTCACTGCTGCACAATCGCAATTATTATTGGCAGAAGCGGCTCAAAGAGGTTGGGTTTCAGGCACAACTGCCGAAGCGTATTACAACAAAGGCGTGCGCCTACACATGGAGCAAATGGCAGCTTATGACGCCAAATCAGCCGTAACAACAGCTGAGGCCGATGCGTATTTAACTGCCAATCCCTATAATGCAGCAAAGGCTTTAGAGCAAATTAATACGCAATATTGGATTGCTTCTTTCTTAAATGGACCCGAAGCATTTGCTAATTTCCGTAGAAGTGGCTTCCCGATATTGACACCCAATCCTTTTGCAGGTAAAAGCATAAAAGGCACTTTTATTCGCCGTTTGACTTACCCGAACTCTGAAATATCGGTCAATAAAACCAATGTGGATGCTGCTATCGGTCGTCAAGGAGCGGATGATTTAGATACAAAGGTTTGGTGGGATAAATAATAGAGATTCACATTTTAATAAAAAAAGGCAGCTTCAAATAGAAGCTG
>JANLRG010000417.1:0-1803 GCA_031361545.1 Bacteroidota bacterium
ATTCGCCAATTCTATATTGGCGGGTCGCCTGGTACACGTTTTTGGCAGTGGGCACAGCCGCATTATGGTCGAAGAAATGTGGCCCCGCTATGGTTCTTTTCCAGGATTTAATCCGATTGTGGAATTGTCGCTCACGTTTCACAACCTTGTTGTGGGCGCAACTGGGCAACGGCAAGCGATGTTTTTAGAAAATGTGTCGGGTTTGGCGACACAGATTTAAGAAATTTTGACTTGTCGGACATAGACACCGCTTTAATTATTTCATCATCAGGTTGCAATGTTGTGCCGATAGAAATGGCTGAATTATTTGAAGCAAAAGGGGTAAAAACGGGGGGTATTATTTCAAAAAAACATTCGGATGCGAGTGTGAGCAAACGGGCTGATGGTTTGAAATTACAAGATTTTTGCTTCGTGCCTCGCAATGACGACGTTTTTTAGTTGAAATTCTGCGTATAAGTTATTGATAATCAAACAGTTTAATTCAGAACTCGCGTTATTTCAGTTGTTTTTTCTCGAAATCGTTTAATTTTTTAATCAAAAATGGCATTAATCAAACCAAAACAGCAAGGCGATACGCTTTTGAATGACATAAAATCATTCGATAGCCCAACCCATTTTAAGGTATGGTGGGTGGCACAAAGTGGCTTTTTGATAAAATGGCAAGGCAAACACCTTTTATTTGACCCTTATTTGTCGGATTCCTTGTCTGTTAAATATCAACACACCGATAAGCCGCATGAAAGAATGAGCGAATTGGTGATTGAACCTCATCAACTGGATTTTATAGATATTGTCACATCAAGCCACAACCATACCGACCATTTAGATGGGGGGACGTTGATACCGATTCTTGAAAATAACCCAAACTTGACCTGTAACGCGACCTTCAGGTCGCGGAAATGCTAAATAGCAGAACAAAATAAGTCATTTTGAAACTTAATTGGCATAAGCCGCGACCTGAAGGTCGCGTTACAGATACCCCTCAGTATTTTGCCCAAAATAAAGGGATTTTTATCTTTTTTAAAACGAAAATTAACGAAAATCAATTTTAGAACTAAATTCATCCAATGGCAATAGTAATCAATACACAAGCCGATGCTGCGGCGGGTAATTACACTATTAATCAAGGCTACGTTTACCTCATCAGTGCTATTGCAGCATTGGGCGGCGTGCTGTTTGGCTTCGATATGGTCATCATTTCGGGAACAGTTTCTTTCTTCAAAAATCATTTTCAACTCGACGAATTACAAACGGGTTGGGCAACAAGTTTTCCGCTTTTTGTCTCTTTTCGGATGTTGAGCGGTGTGGTAGTTGGAGCTGCCGCCTTGGTTTGCCCGATACCGAGCTGAATAATGCCTATCGAATGGGTTTTATTTACACGCTTATCAGCAAAGACGGCGATGCCGATTATCACACAGGCGAATTTGGTTACGATGTGATGTACAACCACGATTATCTTGGCATACTCAATACGCTGTTCAAAATTGGCTATTATGACAATGCACGGGAACAAATTAAACTGTTAGGCAAAGGCGTAGGCAACTATCACGACCAATTTTATCGGTGGTGTTTGCCTTTGTCGGTTTATCTTCAAAAACGAATGACGTCGAAGTGCTCAACATAGACAGTAGTTTTGTTTTTAAAAAATGTATTGAGGCGTACAATACAACCATGAAGGACATCAATCCAACAACGGGTATTTTGAAACCCACATGTATGACAATTCAATTTTTCGCGCCTCAGTGGGGCAACACTTTGCCTTTTGATACTTTTTGCCACAATGTAAAAGCCGCAGGTTACAAC
>JANLRG010000615.1:0-1535 GCA_031361545.1 Bacteroidota bacterium
CTTATACATAAAAGACGACTCGGAGGACTATTATTTGCCCATGCGCTCTTCGACACAGATACGCGCAGACAGTGTAAGTCATTCTATTTTTTTACAAAAAATGATTTTATCTTTAAATGCCTATAGCAGCCCCCTCAGTAAAGATTACAAAAAAACGATTACAGAAATCGAAGATATGGGTAGCGTATCGGATAAAACCATTATCAGCGATTTGCTTAAAGTCCTACCCTACCCTTTGGGTATTCGCTTGCGCCAAATCAATGGTATTGCTTTGACAGAAGACAATGCAGACGACTATTATCGCCAATTGCTTTACGATTATGCTTTCTTTTTTGAAACCCAATTGCATTATACCGCAACTTTATTGTTGTCTCAAATTTGGCAAAATAAAAATATGGTTGCACCGCAATCTGCGGAAAAATTAAACTTTATCCGTCAATTTATGACGCAAAATAGATTGACCAATACCCTTGCAGATTACGCTTCAGTTATTCATCTTGCACATGAAACCATTCAAATATCAGGTATTGAAAACGTTACACCAAAAGTCGAGGAAGTATTGGATTATTTAGAGAGTGAAGCGTTTGAATCAGCTTGTGCTTTTTTCGATGTCCAAAAAAGTTATTATTGGCGACAAGTGCGCTTTATGGAAAGTGAAGCGATTGAGCATTGTTATACGGCACAAGGGCATTTGACTGAG
This sequence comes from Bacteroidota bacterium, assembly GCA_031361545.1. Lineage (GTDB taxonomy): Bacteria > Bacteroidota > Bacteroidia > AKYH767-A > 2013-40CM-41-45 > JADKIH01. The sequence goes on from JANLRG010000615.1 coordinate 701, forward strand.
GGGTTCAAATCCTTTGGTTTTGTGATTGAAAATGTTTTGGCGTCGGTTCGCGGGATAAATGTGATTAATTTTCGTCATGTGGATAAAGTATTTGCGAGCAGTGTGTCGCAACTAATTGCCAATGAGGACGGGGGTACGCGGCAACAGCGCGACCTAAATCCGATGGAAAATAAATCTGTTTTGTGTTTTGCTTCATCTGATTTTGATGCGTCAACGGCTTCACTCAATTTATTGCCGTTTTTTATTGACCGCAATGTTTTTGCCAAACAAGCAGGAACGGAAGTGGATTTGTACCAATTTATCGGTTTTTTCAATGATGCGATGACCAATGATTTGTCCGTAAAAAAAGTTAATAATCCGTGTTTTTATTTTGTTTCATTAAAAAACCCTGAAAAAATATGGCGTTTTAATGAGCAAGAAGCTATACAAGCAGATTTGACGCATATTGACGAAATTGTGGACGAAACGCGCCGACAAAACCATTTACTCGCCAATGCAGGTGAGTTGAAAGCCTATTTGACCAAATTTAAAGAATTTTTTATAAAACAATAGGGATACTTCAACAGTCCTAATTCCTAATTTTTAATTCCTAATTACATTGCAAAGTCCTTTCAAACTCTTAGAACCATATAGCGCGAAAGATAAAAACAGCTTTTTCGGACGCGATGCCGAAATTTTCGCGCTTTACAATCTGCTTCAAAAAACGCGGTTGGTCTTGGTGTATGGCGCATCGGGGACGGGCAAAACGAGTCTCATTCACGCAGGTTTGCCCAAAGTGTTTAAACTAACGGATTGGTTTAGGTTGAGTATTCGGCGACGCGACGATATTAATAAA
>JANLRG010000695.1:0-2016 GCA_031361545.1 Bacteroidota bacterium
CGCATTATTAATCAAATTCAATAAAACGCGCCCAATATCTTGTGGGATAACTTCTATTTTAGGCAAATTAGGGTCAGCTTTTAATTCAAAATCCGCATTAAAATCCTTATCTTTTGCTCTTAAACCATGATAGGAAAGCCGTAAATATTCATCCGCCAATTTATTAATATCCGTCAATTCCTTTACGCCCGTACTCGCACGAGAGTGTTCAAGCATCCCTTTCACGATATTGCTCGCTCGTTTTCCATGATGGTTGATTTTCTCAAGATTTTGAGAAATATCACTTAATAGTTCCGCTTCTAATGTTCCCCCTTTGGGGGTTAGAGGGCTTTTTAGTTCATCTATTAATTCAATACTCAATTCCGAGAAATTATTGACAAAATTCAAAGGATTTTGTATTTCATGAGCAATGCCTGCGGTGAGTTCACCGAGGGAGGCGAGTTTTTCAGATTGAATGAGTTGGGTTTGCGTGGCTTTGAGGTCTTGTAAGGCAATTTGTGTCGCATCTTTTTGCTTGTTTATTTGGATGTTCTTTTCTTCAAGCAATTGATTCGTTTTTTTTATGCGGTTATAAAATATACCTAAGGTAGTCAGTAACAATGCCGTAGCCAAATCAATGATGATAAAAATATTGCGTTGGCTTTTCTGTTTTTCAACCTCACCTTCTTGTTTTATGATTTCTATGTTTTTTTGTTCAATGTTGTAATCGGCTTCTAACTGTGTTAACTGATTTTTACTATCTGCCGAAAAAAGACTGTCTTTCATGGTGTAGTATTTTTTTAAATATTGAGTCTGTAATTCAAAATCTTTAATACCTCCATACATATCTGACAGATTGCGGTAATCCTCCATGGCAACATCTGGGATTCCTGCCTCCGTTGCAATAGAAATACTTTTGTTGAACGCGTCTTTAGCCAATGCATAATTACCGGACTGTGCATGGGTGGCACCAATATTATTGTAAATAGAAGCTAACGCACTCGGCTGCGCTCCAATCTTTTTGAAGAAAATTAATGCACTTTCAAAATTGCGTAATGCTTCAGTTTCCTTTTTTTGATGTTTGTAGGTAAGCCCAATGTCAGACAACAACGAAGCAACTAAATAATCATCTTTAAGAGCTATCGCTAATTGATACGCCTTTTGGGCATATTGCAAAGATGTGTCATATAAACCCCGCTTGTCATATATTTGGGCTTTTGAAATAAATAAATTACAGAGCAATGAATTATCTTTTAGGCTTTCTATTATCTGTTGTGATTTATCTTGATATTCATCCGTCTTTTTAAAATTATTATTCTTAAAATACACATCTCCAATTGACATAAATGCATAGGCAAGCCTTGAACTATCTTTTATTTTTTCAAATACTCGAACAGATTGAAAGTAATAATCCAATGATTTGTCAAAATCGCCTTTTAACAGATAGCAATAACCAATATTATCTTGATTTCTTGCGATAGCCAAGTTCAGATTTAATTTTTCTGAAAGATGTATCGCATTTTTAAAATACTCAATGGCTTTATCTGCATTATTATCGATGTAATAATTTCCGATTTTGGTATATACTTTCAGCCTGATAGTATCGGCTATTTCAGTGTTAAGTAGCTTTAAAAGGCTATCTACTTGTTGTTTGCTTTGAGTAAAGCCAATGCTCCATACAAATACAAGAAGGAAGGTTAATGTAAATATTTTCATCATTCATTGGTTTTAAAAGGTAAAGTAATAATAAACTCCGAGCCGACCCCCTCAGTAGAAACAACTTCTAAAGTGCCGCTATGTCCTTTTGTCACAATATCATAGGCGAGTGAAAGCCCCAAGCCTGTGCCTGACCCCGTTGGTTTGGTGGTAAAAAACGGTTGAAAAACTTTGGCTCTAACGCTTTCGGGCATACCTGTACCGTTGTCTTTTACTTTTATAATTACTGAAGCCCCCCCCGCCCCCAAAGGGGGAGCTAAGTAGTGGGTACTCACACTTACGGTCGGCACGTAGTTCTCCCCCTTTGGGGGTTGGGGGGCT
>JANLRG010000739.1:0-1517 GCA_031361545.1 Bacteroidota bacterium
GCTGACAGTGATAATGACCCTCTCAGTGGCGGGCGACAAATGAATGCTCATTTCGCTACGCCAATGGTGGATAAGAACACAGGTATTTGGACTAACCATAATGAAATGTTCAATACTACTTCGGATATTTCATGTACAGCAGGTCAGATGGCACGAGCAGTCGGTTTGGCTTTGGCTTCTAAAAAATATAGAGAAGTAGCTGAGTTGAGAAATTCTACGACATTTTCACACAATGGCAATGAAGTTTGTTTTTGTACCATCGGCGATGCGAGTACTTCTGAAGGGGCATTTTGGGAAGCCGTAAATGCTGCAGGGGTAATGCGCATTCCGTTGGCGATTTTTATTTGGGACGATGGCTATGGGATTAGTGTGCCAGCTAAATTTCAAACCACTAAGGGCAACATTTCTGAGGTACTGAAAGGCTTCGAAATGAATGAAGACGGCGAAGGCATTGAAATATATAGGTGTAAAGCTTGGGATTATCCAGGTATGGTAGAGGTATTTGAAGAAGGCATAGGACAAATGCGTAAAACGCATATCCCTGCAATTTTTCATATTGAAGATGTGACGCAGCCACAAGGTCATTCTACTTCGGGTTCACACGAACGGTATAAATCTAAAGAGCGCTTAGATTGGGAGCACCAGCACGATTGCAATGTGGTGATGCGTCAGTGGATTTTGAGTTCTGGCTTCGCTACTGAATCTGAGTTGGAAGCTATTGAACAGAAAGTGAGAGTCAGTGTTCGCGAATCAAAAAAGAAAGCATGGGACGCCTATTTCAAACCGGTGATGGCTGCTAAATCTGAGATTGATATTATTTATACTCAACTTCTGCAAGCACATCCCGATAAAACAGAGGAGATTTCAACTCAATTGAAAGATATAAGAGCAATCCGAGAACCTTTCTTATCGGATATGACTAAAAGTGCCCGACAATTGGCATTTATACTGAGGGGGTGTCAGAGTGAGCCTTTGGCTGTGTTGAATGATTGGATTAAAAAAGTAAAAATAAAAGCGGAAGACCGTTATCACACCTATTTATATAGCGAGTCGCCTTTATCTGCTTTGAGAATTCCTGTAGTACCACCTGTTTATACCGAGCAATCACTTATAAAAAACGGCTATGAAATAATTAATACATTTTTTGATAAAGTTTTTGAAAAATACTCCAATGTTTTTGCATTTGGTGAAGACGTCGGACAAATCGGGGATGTCAATCAAGGTTTCATGGGGCTACAAGCCAAATATGGTGTGGAGCGTGTTTTTGATGTCGGCATTCGCGAATGGACAATCATAGGTCAAGCTATCGGTATGGCGATGCGTGGATTGCGCCCTATTGCTGAAATTCAATATATAGATTATCTCGCTTACGCCTTTGCGCCTTTGAGCGATGATTTGGCGTCCTTACGCTACCGCTCAAACGGTATGCAGCAAGCACCTTGCATCATCCGTACGCGTGGGCATCGGTTGGAAGGGATATGGCATGCGGGTTCGCCTATGGGTATGATTATAAGCTC
>JANLRG010000751.1:0-44212 GCA_031361545.1 Bacteroidota bacterium
GCTGGATTAGGTGATAGAGAGCAAGAGATCATTGAATACATCAATCAATTGTCCTTCGGGAAAATTCAAAAATTACCGTTTTAATTTACTATCAAATGGAAGCACAGACAATTGTTGAGATTAATAATGCAGATATTTTCCAATCAAAAAATTTGGTTTTATCCAATGTTCAATTGCACATTAATAAAGGAGAATTTGTTTACTTGATAGGTAAAACAGGAAGTGGCAAGAGTAGCTTACTCAAAATGCTTTATGGAGACGTAGAATTATTGCAAGGATCTGCAGGAGTTGCAGGTTTCCAATTGAACCATATTAAAGAGAAAGAAATCCCCTATTTAAGAAGGAAGCTTGGAATTGTTTTTCAGGATTTTCAGCTTCTGACCGATCGTTCAGTTAATGCCAATTTACTTTTCGTTCTTCAAGCAACAGGTTGGAAAGAAAAAAATAAAATGAAAGAACGGATAGCGGAAGTGCTTGATAAAGTCGGCTTAGCGACAAAAGGATTTAAGATGCCGTATGAATTGTCAGGAGGAGAACAACAAAGAGTTGTAATTGCAAGAGCATTATTGAATCATCCTGAAATGATTTTAGCAGATGAACCTACAGGCAATTTAGATCCTGAAACTTCAGAAGGTATTATGAATTTGTTATTAGAAATAAGTCGAAATGGCTGTTCAGTTTTGATGGCTACCCACAATTATACAATGATAGAAAAATTTCCAGCTCGGATTATCAAATGTGAGAATGGAAGAATTCACGATTCAAAAAATTAAATTTATAATGAGTATAAATTTTTCTGCTTAATTTTATTTTTCAAAAATTAGTTCAATTAGTTGCCGGGCACTTTCTGTATTGCTGAAATGCAATTCCAAATATTTTTTCCTCTTTTCAATTTCATCGAAAGGAAATTCTTTTTCAACAGCAATTTCTTCAACCTTTTGTTTCATGGCTATAATATCGTTGGCGATAATACATAGATGTTCTAGACCGGTATCTTGTACCATTGGCTGATTAACGATACAAAATTTACCCGAGAAAAGTGCAGCTAATAATTTTAATTTGATGCCAGTCGATTGAAAAGTTGGCAAGATATTACATTTTGCAGCGGAAATTAATTGATAAATTTCTTCAGGAGAACAATGCTGTTTTAATTCAACATTGTTATATGCAGCAACAGCGTTCTGTAAATCGGCTGATGGTTTATTACCAGCGATTATGAGATTAAAAGGCAAGTCGTTAAAAATTTTCTCTATTAAATAAATGGCGGCTTCGTTATTTTCTCCAACAGATAAATTGCCGTGATATAAAAAAAAATGTTTGTCAACTGGACTAATATCAACTGAACTAAATGGATGAAAGGCGGGAATGTATTTTGTTTTAGAATTTATTTTTCGAAAATGATCCGCATCATTTGTTGAAATCGCTGCGACTTTAGCAGCTGATTTTAAGATTTTTTCATACTTCATTAATTTCCCCGCCTCGTTATAAAAATAATATCTTTTGAAAATATTTTTCTCAACTACTGCAAGAGCATTATAGTATTCATGTTCGATGTTGTGAGTCCGCACGATGATATTTCTTTTAGAAAAAGCGTCGTCATTCAGTAACAAAGTTGAATGCAGACCTTCCATTAGAATTGGGAAATCATCTTGAAGGAGCCTTTCTTTGAGAGCTTCAGAATCTCTAGTCAGAACAATATATGGTAGTGTATTAAAAAGCAAAGAACGAGAGCTCTTTCGAGGGTAATAATAAACTTTGTCTGTAATTTTTTCAAGTTCTTCTTTAGCTGTCCGTCCATATTCAAAACAATGCAGAATAATTTTGACACCAGCATTGTGCAATGCTTTTAGCTTATAAAAAACATCAATCACTCCACCATAATCAGCAGGGAAAGGGACATCAAAAGCGATTACATGTAAAAACTTAGCCAACCTCATCAAAGATTTTTAATAATTTTTGTTCTTCTCGTTCCCAGCATAATTCAGCGGACGCAATTTGTAAATTTTCTTTCCATTTTTCAATTAAATTTTTGTTATTCACCATTGCCTCCATTGTAGAGGCAAGATCACTTGGCAATAATGACGGAGTAATTAATCCGATTGAATAGGCCTCGATTATTTTTTTCACTTCAATTAAATCAGTAGCCAAAACCGGCAAACCAGCCCGAATGTAATCGAATAATTTATTTGGCAGGGAATATTTATAATTGAAATTAGAATCCTTGTCAAGTGTCAATCCAAAATCGGCCATGGCAGTGAAAGAAATTAATTTTTCGAAAGGTTGTTTCGCAATGAAGAAAACTTTCTTTTCAAGTTTCATTTCGAATACTTTTTCTTTCAATCGAATCATAACATCACCGCCACCGATAAAAAGCAAGGCTGCATTTTCAACCAAAGCAATTGCTTCAATTGCTTCTTCCCCGCCTCTATCAATATTGATTCCTGCTCCTTGGAATAAGAAAATTTTTTTGTCCAACGGCAAACCAAATGCTTCTCTTTGTTGTGGAATAACTTGTTCGTTTCCTTTTATCGGTAAATTACGAACGACATTTACGTTGACTTTATATTTCGAAGAATAAATAGAGGCAATAGAATCATTTACTGTGTAAACATTTTTCAGTTTAGGGAAAATAAAATGTTCAATTGCCAACCATATTTTTTGAATTTTCGGGCGACGTACTAGTTCAGGAACTTCAGTAAAATACTCATGAGAATCGTAGTAAAGTGCGCATCTTTTTAATTTAGAAATGAGAAAATTGGGCAACAAAGTATCGAGATCGTTTGTTACTAGAATATCGGCATGATGGAAAAGAAGGTAAAAGAAGAGGCGAATATTATAAAAAGCATAAAAAAGTGGACCATTTTCAAATGGTAATTTAAACCGTTTAATCGAGTAAGTGCGGGGTTGAAGTTCATAAGAGGCCTTCAATTTCCTTCCTACCAATGTGACGTTCAACCCTTTGGTGGAAAGTGTTAAAGCTGTCCGATGAACACGCTGGTCAGTCACTAAATCACTAATGACGGAAATAATAACTTTCTTTGACTTTGGCATTTCAAAGGCAAGTAAAACAAAAAAACGGTACGATGTGATTTTGTAGAAAAACTCAAAAAGAGTAGCTTTGTTTTCCAACACACACACATGAAAAAACAGTCTTACGCTAACCATAAAAAGCATGATTTTAAGCATCAGATTATCTTTTTATCGGTGCTTTCATTTGTTTTAATTGCATCAATAATCAATTTGATTAACAACCTTGATGAACCAACTCAAATACTTGCTTCATCAATTTTAGTTGGCTTATCAATCGCAGGAATAATGAACTATTATTTTGTCAGATTTTATTCGATAAAATTACAAGATCGTGTAATTCGAGCAGAAGAAAATCTGAGACATTATCAATTGACTGGAGAATTGCTGAGTTCAAAGTTACACATGAGTCAAATTTCTGCTTTAAGATATTCACCTGATAGTGAATTTGTGGAATTGAGTAAAGAAGCAGTGGAAAAACATTTGACCACAGAAGAAATAAAAAAATCCATTTCAAGATGGAAAGGAGATTACTATCAATTTTAACAAATGATATTCGTCATTTGTGAGTGAGGTATTTTTCCTAACTTTATAAAATAGCTATGCAAGAATTAACAGAAATACAAAAAGAAGTCAAATTTCAGGAGCGAATTGATCGCGGTGAAATCATTGAACCGAAAGATTGGATGCCTACTCGATACCGCAAGCAATTAATTCGGATCATGAGCCAGCATGCACACTCTGAAATTGTGGGGATGTTGCCAGAAGGAAATTGGATTAGCAGAGCTCCCAGTTTAAGAAGAAAAACTGTTCTTTTAGCCAAAGTACAAGATGAAGCGGGACATGGTTTATACATTTATTGTGGTACAGAAACATTAGGAATTAGTCGTGAAGAAATTCTAAATGAATTTTTGACAGGCAAAGCAAAATACTCGAGTATATTTAATTATCCGACTTTAAGTTGGGCAGATATGGGCGCGATAGGTTGGCTGGTTGACGGAGCAGCAATAGTAAATCAGACTGCCTTAGCGAAATGTTCCTATGGTCCTTATGCAAGAGCTATGGTCAGAATTTGTAAAGAAGAAAATTTTCATCACAAACAAGGTTATGAAATTTTAGCCACCTTAATGAAAGGTACCAAAGAGCAGAGAGAAATGGCACAAGAATCTATCAATCGTTTTTGGTGGCCTTCATTGATGATGTTTGGTCCATCAGATGCAGCCTCACCTAACACCGAAGAGTTGATGCGTTGGAAAGTAAAAAAATATACCAATGATGATTTACGTCAGCGATTTATTGATAGAGCCATTCCACAAGCAGAAAACATTGGGCTGACCGTTCCTGATAAGAAATTAAAATTTAACGAAGAGACTCGTCATTATGAGTTTGGCGAAATTAATTGGGAGGAATTTTTAAATGTGATAAATGGAAAAGGAATTTGTAACAAAGAGCGAATGAAAGCACGTCGCGATGCACACGAGAATGGCTCATGGGTCCGGGAGGCAGCAGAAGCGTATGCGAGTAAAAGAATGAATAAAACGAAAGCAGCATAATCAAATACTATAAAAAGAATGAGTGCATCACAATGGCCCTTATGGGAAGTATTTACACAGAAGCGAGCAGGATTACCTTTTGAACATGCAGGAAGTGTTCACGCTCCCGATAAAGAGATGGCTCTTCAAAATGCCAGAGATGTTTATTCAAGAAGAAATGAAGCGACTTGTTTATGGGTTGTTCCTAGCGAGTGTATCGTGAGTAGTACGCCGTCAGATACAAGTTCTTTCTTTGAACCGAGTGATGACAAAATTTATCGAAATCCAAATTTCTACAAAACACCCGGAAATATTTTTGAATAACCCACACAAGAATCTTAACAATGTCAGAAATAAATTCACTCCTATCCGAATACACACTAAGAATTGGCGACACCAGTCTGATTATAGGTCAGCGCTTAGGAGAATGGTGCGGCCATGGACCAATATTAGAGGAGGACATTGCGCTAACTAATATTTCATTAGATCTCATAGGTCAATCGAGAGCTTTTTTGACTTATGCAGGAGAAATAGAGGGAAAAGGAAGAACAGAAGATGACCTTGCTTTTTTTCGTGATGAAAGAGAATACAGAAACAGAATATTGGCTGAACAACCGAATGGTGATTATGCTCAGACGATGTTGAAACAGTTCTTCATTAGTGTTTATCAATATTTTTTCTTTTCGCATTTGCAAAAAAGCAAAGATGAAACATTGGCGGCATTAGCCGAAAAATCTTTAAAAGAAGTTACCTACCATGTACGGCACAGCAGTGAATGGATCATTCGCTTTGGTGATGGAACACCAGAAAGTAATTTACGGACGCTGTCTGCAATTGACACCTTGTGGAGATATACTGGCGACATGTTTGAGACCGATGAAGTAGATGAAAAATTATTGCAACTGGGAATAGCAGTAAATATGAATCAAGTAAAATTGCAGTGGGAACAAAAAATAAAAGAAGTGTTTGAAGCTGCAACTTTACAAATTCCAACTGATGATTTTATGATTGGTGGAAGTACCAAAGGATTTCACTCAGAGCATCTCGGACATTTATTGGCAGAGATGCAAGTATTACCACGCTCTTTTCCGGGTGCACAGTGGTAAAAATAATTATGCAAAAACAATTGACAGAAGAGGAAATTTATAATTTGATCGCTAACATTCCCGATCCAGAAATTCCTGTGATTACAATTGAAGATTTAGGAGTTTTGAGAGAAGTGAAAGTGGATCAAGACAAAGTAATTGTTTTGATTACTCCTACTTACAGCGGATGCCCGGCAATGAAAACTATTGAAGATGATATTAAAACTATTCTTCACCAAGCAGGAGTTCAAAATTTTGAAGTTAAGACGGTCTTTTCTCCTGTGTGGACGACAGATTGGCTTAGCGAAGAAGCAAAAGAAAGATTGCGCAAATACGGAATTTCACCACCCGAAAAATCTTCTACAAACAAAAGTATTCTTACGACAAATCTGATTTTTTGTCCAAGATGTAATGGCAGTAATACAGAATTGGTTTCTCAATTTGGGTCTACGGCGTGTAAAGCACTTTACAAATGCAAAGACTGCTTAGAACCATTCGATCATTTTAAATGTCATTGATCAGAAATAAAATTCAAGTTTTATTTTCCAGTAAATACTGGTTTTCTTTTTTCTAAAAAAGCTTTTACGCCTACTTTATAATCTTCTGTTTGTCCAGCTTCAGCCTGTGCAAGTTTTTCATGATGAAGTTGATCTTCTAAATTATTATTGAAGGAAGTATTTAATAGCCGTTTGGTTAGACCTAATCCTTTTGTAGGCATATTGGCTAAAGTCATTGCAATTTGGAATGCAGAATTTTGAAGTTCAGCATCGTCAACCGCACGAAAAATCATTCCCATGAGTACCGCTTCATCGGCAGAAACTTTTTCTCCTAGCATCATCAATGCAGTTGCGCGTTGCAAACCTATTAATCGCGGCAATATGTAAGTGCCTCCGCTATCAGGGACCAAACCAATTTTACTGAATGCTTGTATAAAAGTAGCAGATTTAGCAGCGAGTGTGATGTCACAAGCAAAAGCGATATTGGCTCCAGCTCCAGCAGCAACACCATTGACAGCGCAGACAATAGGTTTTTCAATTTGCCTGATGAGCGTTACGATTGGATTATAATGTTCGGCCACAATTTTTTCAATTCCAGGACCACTTGGATCTATTGCTTCAGAAAGATCTTGTCCTGCACAGAATGCCTTTCCTTCAGCGGTAATATAGATTGCTCGTACGGTATCATCCATCTGAGCATATTTCAATGAGGCTTGAAATTCAAGAGCCATTTCACGATTGAAACTATTAAATTTTTCAGCACGATTGAATGTAATTTTTGCCACACTACTTAGTACCTCGTATTTTACAAACATAAATAAGAATTAAAAAATATTGAGAATTGAGAATTTATTATGACTTATTATTTATTACTTATTATTTTCTTCCCTTTAAGCCAATGAAAGTACAAAATAAAAAAACCTGATCGGGAGATGATCAGGTTTTTTTATTTTTTTTGTAAGCAAAAATTACTTCACTTTTGCAGAAAGTTCAGCGCCAGCTTTAAATTTTGCTACACGTTTAGCAGCGATTTTAATGGGCTTCCCTGTTTGAGGGTTACGACCATTTCGGGCAGAACGTTTTGCAACGGTGAAAGTTCCGAAGCCGATCAAGGCAACACGCTCACCTTTTTTCAATGTTTTAGAAGTCACAACCATAAATGCTTCTAAAGCACGGGAAGCGTCAGCCTTAGTAATTTTTGCTTCAGACGCCATAGCATCGACTAATTCAGCTTTGTTCATTTTATTCGAGTTTTAGTGATTAAAAATTCAATTAGTGATTGATGAGTTAAAAGTATGCGGATAAGCATGTTTTAACAAAGTTTTAAACGGTGATGTTCATAAAAACCCTGTATTGTTGAAAACTTTAGAGGTAAATTCAACATTCGAAGGAAGCTGACGACTAAATAAAAAAATATCAGTGATGTGAAGATGTACAATCGGTGTAAATGAAGAATAGCAAAAGTGAATTCAGAAAACGAAAAAAATATTTTCAATAAAAGAGAGCGTGGAACAGGAAATAGGAGAGTCAATAATTGTTATTTCCCTATCTTAGCATCCCACTGAAAGATTTAGAATTAAGAATGGAAAAGTTCGTAGTAAGCGCCAGAAAATATCGTCCCGTAACCTTTAGCACAGTCGTTGGACAACCAAGTATTACCAATACTTTAAAAAATGCAATCCGCAATAATCATTTAGCGCAAGCTTTTTTATTTACCGGACCACGTGGAGTTGGAAAAACAACGACAGCCCGAATTTTGGCAAAGACAATCAACTGTCAAAATATTTCTGAAGAAGTAGAAGCTTGTAATGTTTGTGAAACCTGTCAGGCTTTCAATGAAGGACATTCTCTGAACATTTACGAATTAGATGCTGCGAGTAATAATTCTGTGGATGACATTCGGGCCTTGGTGGATCAAGTTCGTTATGCGCCACAGATGGGGAAATACAAGGTGTATATTATTGACGAGGTTCACATGTTATCCACGAATGCCTTTAATGCGTTTCTAAAAACATTGGAGGAACCACCTTCTTACGCAATATTTATTCTTGCAACTACAGAACGTCATAAAATTATTCCAACAATTTTATCGCGTTGTCAAATTTTCGACTTCAACCGAATTTCAGTTGACAATATCGTAAAGAATTTGCAACATGTAGCCGATAGCGAAGGCATAACAGCCGACGCGGATGGTTTACATATTATTGCTCAGAAGTCAGACGGAGCGTTACGAGATTCATTAAGTATTTTTGATCAGTTAGTTTCATTTGCTGGAAATAATTTAACGTACAAAGACGTCATTGAGAATTTAAATATTCTTGACTACGACTATTATTTTCGAATTACAGATGATTTATTAGCAGGAAATATTCCAAACGTTTTAATAACATTCAATGAGATTCTCAACAACGGTTTTGATGGGCATAATTTCATTAATGGATTAGCTACTCATTTTCGTGACTTATTAGTTTGTAGAGATACGGTAACATTGCCACTCTTAGAAGTAAGTCCGACGGTTAAAGAAAAATATAAAGTACAAGCATTAGCATGCAGTGGAGAATGGCTATTAGTTCAATTAGAATTAGCTGGGAAAGCCGACTATCAATATCGTTCCGCTAAAAATCAGCGTTTACATATTGAATTAACGCTGATGAAAATGTGCACTGCTATAGCTGGTTCATCAGCAGAAGCAGGTAAAAAAAAAAGTGAACAACGTGTCTTAACCTCAACGGCAGCAGCGATTACTTCTGGAACAACGGCAACGATTCCTCCTATTGCAGCCAAAGTCGTTGAAGAAACATCTATCGTTAGCCCAATTAATAATTTAATTGCTTCTGCAGCCTTATCATCTCAAGAACAAAAGCCAGTATCTGAAGAGGCTCCAAAAATTAATGCAACTCCTTCTCGACCGGTCTTACCTACTTTCAAAAAGACTGTTTCTCTAAGTGCCAAACTAAATGTTGGCTTTAATAAAAAGGAAGAGATTAAGTCCGGAGAAGAAACGCTTCCAGATCTTTCAACTTCTTTTGATCAGTCTTCATTAGAGAATATATGGAACGATTATGCTTCTAAACTTGAAAAGGCCGGGAGGATGTCTTTATCTTCTGCTATGAAGAAACGCAAGCCTATTATTGATTCAATTAGTCAGTTAATATTTACCGTTGATAGCGCAGCGATTGAGAAGGATATGAATGACGAGAAATCGGAATTGCTTGCCTTTTTGAGAAAGTCACTTTTAAATTATCAAATCACTTTAAGTTTATTAGTGAGTTCAGAAGATTTATCCTCTGAAGATCCTTATACCCCTTCTGAAAAATTCAAGAAACTAGCCGAAATTAATCCAGCGATGAACGAACTCAAAAAGCACTTTGATTTAGATATTGAATACTAGAAAACGCGACTATTTATGAACTATTTTTAGTCATAAATAATCGAAAAAATACTATTAAAATCTTTGTCAATTAGGGCTGATTTATGTAGCTTTACAAGCAATGCCAAAGTCTTGTAAACATTGACTTTCAGAAGCATTAAGGGAGTAGATTCCAGTTTATTCCCAATGGGGGGAAAGAATTAAAAAAATGTCAGATTTGATAAACGACCAAGTAAAACCAACCGATAGTGTTGGTGATTCTACAGTGACCAAGAAACAACAAAATTATTCAGCCGATTCCATCCAAGTCTTAGAAGGCTTGGAAGCCGTTCGTAAACGTCCGGCCATGTATATTGGCGATATTGGTTTTAAGGGTTTGCATCACCTCGTATATGAAGTTGTAGACAATTCAATTGACGAGGCATTAGCTGGTCATTGTCGGAACATATATGTAAGTATCCTCCCGGGCAATTCAATCTGCGTAAAAGATGATGGAAGAGGAATTCCGACTGATTACCATGAGAAAGAAAAAAAGAGCGCTCTTGAAGTTGTAATGACGGTACTTCATGCAGGAGGAAAATTCGACAAAGATTCTTACAAAGTTTCTGGTGGTTTGCATGGCGTAGGTGTTTCATGTGTGAATGCATTATCCATTCATTTGACTGTTGAAGTTCACCGTGAAGGAAAAATTTTCATGCAAGAATATTCTTGTGGTAAACCTTTGTATCCTGTAAAAGTAGTTGGAGAAACGAATCGTACAGGAACGACTGTTACTTTCACTCCTGATACTTCAATTTTTATTACAGCAGATTATCATTACGATGTTTTGGCAACTCGTTTGCGTGAGTTATCTTTTTTAAATAAAGGAATAAATCTGAACATAGAAGATTTACGAACACCAGATGAAGAGGGGAATGTTCCGAAAGATTGCTTTTTAAGCGAGGGTGGATTAAAAGAATTTGTACTGTACTTAGATGAGAATCGTGAGAAGTTAACGCCAGAACCCATTTATATGGAAGGCGAAAGAGGCGGAACACCTGTAGAAGTTGCGATGCAATACAACACTTCTTTTACTGAAAACATTTATTCATACGTAAACAATATCAATACTCACGAGGGAGGAACACACCTTTCTGGTTTCCGTCGTGCCTTGACAAGAACTTTAAAATCATACGCTGACAAAGCAGGATTTTTTGATAAATTAAAATTTGAAATTAGTGGTGATGATTTCCGGGAAGGATTGACTGCTATTATTTCAGTAAAAGTTCAAGAACCACAATTCGAAGGTCAGACCAAAACTAAATTGGGTAACAATGAAGTGATGGGCGCCGTTGATCAAGCGGTTAGTGAAATGTTAAGCAATTATCTGGAAGAGCATCCTCGTGAAGCAAGAATGATTGTTGACAAGGTTATCCTTGCAGCAACGGCTCGTCATGCCGCACGAAAAGCTAGAGAATTAGTACAGCGAAAAAATGTTTTGACAGGAAGTGGTTTACCAGGAAAGCTTTCCGATTGCAGTGACAGCGATGCTGAAGGATGTGAGTTGTATTTAGTCGAGGGAGATTCTGCGGGTGGAACAGCAAAGCAAGGTCGTAACCGTCGCTTCCAGGCGATTTTACCATTGAGAGGTAAAATTCTCAACGTAGAAAAAGCGATGGAATATAGAATTTATGAAAACGAAGAAATCCGGAATATTTTTACTGCCCTTGGAGTCTTTAGAGATGAAAACAAAGAGGGTCGTCCGTTAAATATTGACAAACTTCGTTATCATAAAATTGTCATCATGACCGATGCCGATGTTGATGGATCACACATTACAACATTGATTCTTACCTTCTTTTTCCGTCACATGCGAGAGATAGTAGAGCATGGATATTTGTACATAGCTACTCCACCACTCTACTTAGTGAAGAAAGGGAAAGAATCTACTTATGCTTGGACAGATGAGCAGCGTTTAGCTGCGGTAAAAGCATTGGTTGGAGCGAGCGGAAAAGAAGACAGTGTACATATTCAACGATACAAAGGTCTTGGAGAGATGAATGCAGAACAACTTTGGGAAACGACAATGAATCCTGAAACAAGAACACTCAGACAAGTCACAATCGACAGTGCGCACGAAGCAGATCGAGTTTTCTCCATGTTAATGGGTGATGATGTTCCTCCGAGAAGAGACTTCATTGAGAAGAATGCAAAATACGCGAAGATCGACGCATAGGGTTTAGTTTAAGGTTCAAGGTTTAATTGCTTGATCATTCATGGCCAAGGTTCAAGGTTTAATTGCTTGGTCATTCATGGCCAATGTTCAAGGTTCAAAAAAAAATTAAAAAATTAAAAAAAATTTAGACTCTTTAAATAAGAAGGAAAATTATTAGTAAGGGTATAGGTCTAAATCTATAAGTTAGAAAATTAAAAAATAAGTATTAATAATTAATATGTAATACGGAAAAGTAACCATTCAAACTATAAAGTAAAAAAGTAGCTAGGCTATTAAAATATTAGAGTATAGGTTTTGAGTTTCAAAACTGATACTCTTTTTTATTTTTATAAAATTTAGAACTAAATAAGTTAAAATTATTTTTCCAAAAAAATTAATCTTGTAAATCATTCCGTATTACCTATTAATTTTTATTTATTAATTTTAATTTAAAATCTTCTGACTTTTTACTTTTCTTACGTTTTACCTCTAACATACCTTCAACTCTCCAGCTCCCTAACAGCCATCCAGGCCATTAATCCCATTCCTGTCTCAAGGGCAGACTCATCGATGTCGAAAGTGCTCGTGTGTACGGAAGAAATAATTCCTTGCTCTTCATTTCTTACTCCCAGTCGATAAAAACAAGACGGAGCTTTTTGAGAATAGAATGCAAAATCTTCAGCGGCCATCCAGATCTCAAGGTCTTCCACATTTTCGCTGCCTACATATTCTTCTGCAAATTTTCTTGCACGATCAGTTACATTGTCGTCATTCACTAGAAAAGGATAACCTCTTACAATAGTAAACTCGCATTTTCCACCCATACTTTCGGCAATTCCTTCAGCCATCTTCTTCATTTTCTGATGTGCTTCTTCTCTCCATTCTTCATTGAGCGTTCTGAAAGTTCCTTCTAAATAAACCTCATCGGGAATAACATTGGTTGCTCCGTTTGCAATTACTTTCCCAAATGAAAGTACAGACGGCAGTGATGGTTTTGCATTTCTACTCACAATTTGTTGGAGAGCAACAAGCATTTGAGCAGTAATAGAAACAGGATCAATAGTTAGATGAGGCATCGCACCATGTCCTCCCTTACCTTTTACTTTAACATAAATCTCATCGGTGCTTGCCATATACAAACCTTTTCTAAATCCAACTTTTCCTGCTTTGATTTGCGGCATTACATGTTGTCCAAGGATAGAAGATGGCGCAGGATTCAAAAGCACTCCTTCTTTAATCATCATGCTTGCACCACCAGGAAGTTTTTCTTCTCCAGGCTGAAAAATAAATTTAATTGTTCCTTCAAAACTTTCTTTCAACTCATTTAAAATTCGAGCAACACCTAACAAGGAAGATGTATGAACATCATGACCACAAGCATGCATCACTCCATCATTCTTCGATTTGTAATCAACTTTATTAGTTTCAAAAATTGGAAGGGCATCCATGTCGGCTCGTAGCGCAATAACTTTTTTGGAAGGATTCTTCCCTTCTATCATAGCTACAACTCCAGTGTTTGCCAAACGATGAAAATTATCGACGCCAAATTCCTTCAACTTTTCCTCAACAAATTTTTGCGTATTGAATTCTTGAAATGATAATTCTGGATTCATGTGCAAGTGTCGTCGGCAGGAAATAATATCTTCACGATATTTTCCGGCAAGCGTTTTAATATTTTCTTTCAGCATAATTTAATATTTGTGAAACACCTCGATTAAAAATCTAAACCAAAGGAGAAGTAAAATCTATTAGGTTGAATATCTCTATTTTCAACACCCCAAGCCCAATCGGCACGAATGAAGTAACCAAGTAACCGCGTTCTCAATCCAAAACCATAACCAGCAACTATTGGCTCATTTTGTTTCACTAAGGTGACAACAAAAGGCGTACTTGAGACAACACTTTTGTTAAACACGTTAGTAGAATCATAGGGCGAAGCTCCATTCCATGCAGTACCAATATCACCAAAACCAATTATTTGAAAATTTTTCACAAAGTCTGATTTGATAGGACGATTTAAAAGATATTTGAAAACAGGAATTCTTAATTCACTATTCACAAGTGCAAAAGTATTTCCATTTCTAATATTTTGCTCAAAGCCCCTTAAGTTAGAAGCTAAGGCTTGGAAATAATAATTCTGTGTGTAATCAATCTGCGTATTATTGTTGAAGGTTGGTGAAATCCAATTATCAGTTGAGCCTAAATAGTAAATAAGATGCTCTTGACCAAAGGAAGAACCAGATGCAAAACGATTTGCCCAAATAATTTCTCGGTGAATTTTTAGATAATGGCGAATATCAGCACCAACTATAATCATTCCCGATTTTTTCTGATTAATTTGTTTGTAATATTCACTGAACAATTTCAATCGAGTGCCATTGTATAAATTCAATCCGAGATTGATTGTATTATCAAAAACATATTCTACTCTTGCAGAAGCCCAATGCAACATTACATCAGGTGTTTCAAGAGATCGTTTATCTAATGATAAAGTTACAATTTTATCGTTTCTATAGGCTATCGAACCTCGTAATGATGATACATCTGAGAATGGATATTTGCCTGTAGATCGGATTTCATGAGAAAATTGTTTGGCTCCAAATTGTGGGAGTAAAACTGCTTGACGGTAGAAAGTTAGTTGCTTATCAAATCGCTTTCTAAGATCTTCATAGCTTAAAAAATATTCGTTGCTATTTAAATCTGCTGCCAATTTAAATCCTCCGGTGATGCGATAGTCTTCGAGCAAATCACTAATTCCTAATTTGAAAAAACCATTCAATCCAGGATTATAATAGATAGCACTACCACCATTAAAAATCTGATAACTTTGATTCAAGAGAGAATTGTCGAGCTGACTGACAAAATAATTAGAAGAAAAAGCAGTTTCATAATTACGTTGTTTAGGTAATTGGAAAACAACTGAATCTGATATGGTTGTTTTCACAGAGTCAGCTACAGTTATAAACTCCGAAACAGGAGTATCATTTTTCTTTTCTTTCTTTTTTGATTTTGGAAAATCACTTTGAAAAACATAATTATCTATGTTCACAGCATTTGAATCAACTGGTGCAGGATTTTTGTCACTGTCAATAATATTTACTTCGATTGTTTCCTTTTTCTTAGGTTCAACTTTTGGAGTCGTTAAAGCACGTGCTTGTTCACTTCTATAAAGAGTTTTTGAAAGAGGCGTTTGGGAAATCAAGGCATTCTTTTTTGTCCCAACAAATAATTTATATTTTCCTTTTTCAAAAACCAACTCACTTACTTTATTCTGTCGAGAATTAATATCCATCGATAAGATATTCCTCGAGTAATTAGTCTGAGGATAGTTGTCAACGATCATTCGATAATGTTCGGTGGTGTCCACGTAACTAAGAGCGCTATCTAAATGCGCAACATAACGATTTACAATTCCATTTTCATCACTCAAATAAGCAATATTAGCTGAGTCATATTGCATTGGCTGCATTTCGTTAAACGATGGAGTATTAGTTATTCTCCGCAAAATAGCAGAGTGACTTTTATAATCGAAATAAAAAATATCGAAATTAGAATTTTCCGGAAGAACAGTTTTCTTATCGACATCCAACGTGTCATTTACACGATTAGATGCAAATACAATTGCTGTTGAATGATTGATAAAATGTGGATATAAGTCATCATAAAAATCATGGGTAATTTGTTCCGCTACATGTGTGCGAAGGTTATAAACAAAAATATCACTCTGACCTTTTTGAATAGCAGACATCACTAGCGATTGGCCATCGTCAGAATAACTGAAGTCTAGAACTTTTTCAAAATTAAATAAAGGAGCCTCTTCATACTTTTTAGAATTTAGAGTATAAGTCCCGAGAAATAATTTTCCTTTTCTCTCTCTCACAACTGCAAACAATTGTCCAGTAGGATGCCAAGCTAAAACCGGAAATGAAATATCGGTTTCTTGCGCATAACTTCTATAACCGCTTCTCAAAATTCGTTTGCGTTTCTTCTTTTCATTATCGAAAAGATAAACTTTGTAACGACCTAAATTATTACTCACATAGACACTTTTTCTTCCATCATTGCTGGTATGAAGTTGCGAATAGAAATAATCTGGTTTAGATTTTTTAAGAATATTTATTGCTTCCACTGAATCTTTATTCAGATCTGAATTTGCATACCTCGCAGTAACTGATTCTTTCCAGTTATAAGCTAGGTCTTTTACATTTTGACCAAGCACATACATTAGACCACTTTCGATATTTCGGTTTACTCTTGTCATGTAAAGTAAATTCGAAACAGCAGATTCGCTGTAAGTGTCGATGATGAATTTCCAAATGCTATGTCCAGCATACACAGCATCAATTCCAGTAAGGTGATTAAACTTCAGATATCGTTTCGATAAAACGCCATCGCGAACACGATTATCAATTTCCGTATTCCACGAACGTGCAACGTAAGATATCAATCCATTGATATACCAATCAGGCAAAGTTAAGAGTGCAGAATTTTGAATCCGGTCTTTTACATCACCGCCGTACATAATCTGATCAATTAAAACGCGGGCAATTCCTTCTCTAATTTGTTGATGAAATATTTCATGGTCACCAGTAAAGTACAAGAAGACTTTATTACCGACTATCCGTGTAACGCCTCCAGTATTATTTGATCCTACATCATCTGTTTCAAGTCCGATGTTTGATTGTTTTGCATCACCGAGTTTATTATAAATTATAAATTGAATTCTTCCGTCTAATTTATAATCAAACAATTTTTCAATTTGCTCCAAGTCAGTTTGTGCAGTTCTCCCAGTAAAAGCTGCTAAGTCAAGTCCACCCAAATAATAATACGTGTCATAATTTTTAAATTTCATCAAAGACCAAAATCGTTCATCATATTGAACTCGATTTTTACCAAATTGCATAGAATAGCCATTATAAAATTGGCCATTGACAACAGAGCCACGGATGACAAAAAGTGAAACGACAAGAATAAACGCAAGAAAGATTTTTTTCATATTGTGAAGCTACTCGCCTGTCTCAAGTTAATACGGAAGAAATGATCAGTATCGAGAACCAAAGTCAAAGAATTTATTTTCTAAGATTATCTTCTTATAGTGCGAATGTAACTAAATTTGTACAAATATTGTTCATAGCAATTCATTCTTTGCAATTCTGTGACGACTAAAAAACTGGTCTGAAATGTTAAAAATCCAAAAGTTCACTTTTAATCCTTTTGAGGAAAATACTTATATTTTGAGTGACGATACTAATGAATGTGTTATAGTGGATCCGGGTTGTTATTCTGATGATGAGAAGCGAACATTAAGTGATTTTATAACGTCAAATTCTTTACGGCCGGTAAAAATTCTATTAACCCATGCTCATATTGATCACGTTTTAGGTAACAATTATTTGACAGGTAAATATGGGATTCCGATTGTGATGAATCAAATTGAAGAAAAGCTTTTGAACGATGGACCAGTTTATGGACAAACATGGGGAATTGAAATGGAACCCTCTCCATCACCATCGACTTTTATAAAAGAAGGTGATATTTTCAAATTCGGTGAAAGTGAATTAGCGGTATTTTTTACTCCCGGTCATAGTCCAGGAAGTCTTTGTTTTCTGCACCATAAAAGTAGCCAATTGATTGCAGGTGATGTTCTCTTTCTCGAGAGTATCGGGCGAACAGATTTGCCTGGAGGAGATTTTGAAGTTCTTTCAAAAAGTATTCGCGAAAAACTCTACACATTAGCTCCTGAAATTATAGTTTATCCAGGCCACGGACCATCCACTACCATTGGGCATGAGAAGAAAAACAATCCATTTGTTCAATGAAATAAATCGTTGTCCCCTAAATATTTTTTACATAATTGATAGACAAGATAAGTGAATGGTATAGCAAAAAGTACATCTATTGTATAGTGAACATGTTGAACAATTAGTAAACAGGCCATTGAAAAAACGCAAAACAATAAATATTTTTTAGCATTTCTATTTTGAGTTCCATAATAAAGCGAAAGTACAGTTGTCATGTGACCAGAGAAAAACAAGTCTTTTGAAATGATCCTTCCTCCATTGGTAAAAAACTGAACAATTGGTTCTCTCAATGGAATATATCCAATTGGTGGTTCAAGCGGTACTAAAGTAATTGAGAGCATACGAACAAAGGTTATGAGAATATACGTTTGAACAATTGTCAAAACTATATTCGGATGTGCTCGATGTGTTACCATTCCAACTATGATAGCAGAATACAATACGAAGAATACACCCCAACTTACATTGTATGCTGGGACAGTATTCAGAACGAAATCATGAATCTGAATTCCATTTCTAGCCTCAACGAAATCAAAAAACCAAGTGAAAATGAAAGAAAAGGTACTTAGTAGAATTGCAAAAATTATAACCTGAATTCTAAAAGGTTTTTTTGCTAATGCAACCTTCCAAGCTACTATTGAATTCAAGTCTGATTGAGATTTTTTCACTTCTTTATTGAATTGCGTTTAAAATCATTTCTTCAATTTCCTGACTTTCCCATTTGCTTTCAATATCCGTAACCTTCATTACTTTTTCCATAATTTCATTCTGCATCACACCATTTTTAAGAGCAACAGAATAAGGAATGTCACTGAAAGTAACTTGAGAATAAAGGGGTAACCATTTATCAGGATATTTGTCATGAATTCTTGCTTCAATTTTTTTACGTAACAAAAATTCTTTACTACCTACCAGGTCTCGCATCTCTATAAAATTCATCACAGCCAATTTAGCAATAGCATCGGCATTAGGCTTTCTTGAATTCTGAAATTCATTTAGGATTGCTTCCCAATCTTCACCATGTTTCTCCATCAATTGATTGAGAACAGTACAATCTTCAAAACCACAATTCATTCCTTGCCCATAAAAAGGAACGATTGCATGAGCAGAATCACCAATCAAACAAATTTTATCTTTATAAATCCATGGAAAACATTTAACAGTTACCAACGAGCCTGTAGGATTAAAGAAAAATTGTTTGGCAACGTCTGGCATCAACGCTACTGCATCGGGAAATGTTTTTTGAAAGAAGAGCTCGCATTCTTTTTCAGTTTTGATAGAAGCAAAAGATGTTTCACCTTCATGTGGAAAAAACAATGTACAAGTAAAGCTACCATCTAAATTAGGAAGAGCAATCAACATATAACCGCCGCGAGGCCAAATATGCAAAGCATTTTTTTCAATTAAGAAAGTATTGTTTTGACCTGCAGGGATGAGTAACTCTTTATATCCATGTTGGAGATAATGCTGTGAATATTCAAAACGATCTGAGCTTAATTGCATTTGCAATCTACCTGCTGAAAAAGCGCCATCGGCACTAAATAATAATTGACTACTTATCGAAAGTTGTTTGCCTTCATAGTCAAATTTTGCAGTTGAATGTTGGAGGTCAATTCCAGTGCATCGGTGATCGAAATAAATTTTTACACCACATTTTTCTGCCTCATCCATCAGAGTACAATTCAATATTCCTCTAGAAGTAGCATAAATGTTTTGTCCAGCATCACCATACTTTTGTGATGTTAATTCACCATTGATACTATGCATCACTCTTCGGTCCATCGGTATGGCAACTTTTCGAATTTCCTCATCAATGCCAACACCTTTTAATGCTTTCCAACCTCGATCCGACAAGGCCAGATTGATTGATCTTCCCGCTACCATTGTTTGTTTTCGCATATCACCGCGCCTCTCATAAATAGAAACATGATAGCCACGACGAGATAAATAAATAGACAGCAGAGATCCAACTAAGCCGGCTCCTAAAATTGTTATCTCCTTATTTTTTCCAGTCATATTTTATTGGGGGGGGTAATATTATTTATCAATCATAATAATTTGAGACAAGCACTTACCGAACTCAAAAATATCTGAGAACGAATTATACAGAGGGACAGGCGCAGCTCGAATAACATCAGGCTCTCGCCAATCGAGAATAAATCCTTTGTCTGCTAACTGACGATGAATTTCTTTTCCGTTTTTAAAAACAATAAATGACAATTGACAACCTCTTTCATCGGGAGCGGTTGGGGTAATTATTTGCAAAGCATTTTCAGAAAATTTTGTTAAATAATTCTGATTTATTTCCTTTAATATAAATTCCAAATAAGCAGTTAGCTGAATACTCTTCGCTCTCAGTTCATCTAAACCTGCATCCTCAAATATATCGAGTGATGCTTTCAAAGCTGCCATCGGTAATACAGGAGCATTACTTAATTGCCAGCTCCGTGCGCCATGTGCTGAAATAAAAGTTCGAGGAATTGTGAATCTAGTTTCAGGATCATTTCCCCACCATCCTGCAAATTTTGGAAGTGATTTATCATCGGCATGTTTTAGATGAACAAAAATTCCAGAGACACCACCGGGACCTGCATTCAAATATTTATAACTACAAAAGCATGCATAATCCACTTGCCAGTCATGTAGTTTAAGCATGACATTTCCAGCAGCATGCGCTAAATTAAATCCGACAGTAGCACCAACTTTGTGAGCAGCTTTTACAATTTTTTCAAGGTCGAGAAATTGTCCAGTGTAATAATTCACCGCTCCTAACATCACAGTGGCGAGTTCACTGCCTTCTTTTTCAATAGCAGAAATAATATCTTCTGTCTTCAAAGTATATTCTCCTTGATGCGCTTTAATCATTACAACAGCTTCGTTCGGATCAAACCCATGAAAACTAGCTTGCGATTGCAAAGCATATAAATCGGAAGGAAATGCGTCGTACTCACAAATAATTTTATAACGCTTTTCTGTTGGTCTATAAAATGAGACTAAGAGTAAATGTAAATTAGTAGTAAGAGAATTCATGGCAACAACTTCATCCGGATTTGCTCCTAACAAAGTAGCAAGTTGGTTTGTGAGGATGTCTTGATATGAGTACCAAGGATTCCTTCCATGAAAATGTCCTTCAACTCCATAAGTTGCCCAATCTTCTAATTCAGCAAGAATATAATCTTGAGTTATTTTTGGCTGTAACCCTAAAGAATTTCCAGTGAAATAAACCACCTCTTTTCCATCCATAATTGGAAAATAAAATTCACTTTTAAAAGACTTTAATGCGTCATTTTGATCTTGGAGTGACGCAAATTCTGTAGTGTTTTTAAATTCAGACATGAGTGCAAATATGGTACATTTTAGCAGATAAAACTATCATGAATGTCTAAAATAAAAACAGATTTTGAGAGGGTATTATTAAAATCAAAAAAAAATGTAGCACCGAAAATAGTAATCACTGGGTATTTACGATGAGTTTATTAAAATACAACTAATTCAAAGCAAATAAGTTTTATTTTTTCAATAGAAAGTTTTACATTTTTTTGAAATAGAAAAATGACATTATACAATATTCTCTTTGTTTCTTAATTGACAATTAACAGTTACTTTTACAAACAAAACAATAACTGTATGAAGCGCGAGAAATCAGAAGAACTATTTGAAAAAGCAAAAAATTATTTTCCAGGTGGGGTTAATTCTCCTGTTCGTGCTTTTCGATCTGTTGGTGGCACACCTTTATTTATTGATAGAGGTGATGGTCCATTTCTTTGGGATGCAGATGGAAATAAATTTACTGATTTTTGTTGCTCATGGGGTCCATTGATTCATGGCCATAACAACGAGCGAGTAAAGAAAGAAATTATCGCTGCTGTTGAAAATGGAACCACTTTTGGAGCTCCTACACAAAAAGAAAATGAGTTAGCTGAACTGATTCTAACAAACAATCGGTTTATAGAGAAAATAAGATTTGTTTCTTCAGGTACAGAAGCGGTGATGTCGGCATTAAGATTGGCAAGAGGCTTTACTGGAAAAGATGTTATTGTCAAATTTGAAGGTTGTTATCATGGGCATGTTGATTCGTTGTTAGTAAATGCAGGAAGTGGATTATCCACTTTTGGAATTTCATCTTCAGCAGGCGTTACAGAATCTGTTGCGAAAGACACAATGGTAATACCATTGAATGATAGAAGAGCGTTAGAGATTGCAGTTTCCGATTACAAAGAAGATATTGCTGCAATCATCATAGAACCTATTCCTGCGAATAACGGATTGATTTTACAAGACAAAGAATATTTAGAGTTCCTACGAGAGATTACAAAAAAAAACGGAATACTATTAATTTTTGACGAAGTAATTTCCGGTTTCAGAGTTGGTTTTGAAGGAGCGGCAGGTCACTATGGAATTCAACCGGACATAATCACCTATGGAAAAATTATTGGCGGGGGAATGCCAGTTGGAGCTTATGGAGCGAGTAAAGAAATTATGGCTTATATATCGCCTGAAGGAAATGTTTATCAGGCTGGGACACTTTCAGGAAATCCAGTGGCCATGAGTGCAGGAATTGCACAATTAAAAATGTGTCTGCAAAAAGAATTTTACACAAACCTCCATTCAAAGACTGAAAAGTTTGTTGCTGAAATAAATTCATTTGCAAAGAAGCATAATTTTATGTTTAAAATATTTAGCATAGGATCGATCTTTTGGCTTGCATTTACGAATAAAGAAAAAGTACAAACGGCGAGTGACATTGATGCTGATAGTATGAAATTTTTCAAAGTGCTACATAAAGAACTACTTGAAGCAGGAGTTTATTTTGGTCCAAGTGGCTATGAAGTTGGCTTTATTTCATCAGCACATTCAGATGAAGTCCTGCTAGAAGCAGCTAATAAAATCTGTAATGCTTTGGTGAAAACGTTTAGTTTATTGGGGGAAGAAATTAAATGAGGTCAGAGTAAAAGATTGAGAGAATGTAGAGGTTGTAAGAAATAATATTCTCTTATTTTTTAAAGGGATTTCCTAAATGGAACAATCCCCAAAAAGAAGATTTCTCTTTTTTCTGATCTAGGTTGTAAATTTCTTTAGCAACTAACAGCCAACCACTATAATTATTTTGCAATAAAAAAGAGATTGCTTTCTGTGTACCAAAACACGCTTCAACAAAAGCCGCCAACTCACGATGTCCGCCCTTTAATAAAAACAATTTTGCTTTTTGATTTTCTGCCAAGCCATCAACTACAGCGGCTAGAGCTGTAAAATTATTCTTCATCAGCCATTTGAAAGATACTTCATCATCACAAACTGCATCCCAAAAACAAACCAATTCCTCCGCTTCATTAAGCCGAAGCCATTCTCGTTCAGAATCTGAATTGCTTCTTATTAGTCTCACCAAATGTTCGAAAATTTCGTTACTATAGTTTTTCATTTCAGATTTAAGGCAAGGTAAATAAAAATAAATCTCAAAACCATTGTTCCATCTACAAATAATTTATAAAAATAAACATTCATTTTGTTTTTTTGAATAATGATCCAAACCATAGCGAACAAGGATGAAAAATCGAGTGCTAAAATAATTTTAAGCGGGAGATTCATGGTATGATGAATTATTATTTCAATTGCTAGAAACAAAAAACCAATGTTTTTGGTGGATTGAATTCCAAATACTAGTGGCAGCGTTTTTATTTGTTGGAATCGGTCAACTTCGACGTCTCTTATTTCAAATGGCACGCACAAAGCAAATATAAACAGGAACCTACAAACAACTTGCTTGATAACAAACGAGGTCGTTAAGTCAATATTTTGTTCGACTAATGGAATTACAACAGTCGCAAGTGACCAAACAATTCCTAGTAACGGCAACTTAACAAAGAACGATTCTCTAATTCGGATCTTTTTTTTTATTCCCCACAATGGCATGGAATAAAGGAGCGTTAAAACTGTAAGAGGAATAAGAAATAAAATAATGTTTTTGTTGAAGAATAAAATCTGTTCAACTGAGATAATAATAGCTGCTGTAAATGCGATGAGATAAAAAGTAGAAATTTTAAATAGGAAGAATGACTTTTTAAAAGAAGCAATTGTCGAATAACTCAGATGAAAAGAATAAATATGAAAGTTATAGAGTAGAAAAGTTGACGCAGTTAGAAAAACAGTAAAATGTGTCCAATTAAGATTTATGTTATTCAGAAGGAAGGTTGAAAAAACCATCGATACAGAACATAGAGCAATAAAAAAATTCCGGAAAACAAATTCATGAAGAAACTTATTCAGTTTATCTTTCATGATAAGAAAACTATTTGTGATAAATAATAGACAAGGTAATTGCACCTACGATGTATCCTGCTAAACCACCAAGTAAAGAATTTCTAATTTTATAATCTCTCGCCCTCTTTTCAAAGCCTTCCATATAAATTTGATCTGACAGATTTTTATCGTCCGAGGAACGATACAGCCTTAGCTTGTTATTTTGATTAGCAGCATGAACACGATGAGCTTGGAATTTAGCGTTAATTATTTTCACTGCAGAATCAAGTGATGAGGTTTCTTCAAAAACGATAGACTTACCAGCAATCATCAATCTAGAATCTTTTTGAAAAACCGGATTCACATTACTTCCGATAACGGAATTCACAACTTTACTTTGAGAGAGCCCAGCTACGGAAGACGCGTCACCTGAAATTTTGAATGTTAAATTCTTTTCCACATTTGGAGAAAATCCACCAATGGCCGAAGAGAAAAGCAATGGAACAGGAATTCCAAAAAATCCAAAAAAAGCACCGCCACCGCCAACAACAAAACTGGCAAATTTAGCCGAGCTATTTCGATAAAATATCCGTGCATCTTGTTCACCAATAATGAACCGTCTCATTTCGTCTTCTGTAAAATCTGCAGCATCTAACGAATCCGTTCTAAAAACTACTTTTTCAGCACCAGAACTGTACTTCACAGAATAAACCCTAGAAACGTCTATTGACTTCAGTTTAAGTCCATCAGCAGTTCGATAATCGATAGAATAGCCACGATATTCAACTGATTTTACGGGAATAGTTTTTCCTGAAATCAAAACGATTGTATCCTGACCCTTTACCTTCAGTGACAAAATCAAAATAATACCGATGAGTATTCTTTGCATTCGATTGTTATGATTTTTCAAAAGTACAACAAAACTCTTTAAATTAATTATTAATCAAATCTTCTCATAAAAAATAAGCTAACAATAAGTCCTTTTACATTTTCTAAGGCGACAACTATTTAATGTGACGAAAGCGTTTGACGAAACTAGCACCTCCATTTATTTACGAATGAAAAGCAGATCGACATTGTAGATTTTAACTTGATTTTTTTTCAACACAGACAAAATGGTGTTCAATTTGAAGTTAAATGATTGTACCTTTGGGCCTGAAAAATAACCCCAAAAATATATGTCAAATTCACAGTTTTCAGATCGTCATATCGGGCCTGATAGTGCCGATGCTGATTTGATGTTAAAAGAGATCGGAGTTAAATCTCTTGAAGACTTAATTTCACAGACCGTTCCTTCTAGCATTCGATTGAAGAACAGTTTGAATTTAGCTGAAGGTCAAGAAGAGTATCGTTTTTTGAAAGAGTTGAAAATAGTGGCGGCTAAGAATAAAGTTTTTCAATCGCATATAGGCTTGGGTTATTACAACACAATTACTCCCGGAGTCATTTTAAGAAATGTTTTAGAAAACCCAGGTTGGTACACAGCTTATACCCCTTACCAAGCTGAAATTTCTCAAGGAAGGTTAGAAGCACTTCTAAACTATCAGACAATGGTTTTGGATTTGACGGGGATGGAAATAACCAATGCATCGTTATTAGATGAGAGTACAGCTGCAGCAGAGGCCATGCATATGTTTTTTGCTACCAGATCAAAAGAAAAAGTTAGTGCTAATGCAAATAAATTATTTGTTTCACATACATGTTTCCCTCAAACAATTGATGTTTTAAAAACACGTTCAGCACCACTTGGAATTAAATTAGTAATTGAAGATATTTCAAAAACATCAATTGATGAAAGTTATTTCGGTGCCATTTTACAATACCCAACTGCTGAAGGAAACATTCCTGATTATCGTGATTGGGTGAAGAAGGCGCGGGCGATAGGAATTCAGATAGCAGTTGGATCAGATTTAATGGCGCTCACGCAAGTGATGCCGCCGGGAGAATGGGGAGCAGATGTTGTATTTGGAAACTCACAACGTTTTGGCGTTCCACTAGGGTATGGCGGACCACACGCTGCTTTCTTTGCAGCGAAAGAAACTTACAAGCGTGAAATGCCAGGAAGAATTATTGGTGTTTCCGTAGATGCACAAGGTAACAGAGCTTTGCGAATGGCTTTGCAAACTAGAGAACAACATATTCGAAGAGACAAAGCAACTTCGAACATCTGTACTGCTCAGGTTTTATTGGCGGTTATGGCAAGTATGTATGCCGTTTATCATGGGCCCAAAGGAGTGAAAGCCATTGCAGATAAAATTCATGGCAATGCAAGTCGATTGGCTGAGAGCTCTATCAAAATGGGTTACAACATCATCCATAAAAATTTCTTTGATACAATTCTTCTTGATGCCGGAAATGAAATTTTAATGGTGAAGAAAATTGCAGTGGAAAGCGAAATCAATTTCAGATATTTTGAAAACAATACATTTTCAATAAGCATTGACGAAACTACTAGTGAAGAAGAATTACAAAAAATAATTGCAGTACTTTCAAAAAGCAAAAACACTTCAGGGAAATTGGTAGAAAATTCTTCTTCACATATTCCAGAATCCTTAGTCAGAACTTCATCTTTTTTAACTCATCCTGTATTTAGCTCTCACCATTCTGAATCAGAAATGTTGCGATATATTACTATGTTAGAGAATAAAGATCTTTCATTAAATCACAGTATGATTGCTCTCGGCAGTTGTACGATGAAGTTAAATGCAACGAGTGAAATGATTCCGATAAGTTGGCCTGAATGGAATTCCATTCACCCCTTTGCTCCTACCGACCAAACTCAAGGATACCAACAGATCATTTCTGAATTAGAAAAACAGCTTTGTGAAATCACAGGTTTTTATGCAATGTCTTTGCAACCAAATTCTGGTGCTCAAGGAGAATACGCTGGACTAATGGTGATTCGTGCTTATCATCATAGCCGAGGTGATGAACATCGAGATGTTGTATTGATTCCTTCTTCTGCACATGGAACCAATCCCGCGAGTGCAGTGATGGCTGGAATGAAAGTAGTTGTTGTAAAATGTGATGAACTGGGAAATATTGACATCGTTGATCTTCGCACCAAAGCTGAACTTTATAAAGAATCTTTGAGTTCATTAATGGTGACTTATCCATCTACACACGGAGTATTTGAAGAAGGCATTAAAGAAATCACACAAATAATTCACACTAATGGCGGACAAGTTTATATGGATGGCGCCAATATGAATGCACAAGTTGGCTTAACAAATCCTGCTACCATTGGTGCAGATGTTTGTCATTTAAACTTACATAAAACTTTTGCAATTCCTCACGGCGGTGGTGGCCCAGGAATGGGACCAATTGGAGTTGCAAAACATCTCGCTCCATTTTTACCTTCTCATCCAATAATAAAAATGGGAGGAAATACTCCCGCTGTATCTGCAGCACCATGGGGAAGTGCAAGTATTTTATTAATATCTTATGCATATATTAAAATGCTTGGCAGAGATGGTGTAACCGATGCGACCAAGTATGCAATCTTAAATGCCAACTATATGAAGGCACGGTTAGAATCGCATTATCAAGTTTTATATGTTGGAACAAAAAATCGAGTTGCTCATGAAATGATTCTTGATTGTCGTCCTTTCAAATTATCAGCAGGAATTGAAGTAGAAGATATCGCCAAAAGGCTGATGGATTATGGCTTTCATGCACCTACCATGTCTTTCCCAGTACCGGGAACAATTATGATTGAGCCAACCGAAAGTGAACCAAAAAGTGAACTCGATCGTTTTTGTGATGCATTAATTCAGATAAGAAACGAGATTAACGAAATCGAAAAAGGGCTGGCAGATAAGAAAGATAATGTCTTGAAGAATGCTCCTCATACAATGCACGTGATTTGTTCAGACGAATGGAATCACAAATATTCACGTAAAAAAGCAGCGTTCCCATTGCAATTTGTAACGATGCATAAATTCTGGCCTACAGTAGGCAGAGTGGATAATGCTTTTGGAGACAGAAATTTAGTCTGTGCCTGTCCTCCGATTGAGGCTTACATGGAGGAGACTGTATAAACTAAGTGATAAAACAAATTTCCAATTTGAGTTTTCATAGATAAAATCATACATTTGATTCCCTAAATCAATTAAAAAAACCATTTAATTCAGCAGCATGAAAAACTATACCCGTTTTGCTTTCTTATTTTTAATCTTGAGTTCTGTCTCTGTAATTGGAGCTGGTACAAGATCCAATCGACATGTCAACACTAACAAAAGCCATAAAATGGTTCAGCAAAACAGAACGAACGTTTTGTCGCCATTTTACTATGAAGATTTTTCTACAGGATTACCTGCAGGATGGCAGGCAATAGACAATTCTACTCACGGTGTGAATTGGGCATATACAACAACAGGAATTGCAAATTCAACATCTTACCCTGGCCTTGACTCATTAAGTCCAACCAATACTTCGGCGGCTAATGGCTATATGCTTTATGACTCTGATGCAGGTAACACAAGTGTTGGAGGAGAAAATGCTGACTTAATTAGTGGTGCAATAGATTGCTCTACTCATTCAAACGTTCATTTATTTTTTAACGAGTTATTAGCTCACTACAATGAAATTGCAACTGTTTCTGTAAGCACAGATGGTACAACGTGGACTCAGGTACTTAATGCAAGTACTGGATTGGCTCAGAACAGTGCTACACCAAATGCAAATGCAGTTGACCTTGACATATCAGCACTTGCGGCTAATCAAGTGACAGTATATTTAAAATTTAATTTCATAGGTGATTACGATTATTTCTGGATGATTGATGATGTTACTTTGTATGAAGCATTGGGTACAGATGCCGTATTATCAAGTATAGACTCACCTCAGAACAGTTGTACATTGCTTTCAAATAGTGAAATTGTAACAGTATCAATTTACAACAATGGCGGAACGAACATCACCAACTTCGACATTAG
This sequence comes from Bacteroidota bacterium, assembly GCA_031361545.1. GTDB lineage: Bacteria > Bacteroidota > Bacteroidia > AKYH767-A > 2013-40CM-41-45 > JADKIH01. The sequence goes on from JANLRG010000751.1 coordinate 28,681, forward strand.
TTATATAGCAGATGGCAGTGCTCCAGTTGTTGAGTCAGTTTCGACCACTATTCTTCCTGGTGCAACTTTATCCTATCCATTTGTATTGCCAGCAGATTTTTCAGCAGCTGGAAATCACACTTTGAAAGTGTACCTTTCTGTTCTTGGAGATACCGTTCAAACTAATGACACTGCGAATGCTATTTTCTATACAGGACCACGACCAATTAGCGGAGCTGGTTATACAAACGGATTTGAAATGACTGACGATCTTTCTGGTTACAAAATCGAAGACTTAAATAATGATTCAATTTCTTGGGAGCTTTCGAATGTTCTTCCTCATAGCGGAAGTTTTTGCGCAAGAATTAATGCTCCAACAGCAGCAGATTATCTATACACTACTTGTTTTGAATTAAGCGATACAGTTCAATATAATTTATCATTCTTCTATCGTGCAACAAGTACATCGACTCCAACTTTCTTTGAATCAGTATTAGCTACTAACCAAGTGAGCACTGCAATCGTTCAAAACCTTTCGCCATTAACATTGGTTACCAACACAGCATACGTTCCAGTATCAGTTCCATTTACTGTAACAACAGCAGGAACATATTACTTTGGATTCCATGTTATGAGTAGCGATTCAATAGCAGGATTGCGTTTAGATGATATCAATATTACAAAATCAGCTGGCGTAGGAATTTCAACTATTGCAAAAGGAAAAACAGTTGTCTATCCAAATCCATCGACAGGTTCTATTTATGTTAATAGCACTATCAATTCAGAATCTTTCACAGTTAGTGTGTTTAATGCAATTGGACAAAATGTTTATAGCAAAGTATTCAGCACATTATCTTCTCAAATGATTGATCTTTCTTCTCAACCTGCCGGACAATATATGGTTCGAGTAATTAGTGATAAAGGAGTAAATACAGAAGTTATCAATCTAACCAAGTAATAAACTTCGAAATAATTTTTTAGAATAGTATTCATAAAAAATCCCCTCTGTGTTCTAAACAAAGAGGGGATTTTTATTTGATGCTAATTATCTGCTATTTCAACAGTCCCATATTTTTTACATTCTTCGCAAGCTTACTTGCGAAAATAAAATCGTTTAATTCTTTATTATCTGTTTTCAAAATATCTTCAATAGTACCTTCCCACCATTTTTCTCCTTTGTACACATAGATAACTTTATCACCTATTTCCATCACAGAGTTCATGTCGTGTGTATTGACAATAGTAGTGATGTTAAATTCCTGAGTAATTTCCAAAATCAAATTATCGATAACAATTGCAGTTTGCGGATCTAAGCCTGAATTGGGTTCATCACAAAAAAGGTATTTCGGATTAGGAGCAATTGCTCTAGCAATAGCAACTCTTTTTTTCATTCCTCCAGATAATTCTGACGGAGTAAGATTATTTACATTGACAAGGTTTACTCGGTTCAAACAGAAATTTACTCTGTCACGCTTCTCTTCCATCGACAAATTCGTAAACATATTCAATGGAAACATTACATTCTGTTCAACATTTAAGGAGTCGAAAAGAGCTCCTCCTTGAAAGACCATTCCGATTTCCTGACGAAAAGGTTTTCTTTCCTTTCGTGTCAGGTTACTAAATACATTTTCATCATATTTAATTTCACCGGTATCAATTTCTTCCAAGCCAACCATACATTTCATTAAGACAGTTTTTCCGCTTCCACTTCCACCGATAACTAAACTTATCTGCCCTGTTTGAAAAACAGTTGAGATTCCTTTTAGAATTTCTCTTCCTCCAAAACTTTTTCTAATGTCTTTCAATTCTATCATGTGAGGATGAGTTGAGTGAGAATGTAATCAAAAACTAAAATGAGAATACTACTATAAACAACTCCGCTGGTGCTAGACTTTCCAACTTCAAGAGCGCCACCTTCCGTATGATATCCATGATACGCAGAAACAGTTGTGATGATGTAGGCAAAAGTAATCGTCTTTATCATTGCAAAGACAATATTAAAAGGGATGAAAGTTTGTTGAATTCCTGTGATGTAATCTGCCGAACTTATCGCTCCACCTAAAACTCCTGCAACCCATCCACCAGCAATGCCAAGAAACATAGAAATAATAACTACGAAAGGAAAGATGCAAATTGCAGCAAGAATTTTTGGAAGAACAAGATATGCTGATGAGTTAATACCCATAATTTCCAGCGCATCAATTTGTTCAGTTACTCGCATAGTTCCGATTTCTGAAGCAATGCTGGATCCAATTTTTCCTGCAAGAACTAATGACATCATAGTAGGTGAAAATTCTAAGATGATTGAATCACGAGCTACAAGACCAACAGCAGAAAGTGGTACTAAAGGATTGACCAAATTATAGACAGTCTGTATCGTTATTACCGCCCCCATAAAAACAGAAGTCAAGGCAACAATTCCTAAAGAACCATAGCCAAAATTATCGACTTCCCGTGTAAATTGCTTCCAATAAATGGAAAATTTTTCTGGTTTAATTATCAGATCCTTCATAAAGATCCAATACCTGCCTAAGTGAAAAAGTGAATTCATAATCTGCGGTAAAAATAATAAAATACAGGCTTAGTAGTGAGAAAGATTGATTGACTTTCAAAAGATGAATCAAATTAATTTTTGATACCATGAACGGAACCGAGAAAGAAATAGTACTGCAGCTATTATTTCTTCCATTATCTTTGTCAAATGTTCTTCCAAAAGAAAAATATTCGTCTTGCTACAATTCTCATTTGTTTGGTAAGCAGCACTGTACTCAATGGCTGTTTTGTTTTCAAAAAAAAATGCGATTGTCCCAAGTTTAGCAGGAAGCCTGCAAACACTCTTGAACGTCCCTCTTGACGCACAAAGGATCTCAATTTGACAATCTTTACACTTAGAATTCAACTGCTGTTATTACAAAAGTTGTAACGTTGTCATTAAGCCAGTCTTTATAAAGCATTTACACTAAATAAAATTGACCCCATGCTAGAGGTGATTTTGACGAAAATCATTCATTTATTTAAAAATAAAAAATACTTTTACGCTCTTGTTTAAAATGATTCTTATTAAGGATAGCTTTGGTAATTAAATTTCTTTCAGAATTGAAAAAAGGCCAAAAAGGTCAAATTGAATCGTTCACTGATTACGATCTATCATTAAAACTACTTGAAATGGGTTGTATTCCCGGCGAATTAGTTGAAGTGATTCGCATTGCCCCTCTTGGTGATCCTATAGCCATCTCTGTTGCTGGTTATATGCTGAGTTTAAGAAAAGGGGAAGCGGCGACAGTTCGAATCAAGGTGAGTTAATAAAGTGTCTGATAGGTGGTAAAAAAAATAAAAATAGCTTTAATAGGGAATCCCAATAGCGGAAAGTCTTCGGTGTTCAACGCACTTACAGGATTGAGTCAGAAGGTTGCTAATTTTCCAGGCGTTACTGTAGAAAAAAAAGTTGGTTTTTGTAGCTTACGAGACAAATTCAACAATGAAGTTTATGCCGAGATAATAGATTTGCCCGGCACTTATTCACTTTATCCCAAATCACCAGAAGAGAGAATTCCTTTCCAACTGCTTTGCGATCCACAAAATGAAGCTCATCCAGACCTGACGATTGTGGTAGCAGATGGAACAAATTTCAAACGTAATTTATTTTTATGTTCACAAATTGTTGATTTGAAAATTCCTGTCATTTTAGTGATTAACATGATGGACATTGTTCGTTTCAAAAAGGTGGTTATAGATTTTGAAAAGTTAGAAGAGCGATTAGGAATTCCGATTGTAGCAATGAATGCTCGAAGGAACGAAGGAATTAAAGAACTGAAAGCTGCAATTACAAAACCTTTTCCTCCACCAATTAATGACTTCATCAACATCCATCAATTTGCTCCAGAAGTTATTGATACGATTCGTCAAACCGTAAATGTAAAAAGTAATTACAATGCATTTCTAGTTGCAAACAATCTTGACTTAATAAGCAATTTTGAAATTCCTGAATTCAAAAGAGAAAAGATTCGTGCTGTTTGTTCGCAATACGAATTCAATCAGCAACAGATGCAGGCGAAGGAAACTCTTGAAAGATATAAAGTCATTAGTTCGATAATCAATGACCACATAATTTCTCCAGATAATCCAGTTCAAAAATCATGGTCGTATAAAATTGATAGCGTCTTAACACACCGAGTTTGGGGTTATTTTATTTTTTTAGTAGTACTTTTTTTAATCTTTCAAGCAATATTTGCATGGGCAACCTATCCTATGGATTTGATCGACTCAGCATTTATGTGGATCAGTGTCGAGGTAAAAAATTCATTGCCACCAGGACTGTTGAATGATTTACTAGTGAATGGAATATTAGCAGGGTTAAATGGAATTGTAGTCTTCGTTCCTCAAATCGCACTTTTATTTTTCTTCATCGGAGTTCTTGAAGATACTGGCTATATGTCGCGAGTCAGTTTTTTGATGGATCGATTAATGAGAAAGTTTGGACTCAATGGTAAATCACTCATTCCATTAATTAGCGGCGTAGCTTGTGCAGTCCCTGCAATTATGAGTGCCCGTACAATTCAAAATTGGAAAGAGCGACTAATTACGATTATGGTCACGCCACTGATGAGTTGTTCTGCAAGACTACCTGTTTATACTTTGTTAATTGCTTTGATTATCCCTGCTGAATACGTCTATGGAGTGAACTTACAAGGCTTAGTATTAATGATGATGTATCTGATAGGATTTTTTGCAGCTATTTCAGTTGCTTGGGTCATGAAACACATGATTAAAAGCAAAGAAAAAAGTTATTTTGTAATGGAACTTCCAATGTATCGCGTACCTCGATGGTCAACAATTGGAATTCACATAACTTCAAAAGTGCGAGTCTTTTTATTCGATGCTGGTAAAGTCATTGTTTCTATTTCTATTATTTTGTGGGTACTATCTTCCTTTGGACCTTCAGGAGAATTTGATAGGATTGAAGAAAAATATATGGCTGAGACTTACACTCAATCGATGCCAAAAGAAGAAATAGATAGACATGTTCAAAGTGAAAAACTAGAAAGTTCTTACGCAGGCCATCTCGGGCATATAATTGAGCCAGCAATTAGACCACTTGGTTATGATTGGAAAATTGGAATTGCATTAATTACATCTTTTGCAGCAAGAGAAGTTTTTGTTGGAACGATGTCCACCATTTACAGTGTTGGCGATGAAAAATCGAGCAAGATGACTGTGAAAGAAAAAATGAGAAGTGAAATCAATCCAATCACCGGTGGGCCACGTTATACATTTGCTGTTGGAATTTCGCTAATGTTATTTTATGCTTTTGCTATGCAATGCATAAGTACTATAGCAGTTGTTTTCAGAGAAACACGAAATATACGCTACCCACTTTTTCAAATTCTATACATGAGTGTAATGGCCTACTTGGCAAGTCTAATCGCTTACCAGTTATTAAAATAATTAACTATCATTACAATTAATTTAGAAAACGTTTAACTGAATGATTAAGGTAAATAATCATAAAGTCAATATTTGAGAAAGAACAGCATCACGAACACCATTTCTTTTTCCAAATTGTTTTAATCATTCGTAATCATGCTACCAACTGTCTATTATTAACTATCAGATATCAACTATCATTTCAAATCTGAATGTCAAGAGAGAAAATCGCCACGGTCTTAAGTAAATATTTGCCGGAACCTTCCGTACAGGAATGTACTGCGTTGATTTTGCAAAAAAACATTCATCTCAAAATTACTCGCGGCCGAGCATCTAAGTTCGGCGATTATAAACCACTCGATAAAGGAAAAGGTCATCATATTTCAGTGAATCATGATTTAAACAAATATGCTTTTTTAATCACCTTTGTTCACGAAGTTGCCCACCTGAATGCCTATACCAAATACCCATTCAGACATGAGCCGCATGGAAAAGAATGGAAAAATGAATTTAGAATTTTGCTCAACAATTTTATGAGCCAAAACATTTTCCCAAGCGATGTATCGGTTGCCCTTCAAAATTATATTCAAAACCCTTCGGCGAGTAGTTGTAGCGACCATCATTTGTTTAGAGCGCTCAAAAAACATGATAAGAAAAATGAACAATTAGAAGTTTTTCACCTAGAGGAACTTCCTTCTGAAACCAAATTCAAATTACACCAATCTAAATCTGGATTAATTTTTAAAAAGGGAAATCTATTGCGGACAAGATTTCGATGCCTTGAAATAACTACTAACCGTACCTATTTTGTAAGCCCTTTAGCAGAGGTTACTCTTATAGATTGAAAGTTTTTTTGCCTTTCGAAAAAGAATTCACTTATGAAGCTTTTTTAAAAAACGAAGTCAGATTCAATAGCAAACGCCACGGCTAAATAGATCAAAAATCTCATAGCCAAAAACACTTTTTCGATGAAAATGACTGCTAAAGTCAGAAACTATTTATTATATTTGTAATCATACGAAAATAAAATAGCAATGTCGGAGAGCGCACTGGTACAGCCTATTCAGCAAGAAGTTTCAGAAATGGCAGAAACTTTAATTGGCTCAGAAATTATCAAATTGGCAGCTGAGATTAATGAAAAAATCCGGAATGGAGAAAAAATTTACAATTATACCATTGGAGATTTCGATCCCAAAATTTTTTCTATCCCAGCAGAATTAAGTTCTGCAATCATCGAAGCCTACCAACAACATCAAACAAATTACCCAGCTGCCAATGGGATGGCTGATTTGAGAAATGCAGTCGTAGAATTTTTAAATGACAAACAAAAATTATCTTACACCGCTGATGAAATATTAATTTCTGGAGGTGCACGTCCTTTAATCTACGCAACTTACATCACACTTTTGAATCCTGGCGAAACAGTAATTTTTCCTGTTCCATCTTGGAACAACAACCACTATTGCCACTTGTCTCGAGTGAAACCAATCTATGTTGAGACAAAGGCTGAAAATAATTTCATGCCATCAGCCAATGATTTGCGACCACATATTAATGAAGCAACATTGATTTCACTTTGTTCGCCATTAAATCCAACTGGTACTGTTTTCAAAGAAGATCAGCTAGCTGAGATTTGCGATATGATTCTTGAAGAAAATAAAAGAAGAGGATCTGGTGCGAAACCATTGTATTTAATGTACGATCAGATTTATTCTGAACTTACCTATGGCGAAACAAAACATTTTGATCCAGTCACCCTCCGTCCAGAGATGAGAGCGTACACAGTTTTTATAGATGGTATTTCAAAATCGCTCGCTGCAACTGGAGTGAGAGTGGGATGGGCATTCGGGCCTCGTTTCATTATCGACAAAATGAAAGCCATCCTATCGCACGTTGGCGCTTGGGCACCTAAAGCGGAACAAATTGCAGTAGCAAACTATTTTAAAAACAAAAGTGCGGTAAATTCTTTTCTCCTTCAATTTAAAAAATCAATCGATGAGAGATTACAGGGTTTTTATAGCGGCTTTATTGAATTAAAAAAATCTGGTTACAAAGTGGATGCAATTTTTCCGCAAGCTGCAATTTACCTAACAATCAATTTAGATTTGAGAGGACAAAAAACGCCTGAGGGAAAAATTCTATCTAACCAAAAAGAAATTACTCAATATATTTTAGATGAGGCAAAATTAGCAGTTGTTCCTTTTTCCGCATTTGGATCGACAGACGATTCGCCTTGGTATCGCTTATCAGTGGGAACATGCACTATCGAAGAAATTCCAGAAGTCTTTAAAAGCTTACGAAATGTATTAAGCAAATTATCCAATTGAAAAATAAAACATGCTTCAATCGTTACAAACTTTTTGTATCGAATTATTATTACCATTAAAAGTTTGTAGAAAAATTACTAATGAAAAATAATTACTGTGTCATCATGGCTGGCGGAATTGGAAGCCGATTTTGGCCAATGAGTCGTAACAATTTCCCAAAACAATTTATTGACATTTTAGGATCTGGTAAAACTTTAATCCGACAAACCTACGAGCGGTTTTTAGAAATTTGTCCTAAAGAAAATATTTACATAGTTACCAATGAAGGATATATTGACCATGTCTTTAAACAAATACCAGAGCTAAATAAAAATCAAGTTCTAGCGGAACCTCAGAGACGCAATACGGCACCGTGCGTTGCGTATGCCGCGATGAAAATTTACATAACTAATCCTGATGCAAATTTAATCATTGCCCCGTCTGACCATGTTATAACCGATAATAAAAAATTCAACGATGCTATTCTAAAAGGATTAGAATTCACAGCAACAAATCCTTCACTATTAACGATTGGAATTCATCCCTCCAGACCAGATACAGGATATGGGTATATTCAATACAATGGAGATGACTCTGAAGAAGAATTTAAAATCAGCAAAGTGAAAACTTTTACTGAAAAACCAAACCTTGAAATGGCAAAGTTTTTCTTAAAAAGTGGAGAGTTTTTATGGAATGCGGGAATTTTTTTATGGTCAGCGAAAACAATTTTAAAATCAATTGAAGATTTAATGCCTGATATGTATTCCATTTTTAAAGATGGCGAATTACTTTACAATACAGAGCGAGAACAAGAATACATAAAAGAGGCTTATGCTCAATGCAAAAACATTTCCATCGATTATGGAATCATGGAGAAAGCTAAAAATGTTTTTGTTCTCAGTGCTGAGTTTGGTTGGAGTGATCTAGGAACATGGAAGTCATTGTACGAACAGCTTCCTCACGATCCAAAAGGCAATGCAATTGTCGGCCCTCATGTAATGGTTGATAACACTTCCAATTGTATCATCAATATGCCGAAAGATAAACTTGCAATTATTCAAGGCCTAGAAAATTTTATCGTAGTACAAACAGAAAATGTTTTACTGATTTGTCCAAAAGACGACGAACAACAAGTTCGGAATTTGGTGAATGACGTGAAGTTGAAAAAGGGAGAAAAATTTGTTTAGAGAAAAAATTAAAAAGTGAGAACGGAAATTAAATTGAAAATAAATTGAGGATTGAAAATTGAAAATAAATTTAGAATTGACGATTGAGAATTAGGATGAGACTAAAATTAATTGGGAATTTTTATTCAGAAATAATAAAAATAATTTTTCACTGATTCAATTTTGATTGTTCAAGAATTTCTGACAAACGAATTCCGCTATGAGATTCATTATAGACTGCTTTTCCTTTTGAAATAATTAATACCTGCGGTGATTCGTGTACGACATCATATCTGGCAGCAATTTCATTTGATATTTTTCTAAAAGAAAGTAAGTCGAGATAAAAAGGTTTTATCTCTTGAGAAAATTCTTCTTTCCAATTACTTTCCAGTCTATTCAAAGCCATTTTACTGATGCTACAAGTGGTGCTATGCTTTAAGATCAAGATAATTTTTGTTTTAGATTCTTCATCAATGATGTCTAACTGATTTAGATTGTCAATATTATTCCATCTCATAGTGTATTATTTATTTGGTTAACAAATTAGTGGTTGCATGAATTTCTTCCAATGCATTATACAATCTATCTAAATCACTTTGATTATTGAAAGCTTGAATGCTATACCTTAGAAATGTATAATCACCATGAACCATCACCGGGATTTCTATATTATATTTTTCAAACAGAACTGTTTTCAATTTCTCTGGATGATTTGTATTTATTGGAATGCTACACATCTGACCTAAAAATTCTTCAGTAATTGGACAGAGAGGAGTTACAGACAATAAATTGCAAAAGCGTCTATAATTGTTTCTAGCTAATTCAGCACAACTACGACTAATTTCCACCCAATTGTTTTCTTTCATAAATTCGAGAGACTTAGGTATCGTTAAAAAAGCAGTTAAATCGCGAGTGCCTTGTAACTGATGATAATCTAAAAACTGAGTGGATGTTATTGATGGATTATCAAATCCCCAACTAATTATGAGCGGGTCAAACAAATGTTGCATTTCTTTTTTTACATAAAGAAATGAAGAACCTTTTGGTGTCATCATCCATTTGTGACAGGCACCAGTGTAGATATCGGCTTTCAACTCTTGTAAATTAAGAGATATATGACCGGGAACATGCGCTCCATCAATTATTGTAATTAGCCCTAACTCTTTCGCCTTTTCACAAATATCTTTTACAGGAAATTTCAAAGCAGTAGTACTTGTGATATGACTTAAAAAAATTGCTTTGGTGTTTTTTGTTAATCCTTTCCAAAAATCTTCGATGAATTTTTCTTTTGAAACAAGAGGCAGATTAATTTTTTGCCGGATGAATTTAGCTTTACTTTTTTTGCAATAATAATTCCATGTTCGATCCATGGCTTCATACTCAAATTCAGTTGATAGAATTTCATCACCTTCTTTTAATGGAAAACTCTTAGCGATAATATTAAATGCGTAAGAAGGATTGGTGACATAAACTAAATCATCTGCATCACAATGAATAAAATCGGCTAGAGCTTCTCGTGATTTCTTTAGATAGTCTAGAGATCTGATTGAAATAAATTGAACTGGATCTCTTTCCATTTCCAATTCCCACTTATGAAGATCTTCGATAATTATTTTCGGACAAGCACCAAAAGAACCAAAGTTCAGGAAAGTAATTTCCGGATTTAAATAAAATAAATTTTTAAAATTTTGATTCCTAATCATAGAACTTTGTTCCTTCTCCTCAATCACTAAGCTACATTTACCACAAACACTCTTCGACAAAATTTGTTCAAACAAAAATAAATATCTTCGGAATACTTCTTAGAGAGCGGCATCAATTAATACAACAGATTCCAGTGCTAATTCCATCATTTTATTTAATGAACTTTGACGATGCTCTGCTGAGATTGCCTGATGAGTTGGAATGACATCAGAGATCGTCAGTATTGTTCCCGCCATTTTATTCAAATATTTTGCATTGGCAAAAAGAGCAAAGGCTTCCATTTCTACTGCTGAACAGTTATTTTTTTCAGCTATTTCAGGAGTACCATTAGAACTTCTATAAAAAACATCGCTGGAGTGAATGTTCCCTGCAATGACAGACATATTTAATTTTTGTGCTGCTTCATTGATTAAGCTGAAAGCCTTTCCTTGATGAATAAAATTATCTTCAGAATAATTGAACGCGTCTTTTGCATAAGTAGATTCGCTATATGCTTTATCAACATTGAGAACATCGAATAAATTGAGTTTCTCTGTATAAGCTCCAGCTGTACCAATTCTAATTATGCATTCAACATTGTATTCATTATACAACTCATAAGAGTAAATTCCAATTGAAGCACAACCCATTCCACTAGCACCAACAGTGACTGCAACACCTTTGTATTTACCAGTGAAGTAAAAAGCATTTCTGGTACTACTCACTAATTTAACATCCGTCAACATCGTTTCAGCAATGTGTTTGGCTCTTAGAGGATCGCCAGCTAATAAAACAATTTTTGCTATTTCACCTTGACTGGCGCTTATGTGTACACTCATAATATTTTTTTATTGTGAATAAAAGTCTATATCGCTAATTAATACTTGAAATTTTTTCAGACTAAAACATTTTTTTTAGAAGTCTCAAAACCCAACCATCTCCTCAGGCTTTACCCATTCATCAAATTGTTCCGAAGTAACGTAACCTAAATCAACAGCTGTTTGCTTCAATGTCTTACCTGTTTGATGTGCAGTCTGTGCAATTTCTGCCGCCTTATAATAACCAATCTTTGTATTCAAAGCAGTGACTAACATCAATGAATTTTGCAAATTATTTTTAATGTTATCATTTATAGGTTCTATTCCAATCGCACACTTATCATTGAAAGATACACAAACATCTCCAATGAGTCGAGCTGAATGTAAGAAATTATAAATCATCATTGGTTTAAAAACATTCAATTCGAAATGACCAGTTGCTCCGCCAATATTTATAGCAACATCATTTCCTAAAACCTGAGCAGCTACCATCGTCATTGCTTCGCATTGTGTTGGGTTCACTTTACCTGGCATAATTGACGAACCTGGTTCATTGTCGGGAATAAATAATTCACCAATTCCACAACGTGGTCCACTTGCTAACAATCGAATATCATTTCCAATTTTCATTAACGAACACGCGACAGTTTTCAAGGCGCCATGCGCTTCAACAATTGCATCGTGAGCAGCAAGTGCTTCAAATTTATTTTCAGCTGTTATAAAAGGAATACCCGTTAGAGTAGCAATGTGCTTGGCTACATTTTCAGAATAACCTTTCGGAGTATTAATACCAGTCCCAACAGCTGTTCCACCAAGTGCTAATTCACTTAGATGAGTAAGTGTATGTTCAATAGCACGAAGGCCATGATCCAACTGAGAAACATACCCGCTGATTTCTTGTCCAAGAGTAAGTGGTGTTGCATCCATCAAATGCGTTCTTCCAATTTTTACAACATTCATAAAGTCTTTTGACTTCTTAGAAAGTGTATCACGCAATTTTTTAATTCCTGGTATAGTTACATTTTTCAAAATTGAATACGCTGCAATGTGCATAGCCGTGGGGAAAGTGTCATTGGACGACTGCGATTTATTGACATCATCATTTGGATGAATAATTTTTTTCTCATCCATCAAACTACCTCCATTGATTACATGAGCTCTGTAAGCAATTACTTCATTTACATTCATGTTTGATTGTGTCCCAGAACCTGTCTGCCAAACAACCAATGGGAATTGATCAGAAAGTTTACCATCCAGAATTTCATCGCAGACTTTACCTATGAAATCACTTTTTTCTTTTGTCAAAACGCCGGCATCTAAATTAGTTAGAGCGGCCGCTTTTTTCAAATGAGCGAAAGCATGAATAATTTCTTTCGGCATCTGATTGATGTCTTGAGCAATTTTAAAATTTTCAATTGATCGCTGAGTTTGTGCTCCCCAATAAACGTTAGCGGGAACTTCAACGATACCCATCGTATCTTTTTCTTTGCGAGTATCCATTTTAATATTCAAGGTTTGAAATTATAAACTAAAGTAGATCTAATATTCTTTCAATAGGTCGACCAATAATTGCTTTACCATCTTTTACGACGACAGGTCTTTCAATCAGTATCGGATTTTCCGATAAAATTTTTATCCATTGTGCATTGGATAATTTTTTATCAGCATATTTTGTTTTGTACAGTTGTTCTTTCTTGCGTACGAGGTCGATGGCTTTTAAACCTAACATTTTCAAAAGATCTTTCAATTCCTTCTGTGAAGGTTTTTCAACCATATACTCAATCAATTCATACTCTTCATCAGAATTATCCTTGATAAGTTGCAGTGCGTTCTTACACGTACTGCAAGTAGATTTGAAATAGACCTTAAGCATTTTCTATTTTAGTAGTTTCCATCAAATACGCTTTCATAAATTCGTTGAGATCACCGTCCATCACACCTTGAACATCTGATGTTTCATAATCAGTTCTATTGTCTTTTACCAATTTATAAGGATGAAAAACATAAGAACGAATTTGAGATCCCCATTCTATTTTTTTCTTGGTTGCTTCAGTGACAGCTTTGGCTTCATTGCGTTTTCGAATTTCCAATTCGTACAACTGAGAGCGAAGCAACTTCATGGCGCGCTCTCTATTCCCAATTTGAGATCGATCGACCTGACAAACAATTACAATTCCTGTGGGCTTGTGCGTAAGCTGAACTTTCGTTTCAACTTTATTTACATTTTGACCACCGGCACCACCAGAGCGGGAAGTTTGAATTTCTATATCAGCATCCTTTATTTCGATATTGATAGAGTCATCAACTACAGGATAAGCAAAGACAGATGCGAAAGAGGTATGTCTCCGTGCATTAGAATCGAATGGGGAAATCCGCACTAAACGGTGAACTCCACTTTCGGCTTTAATAAAACCATAAGCAAAATCACCTTCGAATTCAAGTGTAGCCGATTTGATTCCAGCGGCATCACCATCTTGTCGATCAATTTCAGTAACCTTATAACCGTTCTTTTCGCCCCACATAATATACATACGCATAAGCATAGACGCCCAGTCTTGTGACTCCGTACCACCAGCACCAGAGTTGATATTGACAATTGCGCTTAATTGATCTTCCTCTGCTCCAAGCATCCGCTTGAACTCCATATCGTCTAACAACTTCTGTGTATCGCCATAATGTTGATCGACTTCAACTTCAGTGGCGGCACCTTCTTTTAAAAATTCATATAGAACTGCAAGATCGTTATAAGCTATTTCTAATTTTAAAAATGGGGCAGTCCAATTTTTTTTATGGTTAATTCCTTTAAGAACGTTCTGGGCTTTCGCGGGCTCGTTCCAGAACTCAGCAGCATGCGTGAGTTCTTCCTCTTCTTTGATTGAAATTAATTTACGATCGATGTCAAAGATACCTCCTCAGGGCTTCAACTCGCTCTTTAATCTCTTTTAAATTTTCTGATGTCATAGAGGGCGAAGATAGGGAAAAAATTGAAAATTGAGAATTGAGTATTGAGAATTGACAAGGAAAAATTGAGAATTGATAATTGAAGATCAAAAAAATTGAAGATGAAACTTGAAATATGAAACTCGAAACTTAAAACTCGACATAATAATTAGAGCTAAATAGAACAATTACTCTGATTCAATTTCTCCTAGCAATCTCCATACAAGTTCTGATTCATATCCTCTTGAAATAGCATAACTGGCCAATTTGTATTTTCGTTTAAATGGATCTTTTTCTTTTATTGTTTTTTCTTTTGCTTCAAGGACTTTTACAAGCATTTTCCGATAATCTGAATCACTTATTTCACTCAATGCTTTTTTGATGAGAGGTTCCGTAATTCTTTTTTCTTTCAGTGCTTGTTTAATTTTAATCTTCCCCCATTTTTTAATCCTAAATTTTCCTCCTGCAAATGCAACGGCAAATCTTTCTTCTTTCAAAAACCCTTCATCGATGAGTCGGGAAATAATATTTTCAACTTCTTTTAAATGCAATCCCCAAGAATAAATTTTATCACGTATTTCTTGCTGGCTCCTTTCTTGATAAATGCAAAAGTTTTGAGCTTTAGCAAATGCTTTTTCCGGAGAGAGAGGTACTTTCAACATTACTTGATCGGATAAAACACATCGGTCTGCCATTTGGCTGTATCCTTTTCCATTCCTGGATCTGTAACATAAACTTCCCAAGGCGCGCCGTTTATAATTTTTTGATGAGCTTGGATATAATCGTGTGCTGCTTTATGAGCCTCGCCCACTTTTTTATAAGCACCAAAATAATGAACAACAATTGCATTTCCCGCTGCTAACTTTCCTGACTTTACATGGCCATCATTTTTTCCCAGTTTATCGACAGAGATAGCCGCATCCATTTCCCAATTTGTTAGAGAGTTAGAATAATAAATTGCGAAAGGTGCGCCAGCCATTTTCAACTTTTGCTTTTGCATAGCAGTACCTATAGTCTGATAAGATTGTCCCAAAAAATTTGAAATCATTTTAACTTCAACATTGCCTCTTAAGGCCATATAATTTATTTCTGGAACTTTGACTTCTTCTATTTTTTGTGCAGCAGATGTCCCTCCAGATTCAAGAACCGTTTTTAATTTTGAAAGTCCTTTCTCAAAATCTTTTCCAACCATTCCATCCATAAATTTTCCCATAAT
>JANLRG010000760.1:0-1292 GCA_031361545.1 Bacteroidota bacterium
TCAAAAATCTTTTTATCATGCCACCAAACAACGAAAGTAGGTGCTCCCAAATCGGATATATTCCATTGTTTGGCATTTTTTTGAAAATATACTTAGAAACTGTTTTAAAACCCAAAAATGAGCAAAATGTACTCAAAATGGTTGTAATAGAAGTTCCTAATTTCTAAAATCAATCACAATGAGTACAGGACAAAATAAAATAAATCGGAAGAAATACCCAAGTGATATGAGTAAAAATGGGTGGAAGCAACTAAAAAAGTTATTACCACCCTCAAAATCAAATACTGAAACAGGGGGTCGAATACCTGTTAATTTAAAATGAAGTAGTGAATGCCATATTTTATGTTGTCAAAGAAGGCTGTTCATGGCGTGCTATGCCTCATGATTTTCCAAATTGGTCAACCGTTTATGGTTATTTCAACCGTTGGAGTAAAGATGGTACATGGGAAATGATTCATACCCAGTTTGTCAAAAAAATACGCCATCAAATGAGTCGTAAAAAACGCGCTTCGGCAGCTATTATAGATTCACAAAGTACCAAAACAACCGCTTGTGGTGGTGAAGAACGGGGTTACGATGGTGGAAAAATGATAAAAGGGCGTAAACGCTTCATTTTAACGGATACACAAGGGCTTTTATTGGCTGTTTATGTCTGTGCTGCTAGTATTTCAGAAAAAGCAGGTTCTATGTTATTGCTTCAATATATCAAACAAACGTGTTATTTAGCCCGCTTGTGTGGACGGATTAAACTTGTTTGGGCAGATGGCGGCTATCGCGGCGAAGAACTGACTAATTGGGTCAAAGAACTGTGGGGTTGGGTTTGGACTATCGTTTTACGAACTGACAATCAAAAGGGATTTAGAGTTATCCCACGTCGCTGGGTTGTGGAGCGAACTTTTGCTTGGCTGACTCAATCCAGAAGACTCAACAAAGATTATGAAAAACTAATCCGTAATAGTCAATCTATGTGCTATGTAGCGATGATTAAAATTATGGCTAATAGACTCAATTAGGGTTTTAAAACAGTTTCTAAGACTTTGTGAAGCTGAAAAGGTGCTTTTACTGAGGGGGTGTTCTACAAAGAATGTGGGTCAATAAATTTTAATCCTTTAATATTTTTAAAATCAGAGCTGTTGCGACTAATCAATGTTAATCCATGAGAAACCGCTGTTGCCGCAATAATAGCATCAGGCGTTTTAATCTTCTTGCCTTTTCTAATGGCAACGCAATAAGCTATCACATTGGTATCAATATCTAAAATGGTACTATCTTGAATAAATGCCTTTACTTTT
>JANLRG010000794.1:0-1739 GCA_031361545.1 Bacteroidota bacterium
CCAATTAGGTGGCTATACAGTAGCGGGTAAAACAGTGAATCCATTTACTAACAACCCCTCAGTATATGCACCTGATTTGTCAACAGTTTCGGGACCAAGTTCAAAAGGTAATTATGATGTGGCTTTAACGGACGAAAACTACAAATTCCCCCAAGTTTGGAAAACCAACCTCGCAGTTGATTATAAATTGCCTGGTGGTTTTGTAGCAACTGTTGAAGGTATTTATGGTAAAAACATCAATTCAGTTCGTTACTACGATTATAATTTAGTACCTGCAAGTGGTACATTGACTTTTGCTGGTCCTGACCAACGCGTTCGATATGATGCTGCACAATTAAGCAAAACACCTAATGATGTAAAAATCAATAAAAACGTAGCCCGTGCTGCAGTGCTTTCTACAACTAATCAAGGAACTAACTACACACTTACTCTGAAATTAGAGAAAAAACTCACTAAAGATTGGGGCGGCATGGTGGCTTATACCAATAGCCAAACTAAAGATTTGATGAGTGCAGGCTCTATCGCAGCAGGTTCATTCACTGCTGTACAGCAAGTAAATGGTACAAACAGCCCTAATCTTCCATTGGCATTCAGTGATAATGATATTCCGCACCGCGTTATCGGATACGCCAGCTACCGCTTAGGTTATGGCAGCAGTGAAAAATTTGGCGGCGATTTAGTATTGTCTGTTGGATTTGAAGCAGTTCAAAGTTTCCGTTATTCTTACAATGTCGGCGGTGATTTGAATGGTGATGGTATTACGAACAATGATTTATTGTACGTACCAACTGCTGACCAATTGACAAGTGGTGCTTATCAATTCGTACTCAACCGTATTACCGCTACAAATATTACTTACACACCTGCTCAACAAGCGGCTGCTTTTGAAGCATTTATTCAGCAAGATAAGTACTTGAGTTCACGTCGTGGTCAACATACTGAGCGCAACGGTGGTCTTATTCCTTGGTTAGGTTCATTTGATTTTTCAGCAGCTAAAAACTTTTATATTCCTGTTAGCGGCAAACGCAATACACTACAAATTCGTTTGGATGTACTCAATGCAGGCAACTTGATTAATAAAAATTGGGGTGTTGGTCAACGTCTAACTGGCTCACAACCAATCGCTTACGCAGGTTTGGCTGCTGATGGCAAAACGCCAACTTACCGTTTCAACACTGAGCAAGTCAGTAACCCTAATGGTACATCTTCAACATTCCTTATTCGTGATACTTACGTTAATCGTAACACTTTAGGTGATGTTTATCAGTTCCAATTGGGTTTGCGTTATACATTTAACTAATAATAAAAAACTAAAAAGTGATAAAATTTCATAAAATGAAAAATATAAAAAAGTTATTATTCAGCTCTTTGATACTTACGGCAGCAATTATTTTTGCTACTTCATGTGGTCAAGAAGACCTTGCTTCCCCAGCTGCTGAAGCACGTGTCAAGATTTTTCATGCAGTTACCGATGCACCAGCAACAGGTGTTGATATACTAATTGACGATCAAGTGGTTAATCTTAACAAAACTGTTACAGCTACAGTTGACGGCCTTACAGGCTCAGTACCAGTTCGGGATACAATGTTTTATGGTCGGCAATTCCCTGCAGATTCTACCTATTTAGGGCTTGTTCCAGGAGAGCATAATTTTAAACTAACAGCTTATGGAACAAAATCGCCAGCAGTTTTAGATACTAAAGCCACCATAGAATCAGGCAAAAGTTATACTATTTTTGT
>JANLRG010000848.1:0-1391 GCA_031361545.1 Bacteroidota bacterium
TGCTTACCGCATCATCCGTTCTAAAACTACCACCTAACCAAAACTTTTTGTTGATAATGCCTCTCAAAGACGCGTGGTACTGAGGGGGTGTATTGGGTGATAATTTTATCAAAGCCGAAGGCTCTAAAGTCATCATGTCACTCACTTTAATGCCGTAGCCGACAATGCCATGATATTGGCGTTCGATTCTACTTGGATTGGCATTGCGAGCAGCGGGGTCGAAGATGAGTTTTTTACGATAAAGCTGAGGCACTGAAATGCCACCAAAAAGACCGTCTTCTTGCTTAAAATAAATGCCTGCGCTGAGGTCAGGAATCCAAACCCCTAACTGCCCGCCGCTCACAATGACATCTTGGTCATTTTGTAAAAAAACATTGTCTCGTACACTCATTTTATAATAACCACCTGAAACACCAATGGAAATACTGCTCTTTTCAGCCACTTTTTGATTGAAAGCGAGTATACCCGTAACCCCATTTTTTTTAAATGTACCTTGGACATCATTATAAAAATAACCACCCAAAGCAATAGGGGCTTTTTTCATCCGACCCATCAAACTGACAATATTGGTCTGCGGACGACCTTCAACACCTACCCATTGCGAGCGATAGAGACCCCTCAGTTCTACATTCTTTTGAGTGCCAATAACCGCAGGATTGAACGCAAATGTGTTAATCACATAATTGGTGAACAAGGGATATTGTTGCGCTTGAGCTGTAAAGGATTTTATTAATAAAAATATCAAGACTATGATATGTAAATATCTTTTCATTCATTCTTATTTGAATTATTAAATGATTATGTTTTTATCGTACCAATGTAATCGACCCCGTCAAAATTGTCCCTCTATCATCATTCAATCGAATGACATAATAATAAGCTGCTGCTGGAAGGTCTTTGCCATCATTGGTGACGCCATTCCATTCATTGTTATAAGGAGCTTTATTGTAAACTATTTGACCCCAACGATTGAAAAGTACCACTTCATTTTTAGGATATTTTTCAATATCTTTCACAACCCATGTCTCATTGGCATTATCGCCATTGGGTGAGAAAGTGTCAAATATTTTATCATTTTTAACATCTTTGCAACGCAATTTTATTTCAAAAGAAGTATCAATTTTACAACCTAAGGCATCTTTTATAGTTACTGGATAGATGCCGGCTGAAAGGCTCACTAAGCCTATCTTGAGGCTATCTGCAGACCTTTCATAGCGATAAGGTGCTGTGCCACCAGTTGCTTCCAAGTTGATCATGCCATCATTATAATTCGAGCAACTTTCATTAATAACGGCTACTTTAAACGCTATTTTACTGAGGGGTTGAATGACCGTTGTATCAAAATTAATATTGCAACCGTTGGCATCTGTCACCGTTGCTTGATAGCGAGC
>JANLRG010000853.1:0-1414 GCA_031361545.1 Bacteroidota bacterium
GCAAAAAGGAATCTATTAGAGCATTTAAATCTAAAAATCCAAGCAGCTATAAATTGTATTTTAACAGTAAAAATCAGGTTTTAGCGAAAGGTAAATCCTTAAAACAAATCCTTAAAAACTCCATTAATACCCTGTCTGAGATTTATCCCGTTTTGCTTGTGACGCCGCAAGTGGCTACTCAAATTATTGAAAGTGAAGGAAAGGAATTCGACTTAGTGATTTTTGATAATGCACAAAATATTGATAAAGAACAAGTTGTGCCAATATTACGGAATACTGAGGGGGTAGTCGTGATGACAGAATACTCAAAATTAGATGACATTGCGCCCGATTCATTCGCTGCCAAATTAATAACCCATGAAGCAGCTACGGTCAAACTTAATCACTTACACCGCTCTGTGAGCGAAACAGCGCGGCGTTTGAATCAGTCCGTTTTTTATCCTGAATTGGAAGTACCGTTTAAAATACCACCGGTGGCGCAAAGTGTTTCTGTTGTGCATATCAATGGAAAATATGCAGTGAAAACACATTCCAATGAATTAGAAATTGCTGAAATAATTAAGTTATTAGAACAAATACATGCCACGCCTTTTAATACCTTTCCGCGAATAGGCGTCGTGTGTATGAACAAACAGCAACGCAATGCATTGAGTACCATGCTTTTACATATTGTACAAAAAACTCTGAATGGCTGGGAAAGAGTTGAACAATTGCAACGCAATGGTTTAGGCATTTATAGTCTTGAAGAAGTAGCAGGTTTACAATTCGATGTATTGGTCGTCAGCGGCACGTATGAAAATTTTGAAAAAATGGATTTAACCCGTCAAAATTTGAGAAAGTTGGTCAATAGTTTTACTCAAAATCTCTATTGGATCAATTCTATTCCAAGAGAAGAATTGACTTATGCCGCGCAAGACCGTCCTGATGAAGGCGCATTTTTATTGGCTAATTTGATTTTTTTAGCAGAAAAAGTGCATTTGAAAGACACCCCTCAGTATGATGAGTATGATAGAATTTTGGATAATTTAAAATCCCTATACAGCACTTCGCAACCGATAAAAGATTCTGTTTTTGTTAAAGAAGTGATAAGCAATTTGGCGCGTTTTATAGAGCCTAAATATTTGAAAACGGATTATGTGCTTGAAAACCAATCATTTCCCATCGCCATTTTACCCAAACATGAAGGGCAACAACCTATCATGGTTCGGATTGACGGCAAGCTCTCGCCGGGCAGGTATTTCAGCCCCACTTGGGAGCGGCGGATATTGAATGAATTGGAAAAAATGGGTATCCCAGTTCTCTCCATATGGTCATACAATTGGTGGAGGAATCCAAAAGATGAGGCATTCCTTTTATCTCAAAAGGTGTTTGCTTATGATAAAACTTTTGAAAAAGTGGAAGTCATTGAGGAGGA
>JANLRG010000873.1:0-1259 GCA_031361545.1 Bacteroidota bacterium
TTGCAAGCCAAAGATGAGGTCAAATGGGCTGAACCCGATATTGATACCCCCCTCGATCACTATGCATTTACTCAACCCGCTGCTCGCCTTTGGGGTCAAATGTGGCATTTGCAAAATACAGGTCGAGTGCCAGATAACTCCTCAATCCAGATGAAGGTCGGCGCTGATTCTAAAGTAGCTGAAGCATGGCGATTGCTCGACGGCTACGGCAATCCAAATATAACAGTTGCTGTGATTGATAATGGCATTGATTTATCACATCCCGATTTGAAAGATAAAGTAGTGAAACCCTGGGATTTATGGAACAATTCGCCCAATCTTCAAGCAGGAGATGCCAGTTTTACACACGGCACACCTTGCGCGAGTGTTGCCATTGCCCCCCAAAACGGGGGTATGTGTGGCGCGGCACCGGCGGCGCGTTTTATGCCCCTCAGTGGTACGGGGTTTAGCATCGAAAGCACTGAGGCGATGTTTAATTATGTCATTCGAAATGGAGCGGACGTGGTCAGTTGCTCATGGGGAACAGTTGACCCCAATTTTGCCCTCGGCTCTGATAAAATAAATGCCATTGCTAAAGCGGCTCGCGATGGACGCGGCGGCAAGGGTTGCGTCATTTGTTTCGCGGCTGGCAATGAGGATATGGATACGCTCAACGTGTATGGCAAGCACCCTGACGTTATTTGCGTGGGTGCTACCACAAGCGATGATGAACATGCTGATTATTCCAATCGCGGGCGTGAATTGACCATATCTGCACCTTCCAACGGCGCTTGGCCCATTTTAGCAGCCAGAGCGTATTGGGATCCGGGCATTCCGGGCGAAGTCGGGGCAGGTAAATGGTATTATGGTGATGGCATTGATAGAGGTAATCGCTACCAGCATTTCGGCGGCACATCGAGCGCTACGCCCCTTGTAGCGGGCATTTGTGCCTTGATACTGTCAGCCAATCCAAATCTGACAGCACGCGAAGTCAAACAAATATTGATGATAACAGCCGATAAAGTGGGCTCACCAAGTGAATATTCTAATGGGCAGTCAGTCAAATATGGTTATGGACGCATTAATGCAGCCAGAGCTGTGCAGGAGGCACTGAATAGGGCGGGAAAGACTCCGCCACCCTCGACACCAACATCACCGACGGGTTCAGCGACAACTCCCAGCAACCAGCAGGGTAACCCCCCAGTTGGTACGGGCTTGTTCCGTTATGGTACGAATGCGCGGGTGGCTAACAAAGGTTTTGCCGTACAAGCAGGTAGTTT
>JANLRG010000906.1:0-5806 GCA_031361545.1 Bacteroidota bacterium
TAGCTGTATGTGGCTTCTTCATTTTGTTTATAATACAAATGCAATTATCATGTAAGAAAGTACGTTTCCAATTCCATGTGCCAACCATCCTGGGACAATACTTCCATTAGCATACTTTTCTTTAATGTATCCAATTGTCCAACCAGCAATTGTAGTTAATATAAAGATGAACATCAAAGGGAACAAAGTAGTTTTTGTCAAAGCCCAAAACAAGACTAGGTGTATTATTCCAAATATTAGTGCTTGTAAAATATTTCCAATATTGAAGTTGAATTTCTTGATAAGTTGTTTGGCTATAAAACCACGAAAAAATATCTCTTCTGCAAATGAAGTTTTAAATAATGCTATAATTAATAGTATTAAAATTGTGTCAGTTTTTAGTCCCATTAATCTCAGTTTACCTGTTATGGAAGGTGGTGTCATAACAATTTGTTTTATTCCGCTGTCAATAAGTGTCATTCCAATTCCTACTGCAACAAATAATAATGAAACAAACAAGACATAAACAATTGATTTTGTTGTCGGCTTATGAAGTCCAATGTATTGTCTAAAAGTAATTGATTTGTCCTTTCGTAAAAGGAAGAATATAAATGGGATAAGTGTTAAAAATCCAATTTGTAAAATTGTAGAGAAGATTTCGCTTAGTAATTCTGTCATATCTCAGTAATATTTTTTCAATTTCTATTGTGTCTGTTTGAGTTTCTTGCCATTACAGCTAACGTTTAGCATTGCCGAAGCATTATTTTTTTACCGAAATATAAAAATAAAAAGAGTAAAAAAATAGTGGTGTGGTACTGCGATGTTATAGGCGGGCTTACTTTATATTCTTTGCAGAATTGTGTATTCTAAGAATTGTCACGTTATTTCTTTTTACACGATAGAATATTCTATAATTTCCTTCTATTAGTTCTCGCAAATCGTTTTCTTCTTTTTCAGGTATAATTCTGCCGGATTCAGGGAACTCAATTAATTGTTCAATCCTTGAAACAATTCTATTGATAAAACGGTCAGCATAAAATTTTGAATCAAGCGAAATAAATTCATGAATCAACTTAAGATCATTGATTGATCTTCGCGTCCAACTTACTATTGCCATTTAGAAATTATTTTCTTTGCAGCCTCATGAGATACTATCTTTCCTGCTTTTGCTTCTTTAAGTCCGTCTTCAATCTTCTCAATTACAAGTAATCTCTCTAAAAGTTTGTCCAAATTAAATTCGTTAGGCAATTCACTTAAAGCATTTATTACAATTGTCTTTTTCATATTCAAATGTAGTAATCTTTGTTTAGTTTCCCAAAGGCCGTTCAAGCGGATTTTTAAGCTTGCCTATAACGAAAAAGGCTTGGCGTTGTTGGGGAATTCAAGTTTCGTCAGCCCATAACTGAAGTTGATAATTGCAATATTGCTGATGTTTTATTCATAAGCCAAATTTATAACGTCCAGCCCGAACTGAAATACAATAAATAACAAATGTTGAGGTTATATGCGTCAAGCCTCAATAATGCCAAACCTAATGTTGCACGCTGTATTTGTCCTACTTTGTAATTGTTATTTCAGGTATGTCAAACGCACCAACTAAATTTATTAAGTCAAACCTATGTTCTTTTAAATTTGGAAAGAATTTGTCAATGTCGTCTCCATAAGCTCTCTCACTAACCCCAAAAAGTAAAACACACTTTTGTCCATTTTTGTCAACTACAGATTTGTAACGATAAACGTTTCTCTCAACGATGCTTAAATATTTTCCGTCTGGTGTGTTTTCACTAACTAAAAAATCAAGCATTACTTCTCCGTCTTTCTCAAACGTTTCATAGTTCACAACTGGATTAGATGCTTTCATTTTTTTAAGTTCAGTAATTTTTGTCGCAACAACGTCTTTGAGTTTTGTCTTACCAGTAAGCACTTCAAGTAAAATTAATTTCTTAAACTTTTCTATTGTGTCGCCTTTTGCAAGATATTCTTGTTTGTAGTAATTGTCTGTTGGATGAGAAGTCCAAGTTAAATTGTAAAAGGCTTTGTCAAACGAAAGTTGAGTAGCAACTCCTAAATATTCTGTTGGTTTTGCTGATTGTCCAAAAGAAAATGTTGTCAATAAAAGTCCAAGTAAAACTGTTGTGATTTTGTGTTTAAAAGTCATTATGATTTTTGATTTATAGTGTGTCAAATAATATAGCGTGCAACGTTTTTGGGGTTTGCGATGGCGGGGATTATCAGCACTAAACTTCATTTGGAGAACTGAATGTCCCGTCCTGAAATAGGTTTACACAAATCTATCAAAAAATGACAAAGAAACTAGTACAAAAAAAGGGTAGGCATTTTACCCGCGATGAGAAGTCAGATCATACAAGAGATGATTGCCAATGGATGCACCAAGAGAGAAATTTTGGAAAAATATACAGGGCAGGTGGAAGAACATGGGCAGCTTCTTCGATGGATGAAAAAATTGGGATATCCCACTAAATAAATACCTTTAAGTGTTACTTTCGAAAGAAAAAGTATTCCAATGCCTAGGAAAAGAAAATCGAAACAAGAGTCAATTGATGTTGAGGAATCATTTGAAAACTTGCAACTAAAGAAAAGAATTAAAGAATTAGAAAGGCAATTAAAAGATGCAGAACTAAAAGCAATTGCATTTTCTACGATGGTTGATATCGCTGAAAAAGAATTTAAGATTCCGATCCGAAAAAAGCTCAATACCCAACCATTGAAGCGATGAAGAACAACTTTGCACGCATAGGATTAGCCAGACTATGCGGATGGTTCGGTATAACCAGACAGGCCTATTATCAAAATAATTGGGAGGGAGTATCTACTACCTTGGAAGAAGAATTAATTCTTCGCTTAAGATGATGAAAGATTGAAATTTATCCCGATAAATGGGGATGGGCTAATTAAGCGCATTATTCGGATTTGCTTTTATTTTTTGCATACTCTTCACTCAGTGCTTTTGATAAAGTATTTATTACTCTTGAAAGTACCCATATAATTGATAAAAAGAAAATGGCAATTAAGAAAATGTCTAAGTGTTTAAATAAAGAATTGGGATTATCTGTGAGAAAATTTTTTGTTGTGGCTGAACCATTGGAACTTGCTGACGAAGATTGAGTGCCTGATGGCGCTGACTGTGTTTGTGCCGAAGTTGCGGTTGCAGTTATTGGCTGAGTTTCGCTTTCCGTTTTGATGTAAGTAATAACCGATTTTATTTCGGCATCAGATAATTTCTGGTCGGGCATTACGATGTTGCTATATTCCTCAAAAAGTTTGATAGCATTTTTATCACCGCTTTTGATAACTGATGTAGATGATTTAATCCATTTTATTAAATGAGCTTCGGGATATTTTTTGTCTATATCTATTAAATCGGGACCGACCAATTTTCCTTTGCCGATGGTGTGGCAGGCGGTGCAATTATTCTGAAATAATTCTTTTCCATCTTGTGCAAAAGAATGAGTTGTAAAAAAAGCAAACAGAAAGCTTAAAATGGTAGTTCGGATTTTCATTCCCTCTTATTTTAATTTGCGGATTGAAGAAAAGCAACTATTTTTTCTCTTTCAACATCTGAAATATTTGCTCTTAGCTTCATGTGCATTCCGATTGTTTCCCATTGTGTATCGCTGTAATCAGCGGGGGATGGTGCGTTGTGGCAGCGCATACAATTTTCTCCCCAAAGCTGCGCACCGCTTTTATCGGTTATTTTTGATGTAGGAGCGCAACTGTTTATGATGACGGCAAACAGAAATGTCGTTAATACAATACTTAATATATTTTTTTTCTTTTTCATTGTATTATTTATTTGGTGATGTATGTTTTTAAAAACCTGTTGCAAACCGAATTAAGAATTGATTATTTTTTTCTCCGTCCGGATTTTTTTGTGTTTCATATGCGAAGCGTAATCCCGTGCGCCAACTCAACCAGTAGCAAAGTCCTATATCTGTTCGTGTTATAGTGCCTCCTTTTCCATTTGTATCCTTTGGACCCCAGACAGCATCTTTCGGAGGAGTTATTGCATTGTACCTGAATAAAAGTTCAATGTTTTGCAAAAATTTATTTTTTGACAATGCAGGGCGAAAAGAAACCTGCATGAAATAATTCTGAAGGGTATTATCAAAAGTATAAGTTGCACCTGTGCTATCGTCTGGAATTATGTAATTGGATTTGTCAATAGTAACCGAGTTGAACTGACTTCTGATTCCGATAATAGATTTTAATGGCTTAAAAGCTTTTACATAGTTTAGGTCAAAAGCATACGCAGTTGCTCCTATGTTTTTATACGCTGAGTCTCCTTCATCACCTGCAATACCATGTTTACCTGAAAATCCTATTTCTAATGACGAGTTAGAGAAAGGCAGAAAGCCAATTCTTCCGCCAACTTCTTTGTTGTTGTTATTGTCATCCAGGTTTTCGTATTGCACTACTCCTCCAAGCAAAGCACCCGTTTCGTCCTTAGCTAAACTGGGTCCGTTAGAAACATACAAGGAATAATTCATATTTGCGCTCCCCATCGGGATGCCTCCGCGAACATCTACCCCCATAATTGCGCCCCAAAAAAGATGTGTGTTATCAGGGAGCAAATCATCATCTGGTCTAAGAGGAGCATTAGGAAATCTTTCAATATGAACCGGCTCCCACCGTTCAGCGTAAGCGCCAAAAGGAGTAAGCATTCTTCCCGCTCCGATGGTTATGTATTTATTCAAGGAGTAGGATAGTTTTGCAAACTCCAATTCAAATTCACCGTTGTTTATTTCTATTTCACTTTCAAAAAATAACTTATCTGAAAGTTTCCACAAGAACATTGGACTAAAGCCATAAGAATTAAAATTGTTTTTCACATCGGTCTTTACAGTGTCGTTCAGATGAGCTTGGAAACCAAACCATGCAACTGCGGTTAGCAGCATTTTGGTATTCCCTGAAGCGTCAGTCCCGCTAAGGCGGGATTTGTTTAATTCAGTTTGCGTAGAATCTTGTGCATAGCCAGTTGATAAAGAAATGAGCAATGTAGTAACGATTAAAAGTTCTATTTTTTTCATTTGATTTTATTTTTTAGGTTTTGTTGATGTCGGTTTACCAAGGTCATGGATATAATTTACCAATTGCCAGCGTTCATTCTCTTTTAAAACCAATTTGTATGTTGGCATGGGTGCTTTTCCGTTTGTGATTATCCAGTAAAGAGCGCCATCGCTCATTGACTGAACATGTGCTGAAGTGTGGTCGGCAGGTCTTGGAGTAAGTGCAATGCCTGCTGGTCCGTCACCTTTGCCTTTGTCGCCATGACAAACTACACATAGTTTATTATAAATTATTTTTCCTGCTGCTGTTGCTTCCAAATTATTCTTCAATGGATTCCTGAGTGTGTCTGCCCATTTAGGAGCTTCCCAATGTCCCTGTTGCTTGGGTTGTTGAACAGATGAAGTCATAATAATTAAAACTGTTATTATCATGCTTGCTGTAAAAATTGTTTTAAGTGTTTTCATATTATCGTTTGAAGATTGTTAACGGTTCGTTGATCTACATGCCAATTCAGAACTTCTAAAGTAGTCCGTGAGTTTCATTTTTATTTCCTTACTCGTTGCTTTTTAAAACTATTTGTTCTTCTTTAATTATTATTTTTTTTAAATCGGTTGATGCTGGTCCATTTATTACTTTTCCTTCGGTGGTGAAACGTGAACCGTGCATTGGGCAATCAAAAGTTTTTTCATCGGCATTCCACTGTAATATTGCACCCAGGTGCGGACAAACGGCTGTACAAGTATGAAGATTATTTTCTTCATCCCGGTACACGGCAATTTTTTTGATGCCTGAAGAAATG
>JANLRG010000916.1:0-1951 GCA_031361545.1 Bacteroidota bacterium
TCTACTATATTATTGTCAACTATTACGTTTTCTATAATCGTTTCAGGTATTACAAGTAAAAACTTCTCAACATCGTATATTAAGGCATTAAAAACCACATGACCTGTTTGATGTGCAATATCATCATCAAAAAATACCTCGTTATAAGTCTCTTGATAAGCATTAAAAAATGCTATTCCCTGCGCTGAAAGTGTAGCAAAAGAGTTTCTCAAATACGTATCTACATTGAATATGATAACCTTATTAGTTACCATCGTAATAATGTCGTAATGATAAGAAACATGACTTCTTAAAATATTCCAAGCTAAACTCAAGTTGTCTCTATGCTTTTGAGTAATATCTGTTATTTCTACCTCTACTTGTTGTTGTTCAGTATCATAATAAAACTGTTTTAGCAACGGAATAGGATATTTTAATAGTTCGATATTAGTATTTTAAACTAATTCTATACCCTCAAAATCAAAAGGAACAAGAATAACTTGCTCTAAAAGACTGATAGAACCATCTTGATTGGTTGTTACTTCAAAACTATGATTGGGTAACTTTGTGATAATCCAACCAATATTAGGTAAGTATATCCTACCAAACTCATCTGTTACTACTTTCAAAATTGATGGTCTTAATGATGGTAAAGTATTGTTTCTAAAGTATTTTGCACTAACGATGAATTTTTAAAATAAGCAAACAATAAAGGCTGTTTATAAATATTATCATCGTCAAAATCTATTCTGTCAAATATTGTGGGGTCTGTTTGATATAGTAATATCTTGATATTCTCTATCAAACACTGATTGCCTAATTCAACAAATGTTTGTTGCTGTTGGTTAAATGTTTGTTTCATTTTATTTTAGTTATCTGAACTCAATATTATTTTCGTTAAATCATCTTTTTTTACTACGTAATTCATTTGATTAGTATCTCTCTTTATTTTAATTTTAAAACCCTACAAAATAAAACCCTAAAGAATTAGCCTTTATTTTACAGATAAAGAATTTTTCAAAAAAAGTTGATTGACATAGCTGGAAAGAAAAAGGGCAGGCGATATTTGTGTTGGGACAAAAAAAATCAACCTGCCAATATGAAAAAAAATTTTTCACCGAAGTAAGAAATGGGCTAAAAAGCCTATTTGATGAAGCTGATACTAAGCGGGCGCAAAAACGCCTTAGAACACTCAGTGGATTAGTTAGCGGTATGCTACATAGCAAAAGTAGTCATTTGTCTTGTATCAGCAAGGGCTTACCTCAAAATATTAAATCAGCGAGCCGCGAAACGCATGCGAAACGTTTTTTGGAAAATAAATATACCGATTTCAAATTTCATTATTTACCTTTTTTGAAGCCATTTATCATTAAAATACTCGAAAATAGCTTCAAAAAGGGTGAAAAAGTGGTTATCAATTTAGTGATTGATGGATCGGTCATGAATAGTCGTCATATCGCTTTAATGGTCAGTATGGTGGTTGGCAAACGAGCTATTCCTATTTGTTGGGTGGTCAAAAAAGGTAAAAAAGGTCATTTTGATAGCCATATGCACTTAGCTGTTATCGAACAGGCGGCTGAGATTTATAATCAAATTTTTGCTCAGTTATCTCTTGATACTGCTAAAAATACACGGATAACTTTGCTTGGTGATGGTGAATTTGATAGCGTGGATTTACAGAATCTGTGTCGTCAAAAATTGAATTGGGATTACGTTTTTAGAACGGCTTGCGATAGTTTACTGTACGAAAATGAAGATATTTTTCAACCCAAACAAATACATCTCGCACAAGGAGATACCTTTACTTTCATCGAAGGACTTGATTTTTCTAAAAATCGCTTCAAAGATGTGGCATTTTTATACTGGTTTATACTGGCATGATGCTAAAAAGTACAAAGACCCCTTGTTTTTGATTAGCAATCTCGATGACCCGTTTCTCATTATGGCTGCTTACCAAAAACGCTTTACTATC
>JANLRG010000001.1:0-1030 GCA_031361545.1 Bacteroidota bacterium
CAAAATGCTTGGAAACATCTACTGCAAATCGGATATTTGATGCAATACGGTAGGCATGAAAAAAATCAGAAAATGGTGCTTGATAAAAAACGACTAGCGAAACAGTGCTTTTCTCACTCGTTTTACCTTCCCAACGAAAATAATTACTTGATTTGAGATGATTGCTTTGGATATTGGCTGCATCAGGTGGAATATTCAAGGTATCAACGCCTGCAAAACTCCACCTTTCTTCTTCATACATCAAGCCTGTAGCAATACTGATTTCCCACATTTTTTGGTGCCAATAATTATACCTCAGATTAGCTCCTGACACAAAACGATAGAGAATACCACGTTTATTATCCCATTGATATTGAGTATACACCTCAGGATGGAGTGTATTTTTATAGGCATGTCGCCATCTCAAATGTACATATCCCGCATTTAGTATGTCTTGAGGACCATTATACGTGAATCGATAGCTACCTGATAAGATAAACAACTCTTTAAAATGCTGCCATTGCATATCAGCCGTATTGGTGGCATCTAAAAGCAATTGCTGCTGCTTATCGCCTTCAAGTCCGAGTGAAATATTACCCGCCACGACGGTTTTATGAGTATATTCACTTGTATCCACTTTATCAATGTTGATAATTTGGGCATTGGATTGTGAGATGTAGAAGATTGAAATTATGAGTAATTGTTTTTTCATATTAATTCGTTGATAACGTTTAAAAATGCAGCACAATGCACCCCCTCAGTAAAACGCATATTGGGGTTATAAATTTCAATAAATCTGCCTGTAATAATAGAAAAAAAATACCAGCGATGCTTAATTTTAAGTAAATTTGTATAGTATTGTAAATTAATTTCTAACTTTTTTTTAATCATAAAATTTTTACCCAATGAAAAATATTCTAATAACTCTGATGTTTATTGCCTTCACCGCTGCCATCTCTACTGCTCAAAATCAACCGGCTAAACCCGTTGAAAAAACCAAAGTTGAAACGGCAAAAACGGCTGATAAAGCCAAAATGGAAATGGTTAAGCC
>JANLRG010000022.1:0-1277 GCA_031361545.1 Bacteroidota bacterium
AAAATATTTTAAAGACTTATCATTATGTGCATCAGACCTTCTCCAAACTATTTCATTTTGAAAATTATCTTCCCCAAAAATTTCATCTAAAAGAATTTTGACATAATGCCCAATGTGATAATCCAAATGCACATAAATCGAAGCATTATCAGACATTACGGACTTAATGGCTATGAGGTTTTCATACATCCAATTGAGGTATTGCTCTTTGTTCCAAATATCGCCATACATTTTTTCTTCAAAAGCCCGTAGTCCTTCATCATCAAGTGTAGCCCCCTCCGCCCCCGAAGGGGGAACTTGGCTGAGGGCTTCGGCAACGATAGGATTTCGGCGCAGATAAATCTTTTTAGCATAATCTGCTCCTGAAGCGAAAGGCGGGTCGATATAGACGAGGTCAATCTTGATGCCTTTGTCTTTGAGGTAGGCACAAGCACTTAGGCACTCGCCACGCAGCACGAGGTTTTTACCCCCCTCATTTATCCCATCGGGCGTCTTTCCCCCTATTTTCTCTACTAAAGAGGTTTCGTACAAAGGCATCCCTCTATCAAAAGTACGAAACACGCTGTCATTATCCCGATAGCGCAAGATGCGGCGAGTGCGGGTAAAATTATCTAAAAGGGCTTGCCCTTGTAGGACTTGGGGTTCGAAGGGAATATATCTGATTGGCATAAAAAACGAAATTATAAATTAGAAAAGTATTTACGGCAAGGTCATAAAGCCGTTACACGTACTTTTTTACCAGTAACTGTAATGAAAAAATTGTCATGTTTGGGATAATATTCGGTTATGACATGGCGCAAGGTCTGCCGAATAGTTGTCAATTCTTCTTTTTTGTAGCGGAGAAAAACAATAGTGATTCGTTGAATATTATGGGCAAATATGAGTTCCCCAAAATCTTTATCTTCGGTTATTAGGAGAGCATTTTTAGTTAAGACCCATTGTGCAATGTCACGGTCATCCATACCTACTTGAATTTCTCGGACAGAATGGACTTCAAAGCCATCAGCCAATAAATCGTTGACAAAAAGTTGATGTAGGTTTTCATCGGCAATAATCATTATGCAGCTACTTCAAAGGTGATTTCATCAGCGATTTTATCCGCAGCATACGCAAAAGCAGCACGAACTTGCTCGATTGTCAAATGCGGATACATTTCCAAAATATCAGCAATCGTAAACCCATCAGCTAATTTCCGCATAATCAATTCAACTGTGATGCGTGTTCCTTTGATAATAGGTTTGCCAAGCATGACGTTTGGATTTCTTTCAATTACAGAA
>JANLRG010000045.1:0-1833 GCA_031361545.1 Bacteroidota bacterium
GGATTCAGAGCTGAAAACTATTTTGTTTTTGGCATACCAAGCACCCGCCTCTACGAAATATTGAAGGGCAGAACCCCCTTTGCTGTTGTAGCGAATAGCCGCTTCAAAACCTTTATTGTTCACTTTTCCTTGATTGAGGTCGGGCAAAGTGGCGCCGACATACTGCGGAACAGTGCTGTTGGGTTTAGCCAAAATATCGTATCTGTCGTGGTTAAAAACATCTAAACTGATGTCTAATTGCTTCAATAATGTCAATTCAAGACCAACATTGAATTTTTTGTCTTTTTCCCAAGTCACATTGGGGTTTGCAGCAGCCCCTTCTGCCAAACCAAATACTTGTGTATTGGTCGAACCCAAATAATAAGAAGCGGTATAGGGATAGCGTTGGTCAAAAGCAAAGCGTGTTCCACCAATTTGGTCATTACCGACTAAACCATACGACCCCCTCAGTTTCAGATAGCTTACTAAGGTGTTGTCCTTCAAAAAGCCTTCGTTTGACACAATCCAACCCAAAGAAGCGGCTGGGAAAAAGCCAAAACGCTTATCAGCAGCGAAGTTTTCAGAACCCATATAACCGAATGAAAATTCGGCGATGTATTTATTGTTGTTGGCATACGTGAAACGTCCGCCAAGACCCAAATGCTTGAAAGGGAGGGCGTTAATAGATGTTGTGGTATTATCAACAGCAGTATAACTGTCAAAATTGTACATCATCAAGGCAGAAACAGTGTTTTTACCAAATGTTCTGTCATAATTCAAATAGCCTTGGACAACGAAATTCCGCCATTGGTCAGAGTTGTCTTCATTACCTGCAAGAGACGTTTTTTGACCAAAACGGGTGTATTTGACCGAATCACCTACGCCTTTTGCAATTGAAAAACGCTCATATTGCTTTGATTTCGTGGAGTAACTTCTAAAAAAGTTATTAAAAGAAACGGCTGCAGAAACGCTCAAACCTGGAGTAATGAAGTCCAATTGATTTGTCAATTTCAAAGTAGATTGCAGCGTCCGACCATTTGACCTATAAGACCCTGTTTCCAAAAGGTTGCCCAATGGATTTGAAAAAGCCGCATTGCCACCATAACTGCCATCGGGGTTGCGTACTGGAAAAGCATTGGGCGCAATCGTCGCCAATGAACTGAACAACGTACCTGTTGTCAATCCCGCAGGATTTGCTTTGTCCTCAACAGTACCGCCCAAAGTGAGCGACGCAGAGAGCCTTTCGGTTACGTCAATGTCCACATTTGACCTAAAATTGAAGCGACCGTATTTAGAATTGGCACTTTCAATATTTCTATCTCCTGCATTTATCAATAAACCATTGCTGTTGACGTAGTTCAAAAGAGCGAAATAACGGACACTACTGTTGCCCCCTCTAAAATTTAAGTTGTAGTTCGAAATAGCCGCATTTTTTTTCAATACTTCATCATACCAATTGACATTGGGATGATAAAAAGGGTCGTTGCCCGATTGATAGGCTTCTAAATCGCCATCACCATATAAAGATGGTTTTCCGTCGTTTTTCAAACCTTCGTTGTAGAGTCTCGCATAATCGTAAGACCCTAAAAATTGTGGCAAACGAGAGAAAGACTGAAAGCCTTGTTGTGTACTAAAATTAATGGATAAAGGCCCATTTTTACCTCTTTTAGTCGTCACAAGCAAAACACCGTTTGCGCCACGGCTGCCATAAATAGCGGTTGCTGCCGCATCTTTGAGTACCGAAATGGTTTCAATTTCGTCTGGTACTAATTGTTCCAAAAAGTTTTCAAAACCATCAATCATGACTAAAAATCCATTATTGACATAGGTATTTAAACCTCTAATAGTCATTCC
>JANLRG010000051.1:0-9876 GCA_031361545.1 Bacteroidota bacterium
GAAATGATCATCACCTCCTTCGATTTGTCTGCTTGAAGTTCGCGAGCTTTTACATTGAAATAATGTATAATTGAATCAACCATTGAAGCAGCTCTTTTTGGGTCGGTATCAAATACAGTTATTTCCATTGATTCATATTCAGTTTTTTTGATTATGACATTTTCTTCATACGCTTTAATCACATTCGTCCGATATGATTTATCATTTACGCTATCAATTTCATAATGATCGATCAAATGAAAAACATTTATTAAACGGTCGCGTATGTCTGATGATTGTGTAACCTGTAACATTTGCTCAGTGGCACTTTCAGTTGAATACGCGCTAAGATTTGAAGGGTAAACAACAGCCGTCGATTTGAATTTCGGTTTAATGAAAAAGGGCGATGAAAAAACAATTGAAAGAACAAAGCTTGCAATTCCGATAATAATAAATTGTTTTTTCCACTTGCCGATCAAACTGATTAACTCTACTGAATTGAAGAATGAATTATTCATTTTTATAAGATATGCTTTTGATTAAGAGTTAAGTTCTTTGATGCGTTGAAAACCCATGATCAGTAATATTGAAACAATAAATGTTCCGATAACAGACAATGCAACGATTAGCCAGCGAACAGGGTAAGTTTTTTTTTCAGCTTTCACAGCTTTGTTGACTACAAATTTATGCGATAACGATTCATTAGCGTCAAGCTTTACTTTTTCATATTGTTGTTTTAACTTGGAGAGTTCTTCTCTGTCATATCCAACTTCTGAATTTAAGCCTACACTCGCACCACCATACAGCGTAAGTTTGTCAAGGCCATTTTGCAGATTTTTTATTTTTGCTTCAGCTCCTTTAATTCTTGCTTTGGTATTGATAACAGAGGTGTCATTTTCATCGTGATACTTTTCTAAAACAGTGAGAGCAGCAGTTTCATTTACGAAAACTCCAGTAGCATTGGTAAAGGCAGAAGATAAAATTTCTGCTTGAGAAGGATAATCGATCACACCAAGAATTCTAAGTTTCTGTAGAGAATCTTCTTTGGATTTTAATTCTGCTTGTTTTTCTTGATAGGTTTTTTCAACGATTGCCAGCGCTTCAGAAGCTCTCTGATGTTGAATTTTAGTTTTCATTGAATCTAACAGAGATGAAATATCATTGGCAATATTAGCAGCTATTTGTGGATTTTCATCGAGTACATCAATTCGAACAGACATAAATTCTGTACGCGAAAAACTAATGTTGTCTTTAAAGACTTCATACAATTCCGTTAATGGAAATTCGCTCGAGGAATTAATATGATAATGGTTAACTAAATCATATTTTGAAATAATAATTTCTCTGATTTCATCTGAATTCAAAATTTGCAACATTTGTTCGGCTTGCTCTTCTTCGCC
The DNA here is from genome assembly GCA_031361545.1 of Bacteroidota bacterium. Lineage (GTDB taxonomy): Bacteria > Bacteroidota > Bacteroidia > AKYH767-A > 2013-40CM-41-45 > JADKIH01. The sequence continues at coordinate 1,380 of JANLRG010000051.1, forward strand.
AAAAGCAAGAATATCTTGTTTATCGGAATTCGTTTGTTCTAAAATAGCTTTACTAAGTGAATTGGTAGCCGAAGGAAAAAATATAACCGAAGATTTAAATTTTGGGGTGATGAATACGGGACCAGAAAAAAAAGTTGAAGCAACTCCTGCAAGAATTAATGCAATCGCTAATGGCTTTCGCCACTTTACGATCAGGATCAGTAAACTAGTCGTTTCCAGATAGGCTGTATCCCGGGATTTTTGAAACATGTTTTATATGGAAATTGATGAGGGCGTCAAAGGTAGAAAAGGAATTCAAAAGATAAAACCTTTTTCTAGGGTTTAGGGCTATGAAAGACAGGTAGTTAGGATAATTTTTAATGCTTCTTTAGGGAGAAGGAAGTTATGTAGGGCTAAACTGCTCTGAGATCAATGGCTTTAAAGGTTTTAAGCGGCGAAAAAAATAATAGATTCTGTTTTGATTGCTTCCTCAATTTGTGAGAAAGAAATCACCACCAATTATTCCATCGATTTTTACTCTTCACCATATTTAAAAATATGATAGATATTACGAATTGCAATAAGTTTGGTGGCAATAGCTACAACAAAACAACTTCCGGCTGCTATTAATAGACGGGCAATCCAATTAATAGGCAAGTAATACACATAATAATTTAGCAAGATGCATGTCGCAATAAACATGATAATCGTTCCAATGAGTTTGAAATTATATCTGAACTCGAAAGTTTTTCTAGTCATCATTACTTGAGCGAATGCAGTAAAAAGTTGTGTTGTGATAGATGAGATTGCAGATCCGACTGCTTCATATCTCGGTATCAAAATAATATTTAGAATGATGTTCAACGTCATTCCTAAACTTGCCATAATGTTCAACTGTTTCAAGTTTCCATTAGCGGTTAACAACGTTCCGAAAATATAAGTTGTTGAAATAGGAACGAAACAACATATCAAAATTTTAAAAACATCCGACGATTCTTTTACGTGATTCCCATTATACAGCAGTCCCATGATATCCTTACTGAAGAAAAAGCACGTGATGGCAACAACAAATGCAGGAACCACCAAAAGAGAAAATGCAAGGCGAACCATTTCTTCAACATTTTGTTTGAGTTTAATCATGCGAGCAAAAATGGGTAGAAGAAGACCGGCAAAAAGAAATGCAATCATATTTGATGCATCCAAAAGTCTATAGGCGGAAGCGTAAATTCCAGCTTGATTAGCGCCTTCACGAAATGGAAGAATTCTTTCTAACATGACACCATCAATTCGATTATAGAAAGTCATCAGTAAAACTAAAACAGCATACGGATAAGACTTTTTTAAAATCATCAAGAAGAAAGGCCATCGCCATTGCAGTCGCCGTATTTTTGCTTTCTTCATCACCACAATTAAAGTAATGAGAGCTGTTAAGGCATAAGCGAACGTTTGTGTGTAAATAAACCATCGAATATCAAAAGTGCCATGTGTTTTATGCTTGATTAATAAAATTCCACAAATGATTATCATGATCAATCGATCTAACACAGAAATAATACTGTCTGTTTTAAAGAGATGTAAACCGGCAAGGTTTGAGCGTAAATAAAGTATAAAACTATTTAAGACTTGATTGAAAATTACAGCTGCCAACATTTTCATCATGTCGGGTGTATAGCCAATTATCCAACCTCCAACTAAAGTCAAGATCACGAAGATGCCCGTGAGCAACATTCGAAGTACTATAATACTCGACAAATGTTTACTTAAGAGATGATTATTTTGGCTTATATTTTTATTGTTGAAATTGGTAATTCCAAGATCAAGAAGGATGTTTAATAAAAATGAAAAATTAAATATGGCATAATAAAAACCAAACTGCTCGGTTCCGACTGCATTCTGAACCGCTAAATCAATTCCAAGAATCCAAAATGGTTTGATCAGTAAATTCAGTACAAGGACAAGAGCAAGGTTGGTGACAAATTTTTTCTGCATTCAGTTTAAAATCGTGCGCAAATGTAATTTAATAAACAGAGTGATGAAAATAGATTTGGGCGAATATGAAGGCCGATAATTTAATCTTCATTGTCTAAAGTTCAGTGGAAGAATCGACTTCTTTTGGGACATTAAAATCAAGAGGGTTTCTCTGGAAGATTTGTGCAGTTTTGGGACATTAAATTTGCAATCTTTTGTTGGAAGAAATGCTCTTATTTGGGACATCAAAAATGGAAGATTTTAAACTAAAACTTAATCTTTGCTGGATTTTAGATTGAAAATAACGGTTGTTGATGGTTTATTTTGGGACATAAAAAGAATATGGATACGAAACTTCAATCATTTAAATTGGCTTAAGAATGAAGTTTGCTTCTCGGAAATATTGGTGAATATTGACTAAATTTTTTTCAATTGAGCATTAAAAAAGGATTATAAAAGTCATTAAAAAAGCAAACAAGCAAAAGCGGTCGATTGGGAAAACGGTGGCTCAGAATGTTCTGGAATCGATGGTTTAGTTTAAAGAAATTCATTTAAGCAAACTCCATCAGCTATTAAAAGACTCAGCTGGTGGCTAAAATGATGTCTTTTGATTTTATTTGATGTGCATTCAACCATCCAGTAATAATTAGTATAGTTATTTGTTCTGCTGCTAAAAATAAATCTTAGAAGTACAAGAAATTAGAAACGATTTTAGAATTATTAAAACGTTTTATTTATTTTTTGAATTGGCAAAAAACATACGGTCATTTTAATTGATTCACTTTTCTCCTTCAATGTTTATACATCATTTTGAGTATGATATTAATTTTCTCAATTCAAACCAAAATTTCTCATCCCAATAAGCCCGGGCACTTCCCGAAGTAGATGGTAGTACAAAGACGTTAGATTCTCCAATTATTTGACTTTGCAAACCATAATCAATTAAATTGGTAATACCTTTAAAACCTAAGGCATAAGAAGCGGCAGCTTTGCTTGTAAATGCAATATAATTAGGTTTATAGTTTTTCATTTTCTTAATAAACAAATCAACTTCATAACTCTCCTTGCTAATTTGATTGTCATTACCACTTTCTGTATGGACCAAATCAGTTAGTCCTATTCCAAATTTATTGATAGAATAGCAGTCGGCCGGTAAAAGCCTTGTAGGCGTAAATTTTGCTTGATGAAGAATAGCATAAAATTTATTGCCAGGTCCAGCATAATAAAAACCTTTTGTTGCAGAGGCTTTCCCTTTTGCAGTACCACAAAAAACTACTTTTAAATTCATTTCTAAAACATCTTTTAGCAATGAGAATTCTTATTTTTTATTATGAACTTTTTAGCTATCCGGGTCAAATAATTTTCTTTATAAGTATTTAGAATATTCTTTTACCTCCTGAAATCCGTTTCCAAGAATAGAATGAACTTTCATTGCACAACCAATTACTTTATTTGTTAATTCGTAATGTTTCATTTTAATCATTTCTTATTTTTTCATCTTTAGATTCTACGAACCCTAATCCAGACGTTTTGCTTCTGTTATTGTCTCTTTGAAAATCGACATAATCCTTCAGCTAAAAAATCAGAATACGTTTGGATGTTCGGTGTATAGCCTCTTGGATGCGCAAGAATCTTTCCTTTGTCATCTAACAAAACATAAAACGGTTGTGAGTTGGTCTGATAATTATTAGCCTGCATTTCACTCCATTTATTTCCAGTAGTACGAATTAATTTTCCTGTCACTGATGAAGTAAACTGTTCCGAAATCGGAAGTTCTGTTTTGTCATCGACATATAAAGAAATTAAAACATAATCCTCCCTTAATTTCTTTAACACCTTTGGATCGCTCCATACATTATCTTCCATCTTTCTACAATTCACACAAGCCCATCCTGTGAAGTCAATCATCGCCGGTTTGTTGTGTGACTTCGCATAAGCCATCCCTTCGTTATAATCATGAAAGCAACTTAAGTCGTGCGGACATTCACTTTCTTTTCCTGTCTGCCATTCCTTATAAAATTCTGGTGGTGGAAAACCGCTGATCAATCGAAGTGGCGCTCCCCATAGACCAGGAACAAGATAAACGGAAAAAGTAAAAACAATAATTGCTGTGAGTAATCTTCCAACTGAAATATAGGGCGTTTCACCATCATGAGAAAGTTTTAGTCGTCCAATAAGATATAAACCTAACATTAACGCGATGACAATCCAGATACTAATAAACAATTCTCTTTTTAAAAATCCCCAGTGGTAAGCGAGATCGACGTTCGATAAAAATTTCATTGCCAAAGCAAGTTCAATAAAACCGAGAGAAACTTTTACTGTATTCAACCATCCGCCAGAACGAGGAAGTGAACTGAGCCAAGATGGGAAGAGGGCGAAGAGTGCAAAAGGAATTGCTAAGGCAAATGAGAATCCAAACATTCCTACTAGTGGACCTAAATAACTTTGGCCTCGAGCAGCTTCTACAAGAAGAGTCCCGATGATGGGACCGGTGCAAGAGAAAGAAACGAGCGAGAGGGTAAAGGCCATGAAAAAAATACCTGACAGTCCACCTTTATCACTTGCAGAATCTGCTTTGTTAATTAACCAACTTGGAAGTGTAATTTCAAATGCCCCAAAGAATGAGATTGCAAATATTACGAAGATGACAAAGAAGGATAAATTAAAAAATGCGTTGCTAGATAAATCATTGAGTGCGTCTGATCCAAATGTGATAGTGACTAATAGTCCGAGCGAGACATAAATTAAAATGATTGAAATTGCATAGATCAATGCATTGACAATTCCTTTTTTTCTTCCGCCGCTTCTCTTCGTAAAAAAACTTACGGTCATAGGAATCATTGGAAAAACGCATGGCGTTAATAGAGCTACGAAACCACCAATGAAACCGGCAAGAAAAATTGCAAAGAGAGTACGATCACTATCACTTGCCGATTGGGCTCCAGTACCACATCCATCTTCTAATGTTCCTGAAGCGATTTCAGTTTTTTTTGGCTGAACATCTGCTTTATCTGAATCGGCAGGTTGCAATGAAGAAGTATCAAGGACAGCAGGAATTACTTCACTCTTATCGGCATCAAATGTGAAAGTAAATGTGGTGTCCTTGAAAATACAACTCTCTTTACAAACTTGATATTCTATTGTCCCTTTGAGTTGACAAGGGGTTCCTGTAATTTTTATTTTCTGTTTTAGCTCTGCTTGTTTGCTGAATAATTTTACTGTCACTCCAAAGAGTGAGTCAAATTCTACTTCTGGTTTTGGTTCAGTAACTTTTCCGATTAATTGGACGCAAGAAGATTTATCAAACTTAAAAACCATTGGAAGCGGGCCGCCATCTTCTGTAAATTGGGAATAGAGATGCCAATCTTGATCTAGCTTCACATTAAAATGTAAAGTGTATTCCCCTTTCTTATTGTCTTCTTTTGTAAAAGTCCATTTCGCAGGAAAGATTAGCTGCGCAAAAGATGTTTGAATAGTAAAGATGAGTAGTAAAAAAAGAAGGGCTTTTTTCATAAGAAGTAGTGAGGCTTAGAACGCCTTGAAATATGTTTGATTGCAGAGCTCACGAAATTAAAAAAAATCAGTTGCCGAACCAATCATATAATTCATTTAATGAGACGTTATTTTTAGCCTGACCTGACAAATCTCGGTCTATTTTGCCCGATTTTAGCATCAATAGTCGATCACCGTAATCTTTCACATTCTTCATGGAATGAGTCACCATAATTGCAGTAAGTTTTTTTCTTCTGATAATGTCGTCTGCCAGTTTCATTATTACATCTGAAGTTTTTGGATCTAATGCTGCTACAGGCTCGTCAAGAATCAACAATTGCATTTCATCCATGGTCGCCATTAATAAGGTAAGTGCTTGTCGTTGTCCGCCAGACAAAGTTCCCATCAACTGATCAGTTTTGTTTTCCAGTCCTAATCCTAAAAAATTTATTTGTTCTTTTACAATTTCTCTAAATTGATTGGTTGTTCCAATTGATATTTTTTTCGATTGAGTGCGAATAGCAGCCAATCGAAAGTTTTCAAGAATGGTTAACTCAGATGAAGTACCTGCCAATGGATCTTGGAAAATTCTCGCAATCCATTTGCTTCTTTGATGATCTTTCAACTGAGTAACATTTGTATTGCCAACAGTAATTTCTCCATCATCAGGAAAGATTGTTCCCGCTAGCAAATTCAAAACCGTTGTCTTTCCACTTCCATTGCTACCAATCATCAATGTAAATTCACCCGGAGTAAGAGTAAGGTGAAAATTATTGAACAATTGATTTTCATTCACAGTGTTTTTGTTAAATGTTTTTGAAATGCTTTTTAGTTCAATCATGCTTTTTTGAAATTAGGAATACTTACTATGACTAATACAAAAATAGCGACAATTAATTTTAAATAGATGGCGTCAATTCCTATTGTTAAAGCAAAAGCAAGAATGATTCTAAAAATAATGCTTCCAATGACAACTCCAATCAGTTGAAATAAAATTGATTTTTTATTGATTGCCGTGGCTAAAATATTCCCAATCATTACAGAGCCAAGTCCAAGAATAACTATTCCAATTCCCATATTGATGTCAGCGAAACCTTGTATTTGAGTGATGAAATAACCACTGAGTGCAGTCAGTCCATTTGCCAGACCTAAGCCAAATATTTTCATTCGATCAGAATTCACACCACATGCTCTCACCATTTGTTCGTTATTTCCTGTGGCTCTCATTGCTAATCCGAAATCTGTTTTCATTAGTCGATAGATGAAAAATAAAATCAATGCTATGAAAAAGAGCGTTAAATAAAACTGAGTGATGGTTAAGTTATTTGAAAAAGGAAAAGCAGAATAAATGGTTGGAAGGTTGATAAGAGGCAAATTCGATCTTCCAAGAACCGCTAAGTTAATTGAGAATAATGCTGTCATAACAAGTATGCCGCTCAACAGTGCATTTACTTTTAATACTGTGTGAATAATGCCGGTGAAAATTCCAGCTATAAAACCTGCAACAAATGCAAGTGGAAGGGTGAGTAGAGGAGATATTCCAGATGAAAGACTAACGGCAGTCACGACACCACCCAATGTAAAACTTCCATCTGTTGTAATGTCAGGTATATTAAATATTTTTAAAGAAATAAATATACCAATTGCTAGTGCAGAAAAACCTAGTCCAAGTAAAATTGCTGTCAGATAAAAACTCATTCATCAAATATACTATTTTTGAGAAACTCAGAGTTGAAAGAATAAATTTATGGCGTGATTTTTAAATTTATTTTAACTTGTGTCGAAAGGTTATTAATTTTTCACTGAAACAAAATCAGAAGAAAAGTGTAATCCAAACTGATTTGCTTTTTGACTATTGAAAACTCTTCTTCTAATTTTGACTGGCTCTGGCTGTATTCCCTTGGTAGAACCTGTCTTTAGAAGAATAGCAGCTTGTTCACCAGATTGAAATCCCCATTGATACATATCGGCGCCAAAGGCAGCGACGGCTCCGCGTAAAACAAGTCCTTCTTCACTGGTAAAGACTGGAACTTTTGCATCGTCGCAACTTTTAACGATTACTTCCATCGATGAGAAAACGGTATTGTCAGGAAGAGCAAAAAAAGCATCAATTTTTTTTGAGAGTAATGACTGAACAACAAGCTGTGTTTCGTTGGAATTGTTGACAGGAAGTTTTATAAGTTCGAGACCAAGAAGTTTACAACGAGCTTCAATTTTATTCAAAGCATCAACCGATTGTGGTTCTGATTGATTGTAAATAGTTCCGATTCTTTTTAATGTTGGAATAACAGATTGAATAATTATTATAGAAGTGTCGAGGTAATCGAGAGTTTCGTAAACACCGAATAAATTTGCCGGAGCATTTCCAGAAGCATCGGTAAGTTTTGCAAGATCGGGTCGAGGAGAAACCATCATGAAGATGGGAATCGTTTTTGTTTTTTGAGTTGCCGCAATCGTTGGTAATGTTGGGTTTGTTGCAATGAAGAGCGGATTCTTGGAAATAATATAATCAAGCGATTGAATCAAAGTTGGTTGATCGTTTTGAGCATTGCGATAGATTATTTCAAGATTGTTATTATCGAATCCTTCTTTTTTCAAAGCATCAAAAAAACCTGACTTCGCTTTTCCCAATGTTTCATCCTGCAGTTCATCCATAAAACCAATAACCGGTTTGGTCGATTGCGGCGATGAACAGGAAAATAAAAAAAGTGCTACAAGGAAGTATTTCATAAAGGAGGAAGAAAAGTATTTTATTTTAGTTAGCATTTATGCTTTAACATTTTTTTTGTAGAATAGTTTTCACTCTTCAATTCTCAATTCTTAAACTTCAACTTCTAAATTCGCAATCCACAATTCTCAATCTTCAATTTAATCTTTTGACCTTTGACATCTGACCTTATTACTTTTTACTTCCTCTGCTATTTGCTCGGCGATTTCTATGCGAAAATAAAGACATGGTATAAATGTTCTATCACACCAAGCGTCATTTCGCCGTGAGTGTTGCTTAAAAATTCCGTTTCTCTAATTATCGTCGAAATGACGCTTGAGGTGAAGT
>JANLRG010000053.1:0-1002 GCA_031361545.1 Bacteroidota bacterium
TGTGCCGCAGGGCATAAAGCGATGTGGCATGAAGCGTTTGAAGGCTTGCCAAGCAATGATTTTTTAACAACACTTGACCCGCTTTTAAATGGATTGCGCGATAGGCTTTTTAGACATACTTATACTTCGGACGAAGCAATGGGCACGATTTCTAAAGAATGGGCTAAAAAATTGGGTATTCCAGAAACGACGGTCATAGGCGTTGGGGCTTTTGACGCACATACGGGCGGCGTTGGGGCATCCATTGAGCCTTATTCATTGGTTCGCGTTATGGGTACTTCAACGTGTGATATGTTGATTGCACCGAATGAAGAAGTTGGGCATTTATTGATTAAAGGCATTTGTGGACAAGTAGATGGCTCAATTATGCCCAATATGTTAGGCATGGAAGCGGGGCAATCTGCTTTTGGCGATGTTTATGCTTGGTTTCAAAAGGTATTAGCCTATCCTTTGAAGGAATTTTTAACTGAAAAACAAGCGGCTAAATACACGGCTCAAATCATCCCATCTTTGTCAGAAAAAGCCAGTAAATTAAAGGTTACTGAAAATGACCCAATTGCCTTAGATTGGTTCAATGGCAGACGGACACCCGATGCGAATCATACATTAAAAGGTGGCATCATCGGACTTGATTTAAGCAGCGACGCGCCTAAAATCTTTAAAGCCCTCGTCGAGGCAACGGCGTTTGGTGCAAAAGCCATCGTTAACCGTTTTAATACTGAGGGGGTGCCGATTAAGCAATTAATTGGCATTGGTGGCGTCTCCAAAAAATCACCTTATGTCATGCAAACCCTTGCAGATGTATTAAATATGCCTATTAAAATTGTTACATCTGAACAGGCTTGCGCTTTGGGTGCAGCGATGTGTGCAGCTACTGCCGCAGGTGTTTATCCGACGATGGAAGCGGCACAAGCAGCGATGTCATCAGGTTTTGATTCGGAATATATGCCGAATGAAGGGAAGGCAGTGATTTATGGGAAATTGTATGAGCGGTATTTGGCT
>JANLRG010000096.1:0-11598 GCA_031361545.1 Bacteroidota bacterium
GCATTTAACACTTTTAAAACCAACTGAAATTAAGAAATTTTTAGACCAATATGTAATAGGTCAAGATGATGCTAAAAAAGTTTTGGCTGTCGCAGTGTATAATCATTATAAAAGGATAGGTAGCAAGATCAAAAAACAAGATGAAGTTGAGATTGAAAAATCAAATATCATTTTGGTTGGAGAGACAGGAACTGGAAAAACATTGTTAGCGCGATCTATAGCCAAGATGTTGAATGTTCCTTTTTGTATTGCTGATGCTACTGTTTTGACTGAAGCTGGTTATGTTGGTGAAGATGTTGAAAGTATTTTGACAAGGCTACTCCAGTCTGCCGATTATGATGTTGCCTCAGCGGAAAGAGGTATCGTCTATATTGACGAAATAGATAAAATTGCCAGGAAGAGTGACAATCCATCTATAACTCGTGATGTGAGTGGAGAAGGAGTTCAACAAGCTCTTTTAAAACTTTTAGAAGGTTCGATCGTGAATGTTCCGCCTCAAGGGGGCCGAAAACATCCTGAACAAAAAATGATAGCTATTGACACACATAATATTCTATTTATATGTGGTGGGGCTTTTGATGGAATAGAAAAGAAAATAGCAAAAAGACTTCAAAGCAATGCTATCGGTTATAAGTCAGGAAGAGAAGTTGAAGTAATCGATAAAATGAACTTTTTGCAATATCTAAGTCCGGTCGATTTAAAGGCTTTTGGAATTATTCCTGAGTTAATTGGAAGGCTACCGATCTTAACTCATCTCGATCCTTTAGACAAACCAACCTTAAGATCTATTTTAACAGAGCCCAAAAATGCTTTATTAAAACAATATGAGAAATTATTTGAATTGGAGTCCATCAATTTAGTGTTTGAGAAGAACGTTCTAGATTTTATTGTAGATAAAGCCTTTGAATTTAAATTGGGCGCCAGAGGATTACGTTCCATTTGTGAAGCAATTTTGCTTGATGCAATGTTTGAAATTCCAACGAATAAACCAGGGACAAAGGATTTTGTTATTTCTCTGGATTATGCAAAAGAAAAATTCTCAAAGACGAACATTAACAAGTTGAAAGTAGCTTAAAAAAAGATGTTGGACTCTGAATAGTGGGAGTCTCTCAATGAATTTTATTGAAAATATTACTAGTCGGCCAACTTCACTGTAAGTTGGCCGGTTTTTTTTTTAATAATAGGAATAAGAGGAAGTTTTAATGGAATGGGTTAAATTTTTAATTCTTCAGCGAAAAAGAATAATTTTTTCTAATTTATTTTTGTCGTTTTTAGGACAATTTCAACACTTTCGTACTAACTTGATATTTTTTGGATGATTGTTCGAAATATTTTATCAACACTATTTGGTAAATAAGAACAATCTTATACCTTTGCGTTCCCTAAAAAAAGGGGGAATCGTTAATAAATTAACACAGTTTTAAACAGTAAGAAACCCGAATAATGCCTACGATACAGCAGCTAGTACGAAAAGGACGCTCAAAACTGATCGATAAAAGTAAGTCTCCAGCACTTGCATCATGTCCTCAGCGTCGTGGTGTTTGTACACGTGTTTATACAACAACTCCAAAGAAGCCAAATTCGGCAATGCGTAAAGTGGCACGTATTCGTTTGACGAATAAATTTGAGGTTACTGCATATATTCCTGGAGAAGGACATAATTTACAAGAGCACTCGATTGTAATGATTCGTGGTGGTCGTGTGAAGGATTTACCAGGAGTTCGTTACCACATCATCCGTGGAACATTAGATACTGCAGGTGTTGAAGGACGACGTCAACAACGTTCAAAATACGGGACAAAGCGACCTAAAGCAGGTGCAGCAGCCGCTCCAGCAAAAAAGAAATAATCAATTAGTCATAACAGTATAGTTCAAGATAAAAGTAAATGCGTAAGTCGAAACCAAAGAAGAGAATATTATTACCGGATCCTAAATTCCATGATACGTTGGTAACTCGTTTTGTTAACAACTTGATGTATGGCGGCAATAAGAGTACAGCCTATGGAATTTTTTATGACGCTCTTACAAGAGTTGAAGAGAAAACAAAGGAAAGCGGACTTGATATTTGGAAGAAAGCCATGACAAACGTAATGCCAACAGTGGAGGTGAAGAGCCGTCGTGTAGGTGGTGCGACATTTCAGATTCCAAGTGAAATTCGCCCTGATCGTCGAGTTGCATTGACTATCAAATGGCTTATTAGTTACTCACGTAATCGCAATGAAAAATCAATGGCTGAAAAATTAGCTTCTGAAATCATTGCAGCTTCAAAAGGTGAGGGTGCTGCTGTTAAGAAAAAAGAAGATACACACAGAATGGCTGAAGCGAACAAAGCATTCTCTCACTTCAGAGCTTAAAAAATAACAATACGTCGTAAGACAAAAGGAATGCTGCAACTGGTATTAAAGAAGCAGAAAATAAAATAACTAATAGTTCTTTCTTTTACAGATAACCACTGACTTGCCGCAGTTACCGAGCAAGGAAATAGACTAGATAACTGAATGATATAGGGGAACCTGAAAATAGTACATCATTCAAAGTGTCTTGTTATCGCCGAAAGAAAACTATCGTTATGATTAACGGAAAACTAATCAAATGAGCAAAGAATTATTACATACGCGCAACATAGGAATCTCTGCACACATTGATGCAGGTAAGACTACTACTACTGAACGTGTCCTATATTATACAGGAAAAGTTCATAAGATTGGTGAAGTGCACGAAGGTGCTGCTACTATGGACTGGATGGTTCAGGAGCAAGAGCGTGGTATCACAATTACATCTGCTGCCACTACCACTTACTGGAATTACTTAAACGAACAATATAAAGTAAACATTATTGACACTCCCGGTCACGTTGACTTTACCGTTGAGGTAGAGCGATCTTTACGTGTACTTGATGGAGCTGTTGCACTTTTCTGTGCTGTAGGTGGAGTTGAACCTCAGTCTGAAACAGTTTGGCGACAAATGAATAAATATCACGTACCTCGTATCGGTTTTGTCAATAAGATGGATCGTGCAGGAGCAAATTTTTTGAATGTTGTTGCTCAAGTTAAAGAACGTCTTCATGGAAATCCTGTTCCGCTTCAATTACCAATTGGTGCTGAAGATATTTTTACGGGAGTTGTAGATTTAATTATGAATAAGGCGATCATCTGGCATGATGAAACCAAAGGTGCGACCTTCGATGAAGTTCCTATTCCGATGGATATGATAGCCGAGGTGAATCACTGGCGTGCAAACTTAGTGGAGGCTGTTGCTGAATTTGACGATCATTTGATGGAGAAATTTTTCGTCGATCCAAATAGCATTACAGAAGATGAACTACGTGCAGCAATTCGTAAGGCAACGATTGCCATGAAAATTACCCCACTTCTTTGTGGTTCTGCATTTAAAAATAAAGGTGTTCAAGCAATGCTTGATGCTGTTATTCAATACTTGCCTTCACCAATGGATGTGCCTTCAATTTCTGGTATCAATCCACATACTGAAGCTCCTGAAGAACGCAGAGCAGATGCCACTGAAAAATTTTCGGCTTTAGCTTTTAAGATTATGACTGATCCTTTTGTAGGTCGTCTGGCTTTCTTCCGTGTTTATTCAGGTCGTTTAGATGCAGGTACTTATGTATTAAACGCACGTTCAAATAAGAACGAAAGAATTTCTCGTATCATTCGTATGCATGCTAACAAACAATCTCCAATCGATTTTATCGAGGCAGGAGATATTGGAGCTGCAGTTGGTTTCAAAGAAATTAAAACAGGTGATACTCTTTGTGATCCTAATTTCCCAATTGTTCTTGAGTCTATGACATTCCCAACGCCTGTTATTGGTCTTGCGATTGAACCAAAAACTCAGGCCGATATGGATAAGTTAGGTATGGCACTTGCCAAACTTGCTGAAGAAGATCCAACTTTCCGAGTGAATACAGATGAAGATACTGGTCAGACCGTTATTAGTGGAATGGGCGAGCTTCATCTTGAAATTATCGTGGATCGTTTGCGTCGCGAATTTAAAGTGGAGTGTAATCAAGGAGCACCACAAGTAAATTACAAAGAAGCGTTATTTGGTTCTGCTACACACCGTGAAGTATATAAGAAGCAAACGGGTGGACGTGGTAAATTTGCTGATATTCAATTCGAACTTTCTCCACCAGATGCAGAATGGATTGAAAAGGGAAATAAAGGATTACAATTCGTGAATGAAATTAGTGGTGGATCTATTCCACGTGAATTTATTCCATCGGTTCAAAAAGGATTTGAGTCAGCAATGGGAACTGGTGTATTAGCTGGATTCCAGATTGAAATGATGAAGGTTCGTTTGTTTGATGGTTCGTTCCACGCAGTCGATTCAGATGCACTTTCTTTTGAAATTTGTGCTCGAATTGGTTTCCGTGAATCAGCACCAAAAGCGAAAGCTACCTTGATGGAACCCATCATGAAAGTAGAAGTGGTTACTCCAGATCTATACATGGGTGATGTTATGGGTGACCTTAACAAGCGCCGTGGACAATTGGAAGGAATGGATACACGTGCGGGGGCTCAAGTTATCAAAGCAAAAGTTCCACTTTCTGAAATGTTTGGGTATGTAACAACTTTACGTACGATTACCTCTGGTAGAGCATCTTCATCAATGGAATTCTCTCATTACTCTGAAGCTCCTCGTGGTCTTGCAGAAGAAGTAATTGCAAAAGCAAAAGGAAAAACAAAGGCAGCACAAGTATAATTTAGAAACTGATAGTTAAAAATAATAATAAACGTTCTTTAAGATGTCTCAGCGAATTAGAATTAAACTAAAATCATACGATCATAATCTGGTTGATAAATCAGCAGAAAAAATCGTAAAAACAGTAAAGATCACGGGTGCTGTTGTCAATGGACCAATTCCATTACCAACTGACAAAAAAATCTTTACGGTTCTCCGCTCACCACACGTAAATAAGAAGGCGCGTGAGCAATTTCAATTGTGCTCTTACAAGCGTTTGCTCGACATCTACAATTCATCTGCAAAGACGGTTGACGCATTAATGAAGCTTGAATTGCCAAGTGGAGTTGAAGTAGAAATCAAAGCATCATAAACTGAATAACGAATTCAAAAAAGTGAACGTCTGGTGTTACAACCAAACCTCTGACTAAAAAACAAAAAAACAATGTCTGGTATTATCGGAAAGAAAATTGGAATGACAAGCGTGTTCGGAGTAAATGGAAAATATCTTCCTTGCACCGTTATACTTGCAGGTCCATGTGTTGTAAGCCAGGTTCGTACCAAAGAAGTAGATGGATACGAAGCTGTACAATTAGCTTATGGCGACAAAAAAGAAAAGCATTCAACAAGAGCTGAAATTGGCCACTTCAAAAAGGTTGGAACATCAGCAAAACGTAAAGTAATTGAGTTTCGTGAATTTCCTGAAACTCCTGCTCTAGGAAGTGAAATAAAGGTTGATCTATTTCAAGAAGGTGAATTCGTGAATGTTATTGGAACATCTAAAGGAAAAGGTTTCCAAGGTGTTGTTAGACGTCACCACTTTAGTGGAGTAGGGATGCAAACACACGGACAGCATAATCGTTTACGTGCACCAGGATCATTAGGTGCATCATCAGATCCTTCTCGTGTAATGCCTGGTATGCGTATGGGTGGCCACATGGGTCATACTCGTATTAAAATCCAGAACCTTGAAGTTATTAAAGTGATCGCTGAACAAAATCTTTTGATTATCAAAGGAGCTGTACCGGGTCATATTGGTTCATATGTAATTGTGGAGAAATAATCATGGAATTAGCAATCGTAAATACATCCGGAAAAGATACCGGCAAGAAGGTGACATTGAATACTGATATTTTCGGTATTGAGCCAAACGATCACGCGATTTACCTCGATGTGAAACAATTTCTAGCGAATCAACGCCAAGGAACACATAAGTCGAAAGAACGCGCAGAAATCAATCGTACAACGAAAAAATTGAAGCGTCAAAAGGGTACCGGTGGTGCTCGTGCGGGCTCAATGAAATCTCCGTTGTTCGTTGGTGGTGGTCGTGCATTCGGTCCTCGTCCCCGTGACTATTCTTTCAAATTGAATAAAAAATTAAAACACCTTGCTTGTGTATCAGCCTTGACTTATAAAGCAAAAGCGAATAGTATTATGGTGTTAGAGGATTTCACTTTGGAAGGGCCTAAGACAAGTAACTACATAGGTATGTTGAAAAACCTAAACCTTACTGGTAAAAAAGTATTAGTTGTACTTCCTGCCCACGATAAGAACATTTACTTATCTGGTAGAAACATAGAGCGTAATAAAGTTACTACTGCATCAGAATTGAATACATACGATATCCTAAACGCACAGTCGCTCGTGCTGGTTGAAGGTTCTGTATCAGTAATTGAAAATAGATTCTTAGCAAAATGAGCATTCTAAAAAAACCTCTCATCACTGAGAAGATGACAAAAGCCGGCGAGAAGCTTGGACACTATGGATTTGTTGTGAACTACACAGCGAATAAGATAGAGATTAAACAAGCGATCGAAAAAATGTACAACGTAACAGTTGAACGTGTTAACACGATGCGTGTTCCCGGAAAAATTAAAACGCGTTTCACAAAAACAGGTGCTACTACTGGCAGCACAGGTTCTTATAAAAAGGCAGTTGTGACTTTGAAAAAAGGAGATACAATTGACTTCTACAGCAACATTTAATTCTAACAAGAAATGGCAGTAAAGAAACTTCGTCCGATTACTCCGACTCAACGTCATACGACTGTTGATTCATACGACGACATTACAGCATCTCGTCCTGAGAACTCACTTGTTGAGCCTATCAAGAAATCAGGTGGTCGTAATGGTGATGGAAAAATGACTATGCGTTATATTGGCGGTGGTCACAAAAGAATGTACCGAATCATTGACTTCAAACGAAATAAACATGGGATTGAAGGCGTAGTGAAGACGATAGAATATGATCCAAATCGCACTGCACGTATTGCATTGGTGGTTTATAAGGATGGTGAGAAACGTTATATCATTGCTCCAAATGGTTTGAAGGTTGGACAAAAAGTTATTTCGGGAGAAGGTGCAACACCAGAAATAGGAAATGCATTGTTCTTGAAAGATATTCCACTTGGAACTTTGATTCATGCAATTGAAATGAGACCAGGACAAGGTGCAGATATTGCACGTAGTGCAGGAACTTATGCTCAATTAGCGGCTCGTGATGGAAAGTATGCCATTATCAAATTGCCATCAAGTGAGACAAGAATGATACTTGTAACTTGTATCGCGACCATAGGAACAGTATCCAATGCTGATCACATGCAAGAGCGATTAGGAAAAGCAGGTCGTTCACGTTGGATGGGTCGTCGTCCGCGCGTTCGTGGAGTAGCGATGAATCCAGTAGATCACCCGATGGGTGGAGGTGAAGGTCGTGCAAGTGGTGGTCATCCACGTTCACGTAAAGGCTTACTTGCGAAAGGATTTAAAACTCGTAAGAATAAGACGACTGATAAATATATTATTGAAAGACGTAAGAAATAAAGAAAAGCTATAGAGGTAATTTTTAATAAGAATTACTGAAAGCAATTAACATAAAAACAATGGCTCGTTCACTCAAAAAAGGTCCTTACATCGCACATCACTTGGAGAAAAAAGTGGTAAAGATGAATGAGAGTAAAAAGAAAACAGTGATTAAAACATGGTCACGTGCTTCAATGATCTCTCCTGATTATGTAGGTCACACCTTTGCCGTACATAATGGCAATAAGTTTATACCGGTATATGTAACTGAAAACATGGTAGGTCACAAGTTTGGTGAATTTTCACCAACACGTACCTTCCGTGGACACAGTGGAAACCGTAACGAAAAATAATAATACTCAATTAAGTCATGGGAGTCAGAAAAAGATTAGCTGCTGAAAAACGCAAAGAAATAAAGAAGACTACAGCTATTGCTCGCAATGTAGCTGTTCCAACTTCGCCTCGTAAAACTCGTGTTGTAGCGGATCTTATCCGTGGTCGTGAAGTGATGCAAGCAATTAACATCCTTCGTTACAATGCTAAAGCACCAGCTGAAAAATTAGAGAAGCTGTTACATTCAGCAATTACTAATTGGGAAATTAAAAGCGGCG
The DNA here is from genome assembly GCA_031361545.1 of Bacteroidota bacterium. Classification (GTDB taxonomy): domain Bacteria; phylum Bacteroidota; class Bacteroidia; order AKYH767-A; family 2013-40CM-41-45; genus JADKIH01. The sequence goes on from JANLRG010000096.1 coordinate 8,108, forward strand.
AGAAAATCGATGAAGGAACTGTTTATGTAAAAACAATTGCTGTCGATAGTGGAAGAATGTTAAAGCGTCTTCGTCCAGCACCTCAAGGTCGTGGAAACAGAATTCGCAAACGTTCAAATCACGTAACAATCGTGTTAGATATTATCGCTAACCGTAAGGAGACAAAATCAACAGTTATAGCAACTGAAACAGAAACAAAATAATTAGTACCAACCAATCAAAAAGATTTAATTCGTCATTAGGCGGATACAAAGAATAGAAACGATGGGACAAAAAGCGAACGCGATAGGCAATAGACTTGGAATCATCAGAGGATGGGACTCCAACTGGTATGGTGGAAAACACTATGCAGATAAGTTGGTAGAGGACGAGAAGATCCGTAAATATTTAATGGCACGTCTTGCAAAAGGCGGGGTTTCAAAAATTGTAATTGAACGTACATTAAAGTTGATCACCGTTACTGTTCATACTGCTCGTCCGGGTATTGTTATCGGAAAAGGTGGACAAGAGGTTGATAAACTGAAAGAAGAGATTAAGAAACTTACAAAGAAGGATGTTCAGATCAATATTTATGAAATCAAACGTCCAGAGACAGATGCTCAACTTGTAGGAGACGGAATTGCTCGTCAGATTGAGGCTCGTATTTCATTTCGTCGTGCAGCCAAGATGTCCATTGCCTCAACAATGCGTATGGGTGCTGAAGGAATTCGTATAATGATTTCAGGTCGTTTAGGTGGAGCAGAGATGGCTCGTACTGAACAATACAAAGAGGGAAGAGTGCCTTTGCATACTTTCCGTGCCGATATTGATTTTTCGATTTCAGAAGCTCAAACTAGCTATGGAAAGATTGGAATCAAAGTATGGATTTGTAAAGGAGAAATATATGGCAAACGTGACCTTTCTCCGAATGTTGGTTCGTCAGCAACGGGCAGTGGAGCAGGAGCAGGAAAAGGTTTTGGTGCACCATCAAGAGGCGGTGATAGAGGTGGAGATAGACGTGGCGGAAGTCGTGGTGGACAAGGCGGAGGTAACCGTGGTGGTCAAGGTGGTGGAAACCGTGGTGGTCAAGGTGGTGGAAATCGTGGGGGACAAGGCGGCGGAAACCGTGGGGGAAGTAAAGCTTAAGTAGAAATTAATTTTGCATTTTAATAGATAAAAAATAACTGTAGATCATGTTACAGCCGAAGAAAACGAAGTTCAGAAAACAACACAAGATGGTTCCGAAAGGGAATGCAACACGAGGTCACGAATTGTCCTTTGGTTCTTTCGGGATTAAATCACTTGAGACTGGTTGGTTGCCAAGTAAGCAGATTGAAGCAGCTCGTGTAGCGGTAACTCGTTATATGAAACGTGAAGGTCAGATTTGGGTGCGTATTTTTCCTGACAAACCAATCACTCGTAAACCTGCAGAGGTACGTATGGGTAAAGGAAAAGGTAATCCGGAATTTTGGGTGGCAGTTGTAAAACCTGGAACGATTATCTTCGAAGCAGAAGGAGTTCCTGAGAACATTGCCCGCGAAGCTCTCCGCCTAGCAGCACAAAAATTGTCGGTCAATACGAAATTCATTATTCGACGTGATTACGCTGTTGGTCAATAATTAAACTAAGATCAACACAAAAAAACTGATAGTCATGAAAAAAGCAGATATAAAAGAATTAACAACAGATGAACTTCGCTTACGTCTTGAAGAAGAAAAAACGATGTATCTGAAATTGAAAATGAATCATGCAGTTTCTCCTATAGAGAACCCAATGAAAATTCGCGATACTCGTAGAGGAATAGCAATGATTCACACAGAGCTGACAACACGTCAGAAAACTGGTAATAATTAATAACTAAGCGGTAATTAGACCAATGGAAAATATTTCAACAGAAAAGCGCGGTTTACGTAAAGAACGTACTGGTGTTGTTGTTAGCAACAAAATGAATAAGAGTATTGTCGTAGCTGTAGAGCGTAAAGTGAAGCATGAGAAATACGGAAAGTTCATTAAGTTGACAACGAAGTTCATGGCTCATGACGAAAAAAATGAAACGGGGATCGGGGATCTTGTAGTCATTTCAGAAACACGTCCACTCAGCAAATCTAAATGCTGGAGATTGAAACAGATATTAGAAAAAGCAAAATAAAAGTTCGATTACTTTTACATAAGGTAATCATATCGATAAACGAATAACAACTGAGATAGATGATACAGCAAGAATCCAGATGCGTAGTAGCAGACAACAGCGGTGCCAAAGAAGTACTTTGTATCCGAGTGTTGGGTGGTACAAGAAAAAAATACGCCAGCTTAGGTGATAAAATAGTCGTAACCGTAAAGCACGCCATCCCTTCAGGAAACGTAAAGAAAGGCACAGTATCAAAGGCTGTTGTCGTTCGCACTAAGAAAGAAGTAAAACGGGCAGATGGATCTTATATCCGCTTTGATGATAACGCAGTGGTACTTCTAACAGCAACCGACGAATTGCGTGGTACCCGTATCTTTGGGCCCGTAGCTCGTGAACTACGCGAAAAGCAATTCATGAAAATCGTGTCTTTGGCACCAGAAGTACTTTAATAATTAACGATTAATAGTTCCTTATAATGGAAAGAAAATTCAATAAACAACCCAAACTGAACCTTCGCAAAGGTGATATCGTGAAAGTTATCACTGGCGATTCAAGAGGAGCTCAAGGACGAATCCTTGAGGTGATCTCGAAAGACCGCAAGTTAATAGTAGAAGGTGTGAACCTGGTTAGTAAGCATACTAAACCAAATGCAAAAAACACTCAAGGTGGTATCGTAAAAAAAGAAGCTCCTATTCATATGTCGAATGTGATGCTTATTGACGGTAAAGGAAAAAATACTAGAGTGGGCTACAAAGAAGTAGATGGCAAATTAGTTCGTTATTCTAAAAAGTCTGAGGAGGTAATCAAATAATGGCATACGTACCAAGAATGAAAGACAAGTACAGACAAGAAGTTGTACCTGCTCTTGCAAAAAAATTCAACTACAAAAGTTCAATGCAGGTTCCACGCTTGCTTAAGATCTGTGTAAATCAAGGAGTGGGTGATGCAGTTAGCGACAAGAAATTAATCGACTCTGCTCTTCACGAAATGACAATGATCGTTGGACAAAAACCTGTTCCTACAAAATCGAAGAAAGATATTTCCAATTTCAAACTTCGTGTGAATGTTCCGATTGGTGTACGTGTTACACTTCGTGATGTAAACATGTATGAATTCCTAGATCGTTTGATCTCTGTTTCTCTTCCTCGTATTCGTGACTTCCGCGGAATCAATCCGAAAGGATTTGATGGAAGTGGTAACTATACACTCGGAGTTACAGAACAAATCATCTTCCCAGAGATTGATATTGATAAAGTAAATAAAATTACAGGAATGGACATCACATTTGTGACTACAGCTCCTAAAGATAACGAAGCATTAGAGTTGCTTAAAGAATTTGGAATGCCATTTAAAAACCAAGGTAAATAATTACGCATGTCGAAAG
>JANLRG010000158.1:0-3606 GCA_031361545.1 Bacteroidota bacterium
TAAAAGTAATGCTATGATCGGGTATAAAATCAAAATTGGTAAATAATCCCAACTTTCAAATTAATCTCCTGGATTAGCAGCAATAGACGCTTGTCAGATAGAAATTGAAGTTTCATCCGCTATAGATGCAGCAACTTTAGCTGAAGTAATGGGCGGAACTTAAGACCAAGTTTTAATGGCAGCGGATTGTTAGAATTCGAAAGCCAAACTGGTTGTGATAAAAAAGTTATTGTTAGTTGGTAAATCATTTTTCAAAAATACCTTTTCTTGGCTTTGCAAATAACGGGCTTCGGTTCTAAATTTTACTTTAGCACTAACATTATAATCAACGTTTATAGAACTTCCAAACGTTTTAAAAGCTTCATTAGTAGCAATAAGAATAGTGTTTTTATCTTGATAATATTCGGCTCTTAGCCCCGTTTGCCATCTGCTATTCCAAGTATATTGCGTCATAATCACTGGGCTATACCAAATTTGATAATCGGTTTTGATTGGATTAATATCTTGCATCCCAATATCAAAACCAGTAATGATTCTCCAGCTTTTAGTGTATTGATAATCCAAGTAAAAGTTATTGAAAAAACGCATGCCCCAATAATCATTATACATTTCTTTGCCCAAAAAAGAACTCCAGTTCAATAATGACTTAGCAGTTGGTTTATAACTTATTTGTGAGCCTACAGCTGGTGGGATTTTAGCGTTATTACGTTGTATTTTCTGCCAACCATTGGTAACTAAAAAAGCGAAGTTCCATTTATCATTGGGTTTATACCCATATTTTACACCCGTCATAAAATAAGGTGAGTTCTCGGCCAAGATAGAACGAGTCAATGTAAGATTGCTAGCCGAAGTAGCGGTTTCAAACCCAATATAACTGGGTAGAATTCCGGCTTCAATAGTTTGTTTTTTGTCTTTATCTAAATAAAGACCTATAAAAGCTTCATTGAGTATTTTGGTAGTTTCATTAGCATAGTTATCCTCCACATAAGTCCCTGAATGTATTGCTATACTGGCATAGGCATTTTCATATTCCATTTTTGAACGAAGCAATCCGATATTTAAATTGAACTCATTATGCCTATTATAATTATACATAAACGGAAGTTTTTTTTCAGCATTAGGATTATTGAAATCGTAGGCATAATAGGTTTCTAGGAAACCTGAGAAGGAAATTTTTACATCATTCTTTTCCTGTGCCGCAATAAAGCTGCTAAAGAACAGGAAAACAAAACATTTCGTTACTATTAATTTCATGTTTCAAAAATAGTTTATTTTCTGTTTAATTCTAAGTTAGTGACGGGGGAATACACCATCGGATATTCTTCCAAGGCGACATCGCTTTTGTCCAATCCGAAGGCTTTTTCGTCGGAAAGCGATAATTTCTTGAGCCAGAAATATGTGGTCAGCATCCAACCTTCCTTAAAGGCAAATTCATTTTCAACGGAAATAAACTTTTCAATAATGACAAATTTGAAATCGGGTTCCGAATTGTATTTGGAAGAGCCGTCAGGACGTATGTGTAAATTTAATTGCTTTTGGTTCACCAAATCCTGTACAATTTTCTTGAAATACAATTCGACTTTAGGCTGCACACGGAAGCCAATATTGAGTATGATTTTGATTACCTTATCATCTAATAACTCTACCACTTCATAGTTAAGCGTAAACGGTTCGTTCATTCTGTTGATATGGAAAAACCAATATACATCGGCTCGTTTCGGCTGTTTGGCAAATATCGATTTGATGATTTTTTCTTCTATTTCATAGGTCTTATCCGCTTTTGATAAATAAATCAAATGTGTAGCGTACTTAGGAATCGCATCGTCTTCGCTCAAGGTTGCTAAAGTTTGTGTTTGTTCCATCAGGTTGGTAAATCTCAGGAAACGATTGTTGATTTTTCGAGAATAATACCAAACGTACATCACCATAAAAATGAACAATTCGAAGAACAAAAACATCCATCGTTCTTTAATTTTAGAGACATTGGCAATAAAGAAAGATATTTCGATAATAGAAAAAACAATCAGCACCAAAGTCACCCAACTCTTATTCACTTTTTTGATAAACACCAAATAATACATTAGTAAAAGCGTTGTCATCATCATGGCAATCGTGATCGAAAAGCCGTAAGCAGCTTCCATATGTGTAGATGTTTTGAAATAGAGAATCATCATGATACAGCCAATCCAAAGTATCGTGTTCACAGACGGAATGTAGATTTGCCCTTTTAAATTAGTTGGATTTTTTAAGGTTACTCTTGGCCAAAAGTTTAGCGAAATCGCTTCATTAATCAAGGTAAACGAACCGCTAATCAAGGCTTGAGAAGCAATAATCGTTGCCAAGGTCGCGATGATAATTCCGATGAGTAAAAACCAATGTGGCATAATCGTATAAAACGGATTTCGGTTACCAAGTACACTTTGACCTTGATTCATTAACCAAGCAGCTTGCCCCAAATAGTTTACGACCAAACAAATTTTGACAAAAACCCAAGTAATTCGGATATTCTTTTTCCCACAATGTCCTAAGTCAGAATAAAGTGCTTCAGCGCCGGTTGTACAAAGAAAAACAGCACCGAGCAACCAAAATCCTTTCGGATATTCAACTAGTAATTCATAGGCATAAACCGGATTTAGTGCTTTTAAGATGTTTGGATGATGTAAGATTTGAGAGAAGCCTAAAACAAATAACATCGAAAACCAAATGACCATTGCTGGTCCAAAAATGAAACCAACCTTTTGTGTTCCGAAGCGTTGAAAAATGAATATCCCGGACAGAATTGCAATCACAATTGGTATCGTTGGAATGTTCGGAATAATAACTTCCAAACCTTCTACGGCCGATGCTACTGAAATTGGCGGTGTTATGATTCCGTCAGCTAAAAGCGTTGTTGCTCCAAGAATAGTTGGAATTACCAACTTTCCTTTTCCGAATCGTTTGACCAAAGCATAGAGTGAAAAAACGCCACCTTCACCATGATTGTCAGCAGAAAGCGTCAGGAAAATGTATTTAAAAGTAGTTTGAAAAGTCAGCGTCCAAAAGACACATGAAATTCCGCCATAAACTAATAATTCAGAAATTGGTCTGTCACCAATGATGGCTTTCATCACGTACAACGGACTGGTTCCAATGTCGCCATAGATGATTCCGAGGGCAACGAGCAGCGTTACTGCTGTGACTTTTTGATGGGTTGAAAGGTTGTTCATTAGTATGATTATTAGAAAAAATTAGACATGAGTTCTCCCTGATGGAATTCTACAGGAGAATCCACAAAGCGATTTTTAAACGAAATATGATTGGTTCTTTAGCCGGAATTAAAGCGATAGCCTACGCCCGATTCGGTGAGTATGTATTTAGGTCGGTTAGGATCTTCTTCTATTTTTTTGCGAAGTTGTGCTACAAAAACCCGCAAATATTGCGTTTGGTCGGCATAAGCATTTCCCCAAATTTCTTTTAGTATATATTGATGCGTCAGAACTCGACCGTCATTTTTCAATAATAATGTGAATAAATTATATTCGGTTGCGGTAAGTTTAAGAATTTCTTCTTTTAGCTTGATAATTCTCGAAACAAAATCAACAGTGATGTCGCCAAAAGCAATAATCG
>JANLRG010000179.1:0-1232 GCA_031361545.1 Bacteroidota bacterium
TTTTCCTTTAAAACCAATTCTTTCTTGCAAAAAAAATATTGGTCCTTTAGATGATAATTTTAAACGAATTAATGCATACTTTTTATTTAAAAATCTACACCACTTGGTTGAAAAACTTTAACGAAAAACATCTTAACGCCTTATGAGCCAGATACATCAAGAACTTCAAACGCTGAAAAGCGAATTAGACAAGTTAGAAACTGTCCGCCAAAACTTTGAGTCAGCGCGTCAGGTTACAACAAGTATTGTCGAACAATTGACATTACAAGGTGAAAAGCTGAATAATCATATTGGTCAAGTCATCCCAATTTATGATAAGAATCTTCAAGAAAATTTGATGCAAACGCAAGATAAACTTGTTGTAATGCAAAGAAATATTCAAGAAGAAGTCAATAAAGTCGTTTTTCAATGGCAAACGGTTGCAGATGACTATCACAAAGGTTTATCTAATCATCTTCAAATACTGCAAAAAAAACTTGAAGACTCTCAAAAAATCACTGAAGACAAAACAAATGAGTCAACTAAAAAATGGAAAGAGGTAGCTGATATTTATAATGTATCATTAGCCGAGCATTTGAGAAAACTACAAGGTGATTTTGAGTTATCGGGTAGGAACATACAAAAAAATGTATCTGATGCCACTATCCCTATTTCAGATTTGAATCAACGTATTGTAATTCTTTTGGATGAACTCCATGCAACACATGGACATATTCAGAATCTAACAAAAAATAACGAAGATTTAGTAGGTGAGATTAGAAAAATCGATTTCCCGTCTCGTTTAGATAAAATTGATAATACTGTTTCAGCAATAAATTTGGGGCTTCAAAACGTTCAATCTCGCTTGTCTGATAATGAGAGAAATATAAAAGAAACTCTTATAAATACTGAGAAAAATTTACAAAGTCAAATTTTAGATTTGGAACCTAAGCTCAATTCGATTAAAGTTTTTCAATGGGTAATTCTAATATTGCTTGGCTGTACTTTAATTTTCAATATACTAATTTACATTAAACGTTAATCTCGTAACTGAGAGAAGATGAGTAAACAGCCCCGCTGGCTCGGGGAAGTTTTAATGATAATAAAAAGTGAAAATGCCAATAAATCAAGCTGATTTATTGGCATTTTACGTTTTTTACAGAGGGGTAAGGACAATTTTTTACTTTTCACTCTTCACTTTTCCCCATCAATATCCGTCATTTTGCTTCAAATAACCAGGCAAATTAGACGCC
>JANLRG010000196.1:0-1226 GCA_031361545.1 Bacteroidota bacterium
TTAATTATGCTGTTCTTTGACATCATTTCTCTTTGACGATAAACAGTGACTAAAGAACTAATATTGGAAGTATGCCATCTGCTATCAAAATTCTGTTTTGAGACATCAAAAAGGGTGTATTCTCTTTTTTCAATTCGCCCATGACCTTTATCATGGGTTGTTATTTGAACAAATCGTTTATCCTCTCTTTGACGCCGAGCTTCGGAAATCAAGTCTTTGACGAGGTATTCTTGGTTATCTTTAGCCGGTATCAGATAAATACCTTCATTAAGGGCTATTAACTCAGTAGTTTTAGGGTCACAATGAATAGCATCAAGGGTAATAGAGCGATGAGACAGCTTCTGCTTTTGCATTAAAGCCCGCATATGTGTCTTTTCACTTTCCTTATCGCCATCATAAAAACTTTGAGCGACCACTCTTTTGCTCTCTTGTTCCACTAAACGAATCGAGACTTCTCCCCTCACCGATGAGGTATGACTCGCATTGACTTGTACACCACCTTTGAGGTCTTTCCCGTCTCCACTTAGCCAAATCGCTTCTTTTTTACTATTTATTTCAGTCAAAATAGTCAACCCTAAGTGTTTCTCGTTGATTGCATTTAAGCATTCCCAATCCACAGTAGATAAAATTCGCCCTAATTGTGCTTGGCTGACTGCTTTTTCTGATGAATGTCCTGTAAGTTTGCACAAAAAAGGGTGCTTGTTCACCACAAAGCGTTGAATACTTGCTTTTTTTTGCTTCTTATGTAATATCGCTATGATAAAGCCAAAAAGCACGAACGGCAAATAGTGCTTTTGTCCTTGTTTGCCTCTATTATCAACCAAATCATTCTCTAAGGCTTCATAAAAACTTTTTTGAACTGATTCGTTTATTATATGAGTCGATTCTGGCTCTCGTTTATCGTCTTTAAGATTTGTCGCAGGCTGCATTTTCGTGAATTTTACTTTTTCCAAAGCTCAATTTACGCAGCCTGTTCTTTTTATCTAAATAACATTACTTTTGTGAAATAACCCTACACCCCCTCAGTAAAAAGCTATTAAAATTGGTAAAATACTGAGGGGGTGTTTTACTCTCAGTAAAAAATAATTTTTGATATAAAATCTAATCATTAAATTTAACCGCCATAAAATTAATCAACAATTAACAAACACTTGAAAATGAAGCAAATACTTGTCCTTTTGGCGTTCTCCATCGCCTCATGCTCTTTTCTCAATGCTCAAACGGAT
>JANLRG010000478.1:0-16079 GCA_031361545.1 Bacteroidota bacterium
ATAATTTTGACCAATGTTTTGAAAATAAGGACCGGAGATTCCAAAAGATGATACAAGAAAACGAACAAAACTATTATTGTATTTCTCATGTACTAACACCCACCAGTCTATTCCATTGGCATGCTTTACCGCTGTTAAAGATCCGTCACAAAGTGTATCCTGGTTTATCAAGCTGTTTTTATAAGAGAGGTCTCCCCGACCACTATCTAAACTGATATCAATTTCATTTACCAATAAAGAAACAGGACTATAATTAGTGGTGTAATTACACGCTTCATTAAAAAGAAGAAATTTTTCAGGATGCCCGGGAAAAGGAAGAATCAAACTACCTTCCGTAATACTATTTCCAACACCACAAACCGACTGTTGACAAGACCCGGGATTTAAGTCATCGCCATTGACCATTGTATCTCTGGTATTAGCAACTACACATCCATTGGTATAAAATACCATATTACCTAAAGAATCTGAAATAGAAGCGCAGGCTGCGTTAAATTTTATTTCTCTTATTGCAGTATCTATCCGGATACCGGTAGAAGTAAACACTAAATTATTTGCTTGATTAGGCTGACTGGTCCAGTTAATACCTAATGGCCAACAAAGATCGTAGTTTTGAGCTTTGCTGACAATGGAATTAATTATTAAAATAAATATTATAAATTGAAAAGACTTCATGTTACTTTATGATTGACAATATTTTCGAAGATTGTAGTTCTCCATTAATAATTATTTGATAAATATACAAACCTTGATTATAATTAGAACAATCAAAAATTAATTGATTATTATCATCTATTAGATTGCCAGTAAAAATAGGTCTTCCTAATTGATCTATTATTTTAAGTAGTCCTTTGTCACCTTTATCTATTTTGTAATTTAAGGTTACTAAGGAATTTGAAGGATTTGGAAATAAGTCAAACTCTCTAATCTTATTTGGCTTGGCCATTCTTGAAGAAACCCCTTGAAGGATACATAATTCATCGTCATCGTAAAAAATATGATCATTAACTAATTCATATAAGATCCTTGCTTTAACTACAGCTTCTCCACCTATTGAAGGACATTGATAAATTATTTGTTCCAGATTATTAACTTGTTGATCAGTTAAAGAATAATTATTAATAGCTAATGTTCTTAAATAAATATCGTTAACTATTTTTTCATTTGAATGATAAATTTCTTCATCTATCATCGATTGATTTTCTAAGACCAAATTAGTTATATCTTCTTTCTTTAATTGATCAACACTGTTCTTAATATTAGCATTGCTAAGGCAAAGTGGAACGATGTATAAAATCTAGCCATCAATCTGAATACTATTTTCTATAGTTTAGAAATATCGTGGTGACAAATATTTTAACTTATCTAAACTAACATCATAATTCAAAACAAACTCATGTGTTCCTGAATTGAATTGTTGCAAATTTGAAAGTGTATAATCGTACGAATATCCAATTCGAATTTTATTTGTCAATTGCAAACCAACCATACCTGAAATTGCATCCCCAGTCCGATATCCGCCACCAACCCAAAGAAGGTCATTAAAAATAAAATTTGCATTCAGATCAACTTCAAGCGGTGAATTCGCTATAGCTTTTAACATGAATGAAGGTTTGAACTTTACATTTGGATTTAAAGTGAATACGTATCCGCTTGTAAAATAATAATGCCACACGGTAAAATTGCCTATATTATTTTTAATTTGATCTGGATGCGCTGCATTCACTTCATTCTCTAAAAGTCGGGGAATTGAAAACCCAGCATAGAATTTCTTGTTGTAAAAATAAATACCGAATCCCGCATTTGGCAAAAAATATTTTCTGACATCGCTCGAAAATTGGTTGTCACCACTGACATTAGTTTGAACTTGAGTTAAATTTTCCTGATCATTCAAAATTCCTCCCTGCACTCCGAATGAAAGCGTTCCTTTATCCATCATGATGCGATAAGAAAAATTACCATTCAAAAGCATTTTCTTACTTACCCCAATGCTTTCATTAAGAAATGAAAAGCCCAAAGCAATTTTTGTAAGTCTGATAGGAGCATGTAAACTTACTGTCTGCGTTTTAGGAGCACCTTCAATTCCTACCCACTGATTTCTATATAGAATTGTGGATGCAAGATTATCATGTGATCCCGTATAAGCAGGATTTACAAAAGTCTCATTGAACATATACTGAGTAAACATAGGTTCTACCTGAGCGTTTACCGAAATACTTGAAAGGAACAAAAGTAATATTGCTAAGCAACACTTTATTCCGATGATTTTATATTTCATTATTTTCATTTTTTATTTCTTTAATATTTTATGATCAAATATCCTGCACGAGGTTTTTCTCCCAAGCCTAAGTCTAAAACATAGAAGTATGTTCCACTAACTACTTTTCCATTTCCAAGAGTTATACCTCCAGTGTTAGCAGTTCCATTCCAAGAATTGTCGTAATTATTTTTCTGATAAAGAATATTACCCCAACGATTAAATATTTCCAATTTATTGCCCGGATAGTTATCAATTCCTGTAATGACAAACTCATCATTCACACCATCTCCATCCGGTGAAAATCCATCTGGAATCATAAGTGTATCGCATAATTCTACTAGAGCTGAATCTACACCTATACAACCGTTGTTATCAACTCCAGTGACTAAGTAGTAAGTATTAGCACGAGGAGTGGCAACTGGATTATAAATAGTATTATTGCTCAGGTAAACATTGGGAGACCATGTATAATTATTTCCTCCGCTTGCTATTAAATTAATTACGTCACCTCCACACGCTTTAAAATAATGATTGTTAATTGAAATTATTGGATTAGCATTTATAGTAATCTGAACATCGTCAGATGCTGTACAACTTCCGCCATTTATAGTCCATCGAAGCATATATACTCCAGTTGTTAAACCATCTATTGAAGTTCCAGGTAAAGTTGGATCTGCTATCGTTGCATTTCCACTAACGAGAGACCATAAACCTGTTCCAACAGCAGGAGTTGCTGCACTTAATTGAACTGAATTAATTTCGCAATATGATTGATCTGTTCCTGCATCTGGCATTGAAACGCTATTACTGATTGTTACTTGCAAACTATCACTGTTCGCTGAACAAGTACCATTATCAATCGTCCAAACAAAAACATAATTTCCAGGAGCTAAATTATCAACTGTAGTTACAGCACTCGAATCGGAGGCGAAACTCGCAGCAGTTGGCCCAGAAGCCATCGACCATACACCGATTCCAGATGAAGCAACATTAGCATCAATAATTATTGTCGATTGACTACAAACTGTTTGATCAATACCGCAAACTGCTAATGAAGAAAGTCCATCAACTTTTACCAAAACAGTATCAACATTTGAAACACACGTTCCATTGTTCACAGTCCAAATAAAAGAATATATTCCAGGTGATAATCCATTTACATTAGTTGATGCACTACTTGCATCTTGGAAAGTAGGAATATTGGGGCCGGTTTCAAAAGACCAGTTTCCATTTCCATAAGTAAGAGGGTCAGCAGACAATAAAGTTGAATTTACATTACACCACTCTTGATCCAATCCTGCATTTGCAGTTTCTGGATTGGAATAAATAGTAACTTGAATTTGATCAGTTGTCGAAGTACAAGTTCCATTGTTAATTTCCCAACCGAAAATATAAGTGCCCGGAGAAAGATTATTTACAATCGTATTTGGATCGTTCAATGAAACAAACGTTGGCATTGTTGGTCCACTAACAAATGACCATGTTCCTAAGCCAACAGCAGGAGAATTTCCATTCAGTGTACAAGAAAGTTGATTGCAAAGTAATTGATCTACTCCTGCATCAACAATAGCTGGCATACCGTTGATCGTAACTGAAACTGTATCTGCCGAAGCGCTACACGTTCCATTACTAATACGCCATTCAAATTTGTAAGTGCCAGGAATAATTCCATTTACACTGGTTGATGAACTGTTCGGCGAAACAATGAGTGGGGTATTGGGACCTGAAATTAAAGTCCAGTTTCCACTGCCACTACTAGGATTATTTCCGTTCAATGTAATTGTATTGGTGTTACAGAGAGCTTGATCAATTCCTGCCGATGCTAAAGATGGCGCATCGTCAACTGAAATTAAAATTGTATCCACCGATGTCGAGCAGCTACCATTGGTGATTGTCCAAGTGAATGAATAATTTCCTGCTGATAAATTGCTGATTGAAGTTGACGGATCTGAAGTTCCACTAAAACTAACTAATGAAGGTCCACTTAATTCATACCATGACCCAACACCGCTTGAAGGTAAATTGGCAACCATGTTTGTGGAATTAAGATTGCATAAAAATTGATCAGAACCAGCTGCTGAATTTGTAGGGAGATCATAAATAGTGATCTGCATTGTATCTTTAACTGTGGTACAAGTTCCATTATTTATTTCCCATCCGAATTGATAAACACCGGCAGACAAACTACTAATTGTTGTTGTTGGATCATTTGCATTTGTAATTACTGCACCACCTCCGCTTAAAAGCGACCACTGACCTATACCACTTGATGGTACATTTCCATTCAATGTTGTGCTCGATTGGTTACAAATTATTTGATCGACACCTGCATCTAATGTTACAGGTAAAGCGCTAATTGTAACAGTAGCAGAATCTGAAGCAGCAGCACAAACGCCATTCGTAATTTGCCACTCAAAAACATACGTACCGGCAATTAGATTGCTTACACTTGTTGAAGGACTTGCAGAGGATGTAACTGTAGGACTATTTGGTCCGGAGATAACATTCCACATTCCACTTCCGAACAGAGGATTATTTCCACTAAGCGAAATTGAAGTTGTGTTACAAAGATTTTGATCGAGACCAGCCGATGCCGAAGAAGGAAGATCATCAACAGTAACGAGCATAGTATCTGAAGAACTTGGGCAATTTCCATTTGAAGTTGTCCAAATCAATTCATAACTCCCAGCTACTAAATTTCCAATCGACGAATTGGGATTGTTTAAAGATGTGAAAGTTGCCGAGGAAGGGCCACTGTTTTCTATCCACAATCCAGATCCTACTGAAACACTATTTGCCGAAAGAGTAGTTGAAATTGCATTACACAAATTCTGATCGCTTCCTGCGACGGCAGCAGTAGGAAGGTCATGAATAGTTATCATGACATCATCTGTTGATGGAGAACAAACATTATTATCAATCGTCCATCTGAAAATATAATTTCCTGCAACTAAAGAATTGACAGAAGTATTCTCATTGGTAGTATCAACAATCATCGGTGAATTAGGGCCGCTGATTAAAGACCAATATCCATTTGCTGCAACGGCCGTATTCCCTGCTAAAGATACAGTAGATACGTTGCAATTAATTTGATCAATACCTGCATCAGCAACATTCGGTTGAACACGATTTATTAATTGTACCGTGTCTATACTTGATGGACAAACTCCATTTGAAATTGACCAAACAAAAGTATATGTTCCATTCAAAAGTGAATCGACATTTGAAGTGTTAGAAGAACTATCAGCGAACACAGGCATGTTAGGTCCTGAAATAGTTGACCATAATCCAGCGCCAACTGCAGCTGATGAACCCGATAAAGAAATTGAGTTAATATTACATTGATCAAGATCTACTCCAGCATTTGCAACAGATGGTAAGTCGTCAACTTTTATTATTATCGTATCTGTTGGTGTTGTACAAGCTCCATTATTGATTGTCCAGCCAAAAATATAAGTTCCTACAGCCAAACCATTAACTACAGTATTAGGATCGTTTGAATCTACAAAAGTGGCGATGTAAGGACCATTTATAAATGTCCATGTACCCGTTCCTGACGTTGGTGTATTTCCTGAAAGCGTTGCAACAGTTGTGTTACATAATTCTTGATCAACACCTGCATCAACAGTTAAAGGAATATTATAAATAACGATTTGAACATCATCATTCGATACTGCACAACTTCCATTCGAAATTGACCATCGGAAAATATAGGTTCCGGTAATTGCTCCAGAAATAGTTGTTGATGCATTGGATGAATCTACTATTGTTGGAGAATTTGGTCCGCTGATTAATGTCCATATTCCATTACCAACGACAGGATTATTTCCTGCTAAAGCAAAACTGGTAGTTGAACATAATCCCTGATCAATTCCGGCATTAGCAACAGTAGGGAGATCATATAAATTTAATGTTATAGAATCTGTTGAAGAAGTACATGATCCATTTACGATTGTCCACCCAAGAATATACGACCCTGCTATTAAGCCACTGATTGTCGCATTGGGATCGTTCACTGAAGAAAAAGAAGGAACATTTGGGCCGCTGATTATTGTCCAAGTTCCTATTCCCGGTGCTGGATTATTTGCAGAAAGTAAAGTGCTAGAAAGATTACATATATTTTGATCAGGTCCAGCATCCACTATACTTACAGTTGCATAAATTGTAAATTGGACATCATCTGATGATGTGCTACATACTCCATTGGAGATTGCCCAATGAAAAATATAAGTTCCAGGAATAATACCTGTGACAGTTGTGTTTGATTGTGTTGCATCTGTAAATGTCGGAGCATTAGGGCCACTGAGAAGTGTCCATAAACCTGTTCCAATAGTTGGTGAATTTCCTGACAGTGTTATAGATGTTACGCTACATAAATCTTGATCAGATCCTGCAGAAGCAACAGTAGGAAGATCGTAATTAATTATTTGAACATCATCACTGCTTGAAGAACAAACTCCATTACCAATTGTCCATCTAAAAATATAAGTTCCTGAAATTAATCCAGACGCTATTGATGAATTAGAATTCGGGCTCACAAAGGTAGCACTGTTGGGTCCACTGATTTGTGACCAAGTGCCCATTCCCGATGATGGCGAATTCGCTGCAAGAGATGTAGAAGATGCATTACAAATTGATTGATCAATACCTGCGTTTGAAATTGTAGGTAAATCGTAAATTGTTATTTGAACATCGTCTGTTGAGTTTGCACAAACCCCACTTGTAATTGTCCATCTATAAATATAGACTCCCGCAATCATTCCAGTAACAGTTGAATTATTATTTGCTGGAGTACTTATGACAGGAACATTTGGTCCGCTTACAAGAGTCCAGTTACCTGATCCATTGACAGGATTATTAGCTGCGAACGTTGTTGACGTTACATTACATAGATCTTGGTCTGCACCAGCTGATGCTGTTGTAGGAGTTGGATAAATAATTACTGTAACATCATCAGATGAAGGAGCACAAATTCCATTACTAATTGTCCATCTAAAAATATAAGTTCCAGCAACCATTCCATTTACTGTAGTAATTGAAGAGGATGAAGATGTAATTGTTGGAGAATTTGGGCCGCTTAATACCGTCCAAACCCCTGAACCAGAAGTTGGATTGTTTGCCGCTAGCGATGTTGTTGTAGCATTACAAAGATTTTGGTCAGCACCTGCATTTGCAGTTGAAGGCAAATCAAAAATCACAACTTGAACATCATCTGTCGAACTCGCACACGTACCATTGCTGATAGTCCAATTAAAAATATAAGTTCCTGAAATCATTCCAGTGATTGTAGTCAATGGATTTGAAGGACTTGTTATTGTGGGAGAATTGGGTCCACTTACTAGCGTCCATGTTCCGTTTCCTGCAATAGGAGAATTACCAGACATAGTTGCAGATGTAACATTACACAGATTTTGATCTACTCCAGCATTTGAAACTGTTGGAGTTGCATAAATTGTTATTTGAACATCATCTGTAGAAGAGGCGCAAACACCATTCGAAATTGTCCATCGGAAAATGTATGAACCGCTAATCAAACCAGTAACTGAAGATGTAGGATTGTTTGCAGTAGTAATAGTTGGTGAATTAGGACCACTCACTAATGTCCAATTTCCACTTCCATTCGTTGGAGAATTTCCATTTAAATTAGTCGAGGTTACATTACACAAATTCTGATCTGCACCTGCACTAGAAATTGTTGGCGTTGCAAAAATTGTAATTTGAATATCATCGCTTGAAGATGCACACACACCATTGGTGATCGTCCATCTGAAAACATATACACCATTTGTCATTCCGCTAATACTTGAATTAGCAGAAGAAGGAGAAACGATTGTTGGAACATTTGGACCACTAACAACTGACCAGTTTCCTGTTCCAGAAGCTGGATTATTTCCATTTAATGCTGTTGTCGTCACATTACATAATGATTGATCAGCACCTGCATTAGCGGTAGTAGGTAAACTATAAATGGTGATTTGTACATCGTTAAAAGAGTTGCTACAAGTTCCATTTGAAATTGTCCAACGGAAAATATATATGCCATTAACCATCCCTGTAATGTTTGATGAAGGATTAGAAGCGGATGTTATAGAAGGCACATTTGGCCCACTTACAAAAGACCAACTTCCTGTTCCTACTGTCGGTGTATTTGCAGAAAATGAAGTTGAAGTAACATTACACAAAGACTGATCCGGGCCAGCATTTGCTGTTGTCGGCAAAGAATAAATTGTAATTTGAATATCATCTGTTGAATTAGCACAAGAACCATTAGAGATCGTCCATCTAAAAACATAAACGCCACTAATCATTCCTGTTACTGTTGATGTTTCTGAACTAGGTGTTGTAATTGTCGGAACATTGGGCCCACTAATCAAACTCCACATACCACTTCCTGTTACTGGAGTATTTCCATTCAGATTGGCGGAAGTTGTATTACACAAAGACTGATCAACATTCGCATTTGAAACTGTTGGCAGAGTATAAATTGTAATTTGCACATCGTCAGTTGATGCTGCACAAGGACCATTTGTGATACTCCATCTGAAAACATAAACACCTGAAACCATTCCAGTAACATTTGTTCCTGGACTCGATGAAGATGTTATCGAAGGAACATTTGGTCCGCTAATCAAAGTCCAATTTCCTGCTCCGACTGCTGGAGCGTTTCCGCCAAGAGTTGCAGAAGAAACATTACAGAGAGATTGATCAGGACCTGCATTCGCTACTGTAGGTAATGCATAAATTATTATTAGTACATCATCGGTAGAAGAAGAACAAGAACCATTTGAAATTGACCATCGAAAATCATAAACACCGCTCACCATTCCAGTTACGCTCGTATTTGCTAGTCCTGGAGAAGTAATCGTTGGCACATTTGGCCCACTAATTAATGTCCATGTTCCACTACCAGTTGATGGACTGTTGGCGTTCAAAGATGTTGAAGTCACATTACATAATGATTGATCACTGTTTGCATTAGCAATTGTAGGTAAGCTATCAATAGTAAATTGAACATCGTCAGTTGATGCTGCACAAGTTCCATTTGTAATACTCCATCTGAAAACATAAACACCAGAAATCATTCCAGTGACATTTGTTCCCGGACTGGATGAAGATGTAATAGAAGGAACATTAGGCCCGCTAATTAATGTCCAGTTTCCTGATCCAACTCCAGGTGTGTTTCCTGCAAGAGTGGCGGAAGTAACATTACAAAGTGATTGATCCGACCCTGCATTCGCAGCTGTTGGCAAACCATAATTTGTAATTTGAACATCGTCAAAATCAATACAAGGGCCATTCGTAATTGTATAACGAAAGACATAAATACCGGATGTTAAACCAGTGACTGTAGTTGAGCTAGATGATGGCGACGTTATTGTTGGTGAATTTGGTCCACTTAATCTTGTCCAAAGTCCAGTTCCAGGGGAAGGAGAATTTCCAGTCAAAGTAACAGATGCACTATTACATAAAATTTGATCCACCCCAGCGTCTGCAGGAATATCCGGCGTAACGGTAATTCGAACACGGTTTGTTAATGTAGAGGAACAATTTGCAGAAGTGGTTGTATCTACTGCCCAAACATAAATTGTAACATTTGATGTTAATGCTCCTGAATTAAGATTAATTGATCCACCATTCCCAGCAACAGTAGATCCAAGATTTGCCATTGTGACACTATCTCTAAGTTGATAACGAATACCTAATTGAGAATTGGCGACTGTAATCATTGCACTATTTCCAGTACATACAGATGCGGGTCCTGAAACTGCATTCGTTGCCGTTGGGTAATTATTTGATGTAATATAAAGTGAATCATTAAGCAAAGAAAAACAAGAGACTCCTCCAATTTTTTCTGCTCTTATTTTTACCCATTGACTACTAGTTACGGGAAAAGTTAGTATTGTTATATTAAGTCCAGTCCCTAATTTTGAGACTGAAAAAATAGCAGTGTTTAACTGATTAACGATAGTATAGACAACTTGATTTTGAGTAGAAAATATTCTAACACTTGCGCTATCACCATTACATAAAAATGGTGTAAGCAATGTCGCTGAAACCGTTGTTAAAGGAGGTACACAATTTACGGTAACTAAATTGGAAACCGGACTTACTGCTAGCCCTGTTTCTGTTGCGGTTGAAGATAAAACTCCACTCGTATAAAGTGCTGTTGTATCGAGTCCAGTAAGCGACCAATTGCCACCACTTACAGTTGTCGTTCCGATTAACAAGTTATCAATGTAAACGTTGATCACTGTTCCATTCGGTGTTGCAGAAGTTCCAGAAACTGATGAACCTTGTTCATAATATGTACCAACAATAACTGGAGCTGGCGTTTGAGCCACCACAGTTGTTGTAGGTGAAGCTGCACTCGTATTACAAGAAGATGTTTTTTGAGTTACATAAATAGTATTTCCCGCCAGCAAAGCAGGTGCAATAGCTGTTTTTGTCCATGTACCATTTGCTAAAACTGAAGTGGTTCCAATGGAAACTCCATTTTTATAAATTGTAATTGTTGTTCCAGCAGCTTCAGTCGAAGTTCCAGATATTGTTGTGGCACCATTTGCAATAGGAGTATCAATTGATGCTATAGAAGTTAAACATTGAACATAAACGGTGGAGGCAGCTGACATACAATTTCCTCCATCGACCTTTTTAAAGGTAAGTGTATCTCCTGAATTTAAACTTAACAATGTAAAAGACCAAGTAGATGCAGAAATAGTTGTGGTTGCATAAAAGGTACTATTTACAAACATATAAACAGTGCCTGTTGCAGTTGTAGAGGTTCCATTAATAGTTGTAGTGTAATCATAAACAGGACTTGTTGTAACAGTTGGAGTAGTAGAAAATGTAGAACAAGTTAGATCAAATACTGCAGAGGGATCCGATTCACATCGGCCTGCTTCAGTTGCAGTAGTGTAATAAGAAGCACCAGATGTTATACAATTTGTTCCACCTGCACAACCACCACCTCCACCTCCACAATCAAATACCCAAGTATTTCCTGCGACAGTAGCAACAGTAAAAATTAGTACGGCACCTGTATTCGTTAATCGATATCCTTTTATCACCGTACCGACAGGAGCACCAGCAGGCCCAGAGCCTTGTGCTCCTTTCCGTGTTAAACAAGATATTGTTGGAGCAGATGAACAACCAGCAACTAATGTAACTTGATTTGAAAACAAGCATGCCGATTCTCCAGTTGCTTGCGCTTTGGCTGTTATTGCGTCTCCATTAATTAAGGCTGGAGCAATTCCAGAATAGGTCCAAGTGCCGCCTGTTACTGTAGTAGAACCAATAAGAGTTCCATTTTTATAAACTCTAATAATTGTTCCATTTGCCTCGGTACTTGTTCCTGAAACATTTGTAGCTCCAATAGCAATTGGTGAATTTACGACGGGCGCATCTGAACAAGTTGAAAAACCGGTTCCCAAACAAGCAAAACATGTTGGGGGAAATGCATTAATGATATCTATCCATTGTTGATTAAGAGTACCAGTGTTAGGCGCTCCATAAGTATCTGATGTCGGCCCACTCAAAGCATCTTTTGGTGCCATAACTGTTACAGCAGTAAAACGAACGGGAGTAGCTGAAGTAAATGAGGGGAAATAACTAGTTATGACAGAGAATGGCATAAAAAAATCGTAAAAATAATCTGGGTCTCCACAATTTGTTGAAAGAGCAATTGATTGTTGTGAGTATTGGTTCTCAGGTAAAGCAACTTTTAAAATGGGAGTCACCGTTCCATCTACATCGTACAAAGAAACTGAGTGATTCGTTTCAAGAACAATTTCTACTTCGAAGCCAGGATTTCCTACTTTTCCGCCAATATAATTAGGATCAGCATTCGCACCTGAATTACCCATTTTACCATCGGTATCAATTAAAACAGAATATCCTTTTGAACCTTTTATTGAATTTCCAATCCTAAAACGAAACATCAAATTCCCGGCTCCATCTAAATAAGTATATAACCCAGAACCACCCGAAGAAACCAAATCCGTAAAGCCACAATTTGGACCTCTTGTTTGATCCCCTGAAATTTCAGGAAATAAGGGTGGAACTTCGACAAATGGAATTTCACTTTCAGTTACATCATTGGCTACAAATCCAGTAGATAGAACGGAAGTGAAACCATCCGTATTAGGATCTAATACAGAAGCTCCAGCACCACTAGCTGGTTGATAAACAAGTCCAGGAGTTGGGCTCTGTGCTTTAGTAATTAATGCAAACAGTAAAACTTGCATTAAAACCAGTAAATAAAACTTATTGAAAACTTTCATAATTTTTGTTTTTTCAAGCATCTCACTAATACATTTTAATTAGTCTTCGGATTCAACGAAAGGAACTACTAGGTGTTACAAATTAAAATTTCACAAACTGTAAGTTAATTGCAGATTTCAAATAAAAATTCGCCGTTAACTTCAAACAGCGACAATTTCTTTACTTGTTTCTTAGTTTTTTGAAACAAAAATCACTTTAGCTCTCGCAACGATTTTTTTTTGATAATTAAAAGAATGTAAGTGTTTATCGTTTTTTCTATTTACTTTAAAGATTAAAAAATGGCCTGAGGAGATTTCCACCTCTTCAATTCAATATTTTATTTTTCAATTTAAAAAAATAATTGCAACTTTTAAATCAGAAATAAGTACAAAAAAAAATCAATCATAACCATTATACATTTAATGTTTTCTATGTTATTATAAATTCGAGTAGAATTATAATTTTTCATTCAGGTGTTTACTTGATCGAAACACTTCTCGCTTTTTAGCCACTTTTTAAAATGCAGGTATCTTTTAATATAAAACCGTAGGTGGTTTAGATTATCTTTAACTTCCAAAGCAACATTTCAAGAATATACTAATAATAATAATGATCCATTGACTTGCAAAAACTGCTTTCCTCTGAACTCTAAATGAAGACCATTCTTTCACAGTGAAATGTGAGATTAGTTCTACTACTATTTTACCTTTTCAGCTTTTATATAGCTTACCTTGTACTTATGAAAAAACATGTGATAATTTTAATAGCAGCCGCCTTGGCTATTTATGTTTCTTGCAAAAAAGAAGCAACGAATGAAACAGTGACAAGTAATTTGCAAGTGCGACTAACAGATGCACCCGCAGTTTATGATTCAGTTATTGTTGACGTAATTGGTGTAGAAGTTCATTCTGATCAAACAAACGGATGGGTGACAATGAATTTACCTCATCCCGGTTTATATAATCTATTACAATTTACCAATGGTAACGATACATTAATTGCGAGCAGTTCAATTCCAACAGGAAAAGTTTCTCAGATCCGATTAATATTAGGAACAAATAACAGTGTTACTAAAAATGGAGTTACCTACCCTCTGATTGTTCCAAGCGGCTCTGAGAGTGGATTAAAAATTCAAATTCATAAAGACATTGTTTATGGAGTTACGAATATCATTCAACTTGATTTTGATGCTGGACGCTCTATCGTAGAACAAGGAAATGGAGTCTTTCATTTAAAACCTGTCATTCGTGCGACTACCACTGGAATTGATGGAAGTATAAGTGGAACGATTGCTCCAATTTTTCCCGCTGTTGCTTATGCGGTTTCAGGAACAGATACTTTTACAACTACTGTAAATGGAAATGGTAGTTTCTTAATTGCAGGAGTTCCCGCAGGATCATACACTGTATGCATTCACCCAGATACAATCTATTCTGATACTTGCTTCACTAATGTGACAGTGACGGTAAATCAACAAACCAATTTAGGATTGATACAATATTAAAAAATTAATTGCTTTTATAAAATCCGAATAAACAAGAATAAGTTTATTCGGATTTTTTATTGGCAAAGTTTTGATCAACTTATAAAACTATTACGCATTCTGACATTAACATTAACTAGTAGCAATCATTATTTAAAAAGCCAATTCAAAATAAATCCGTCTTTAATAACAGAAAGAATTCAATAAATCAATTAGAAAAATATTTTTAGAAAACAACTGCTATAGAAGCTAAAATCAACACCAACAAGTATTCGATTATTCAAATTTATTACTTTACTATTTATTAAACTCTTGAATAAAGTTATATTTGCATTGTCATTTTTAATCCCATGAATTTAGAGCAAACTGAATTTTCAATTTCAGAAAAAAAGTCAGAACAATTTTTGAGAGACGCCACAGAAAAGGTGCACCATCACTTCATCATTCACAAACCGTATGGTTATTTAAGTCAATTTGTTTGTGAATTGAAAAAGAAAAAACTGTTGGGAGAACTAAACAATTTTCCAGAAGGAACGATGGCAATAGGTCGACTGGATGAAGAAAGCGAAGGACTTTTGCTTTTAACAACAGATGGAGCAATGAGTGAAGCCATTCGAAGTAAAAAAATAGAAAAAGAATATTTTGCTCAAGTTGACGGGATAGTCGATGATATAGCTTTGGAAAAAATGAGAAATGGTGTTGAAATTGGAATCAGAGACCAAAAATATATGACGAAGCCGTGTCAGGTAGAAATAGTAAATGGAACTCCTGACTTTCCACCCCGAATACGAAAAATAAGAGATGACAGACATGGTCCGACTTGTTGGATATCAATCACGCTAACAGAAGGAAAGAATCGGCAAGTAAGAAAAATGACAGCTGCTGTTGGCTTTCCGACACTTCGATTGATACGAGTGAGGATAGGGAAAATAAAATTAAACAATTTGAGAGCGGGAGAATTTATTAAAGTTGATAGTCTATTGAATTAAACATCATTTCACTTTGTAGTGAATTCCCCAATACAAAACATCTTGAAAACCTTTCAATGGGGAAATTAAATTATTTTTATAAATTTTACAACTTCCTTCAGTTTCATTTTTAAGATGTTTTGTAAGTAAAGCAATGAGTTCAGTGTCTTCTTTTTGATTTGGGTAAATGCCAACAGTTTCCAAAACAAGACTTCTCTCATTATAACTTCCGGAAGACAAACACTGAATGTAAATATTTGCAAATAGCTTAACATTATTTTTGAAGGGTGAATCTTCTGCAATATTTAATTTATTGAACAAACTTTTTTCTAGATAAGGATTAGCGTGTTCTGCTCCATAGATTAATAAATTAAAATTAGTAGAAACATTTATTCTTGATTTTAGGAAATCTACCAGTCGCGAATAAGTTGCCTTGTCGCGAACTTCTACCTTATCATTTACATGAAGAGCTGAAAGAACAAAATTAGCTTCCTTCAATTTTAATTTTAATGTTGAATCAGGTTGATTGATCGCCAATTTCTGAATGTATTTTTTAAAAGTAAAGACATCCGCCTCATCCAATCCTTGAACTCTAATCCCGTAAATAAAAGATTTAATAACACTCAGATCAATTTTATTTTTTTCTAGAATGTTTTTCAATTCATCAAAATACATTTTATATGCTTCTAGCCTACCACCAGCAGAACCGTGGTCATATTCAAAATCGGTTCCAATAAATCTGATATTCTTTTTTAATTTCCTTAGGTTAAAATAAAATTCGATTTTAAAGGGATCATTTCTTAATACAGAATCGATTAATAATCGTCCTTCGTTATGAAGATATTTATTAGTGAAATAACATATCGTAAAAGGAGCTTCAATAATAATATTTAAAGTATCTGTCTCTTTAAAATTTAAAGTGATGGTTTTGATGATTTCAAAATACTCTGGCAAATTAGTTTTTACCTCATGACATTCTGTTACAAAAAGTAATTTCCCTCTCAGTTCATCTGTTGTTGGAGTAAAATTACTAGCATCGATAGATTGGCCAGAAATTTTTAGACAATGAAATAAAGCAATTATCAAAAACAATTTCAGTTTCTTCATC
>JANLRG010000337.1:0-22118 GCA_031361545.1 Bacteroidota bacterium
TCCAGAGCCAGTTACAGTAAATAGTGTTGTTTACAGTTTCAGGTCCAGAGCCAGTTTCAGTAAATAGTGTTGTTTACAGTTTCAGGTCCAGAGCCAGTTTCAGTAAATAGTGTTGTTTACAGTTTCAGGTCCAGAGCCAGTTTCAGTAAATAGTGGTGTTTACAGTTTCAGTTTCAGGTCTAGAGCAAAGTCCAATGTCAGCAAAAAGGGATGAAAAAGTACACCACTATTTATTGAACACTGGACTTTTATTTGATACTGAAAACACTATTTGCAATTCACTGCTCTGGCTCTGGCTCTGAAACTTCAACTGGCTCTGACACTGAAACTGTAAAGAACACTTATTTAAACGTGACCATTCCAAATTGCTCTAACTTTTTTCTTTCACCAAAAATGAGCATGTGATCGTCATCAATTTGATCACAAACTTTTGGACGAACAATTACTTCTGTCTCGGTATTTTCTAAAAGTTGTTCTCTTGTTACTTTTCCTGCATTATCTACAGTTGCATTCACTACAATTCCATTTCTGTCAGAGATTTGAAAGTTTTTTAGGCGCTTAGTTTTCTCTGCATCTAAATTGTCTTTGTGGTCATTGTAAATGAAATGTAATTTCTCACCTGTTACTGCAAGAGCAAAGGAAGAATAAAATCCACCATCATTGGTAGAAACTTGCATCTTCGGAATTTTAGTTGCCC
Source organism: Bacteroidota bacterium (assembly GCA_031361545.1). Classification (GTDB taxonomy): domain Bacteria; phylum Bacteroidota; class Bacteroidia; order AKYH767-A; family 2013-40CM-41-45; genus JADKIH01. The sequence goes on from JANLRG010000337.1 coordinate 698, forward strand.
ATTCAATTTTCCCTTGCGGATTAATATTTACAACAATAATATCATTGTAGTAGTAGTTAGTGCTAGAGCAATAAGAATTTCCACAACGGTAAGTATAAGTTACTGTATAATATTGTTCTCCTACTAATATTGCTCCGCCATCAGAACGCTTGATAATGTTTCTTAAATCATATTGAAATAACTCTTGATCTTTTCCTTTGTCATCTCTTTTTTGTGCTCGCTTTGCTTGGCTTTCTGTCATGTACTGAGTCATAAACTCCATGTCAAATTCTTTTAGGTTTGACACCTTAACAGATTTAGTAGTCGGATCTAAATTTAAATAAAATGCTCCATCAATAGAATTGAATCCTTTTTTACTATAGAACCCTGCACAAACAATTTCACCTTTATCATTTTTAGTCATAGTGATATCGGTAATATAATTTCCTTGAAGTTTAACTTCGTAATCTATTTTATTATTTCCATTGTCGTTGAAAGCTAGCAAATGATAAAGAAAATTTACTTCTCCTTTTACTTTTGCTTTCACTTTGTCTTTGTAAAGTTTCCCTAAGACATAAAAATTTGCATCGTCATCACAAATAAAATTGTTTCGAAAGAAAAGAGAATTCAAATATGGAAGTTGAATGTTCTTTCTCCAAACTTGTTTCAATGTTGAATCTAACATTACAACATTAAATTGTTCGTTCTCTTCTTTATCTGTTGGAATTACCTCAACAATCATCATGTATTTTTCAGATGGAGATGCAATCATCAAAAATTCTCCACGATCTCTACGTTTCTCGAATTGAAACTCAGTAATTTTTTTTAATGGACCTGTTTCTGTCAACGATTTTTTATTTACTTCTTGAGCGAGAAGAGTATTTGTCTTTGTATGCTTGTCGATATTCGATTTGAAAACCCACAGTTTATTTGCAAATAATCTTCTTCCCTCTAATTCATACTTCTCTTTGGTTTCTTTATCTTTCTCTTCGAAAGTATAGTTTGTTGGATTCCCCATGTTGCGATCCAACTTTTCTATAAGCAAATCACTTTTGATGTAGGCAGATAAGTAATATCCTGTTTCGTCTTCTCCCATATAATCACTTACTGATCCTCTTCTGGAACCTTCTAGTTCTGGTCCCCATTTTACAGATGTACTTTTCGACTGGCTAAAGCTTGCTGAACTCAAAAGCAAAAAAGCGAGTAACAATTTATTTTTCATATTTTTTATTTTGTAAGGTGGCGCAATTAAATAAAAATTTTAATAAGAATCAATTAATATTACATTTGCCTTCCAACCCCTCTTCTTTATGAACAATATAAAGCGATTTTTACTGCCGTTTTACTTTATGATTGCCTTCTTTTTTCAAGGATGTGCAACAATTTTGAGTCCTGAAAAGGGACCTTACTCACTCGATTCTTCTCCCGGTACAGCACAGATCTTCGATGAAAATGACAATCTGCTTGGAACAACTCCTTTTGATATGAAAAAAGTTGGGAATAAAGTAAAAGCAATCGTATTAAAAAAAGATGGATATGTCGATAAAAGAATCTCCATTTCTCGTCAATCAAAAAATGGTCTCGTTTTTTTAGATGCAATCCTTTTATGCATTCCATGTATCGTAGATATTCCAAGTGGAAACCTGACTACTTTTTCTCCTAAGAACAAAACAATTGATCTTAGAAAAGCTCCGAAAGAATATGATCAATCGATTATGCTTTCTGTAGATAAAGTTAGCTATGAAAAGGAAGATGATGTGAAAGGTAAAATTAATGGCGTTAACAAAAAACCAAGCGATAGAGGTGCAAGTCGTTCAATTGGTGATATCGAATATTTAGATGGTACCATCATTGAGAAATTTGCTAAATCTTATATCGATCCTGTTACAGTTTCTTCTAACAACTCCAGCAAATCAGGAATTTCAAAAGCAAAGATTAGAGTGAAGCCTGTAATTAGTTCGCTCGAGTTTTATCTGAAAGGAAAATATACAAAAGATTTTGTGGGTACAGAATCAATGAAATGTTCATGGAATTTTTATAAAGCCGGCGATTCAAAAGATAAAATTGGAACTATTGTAACGAATGTTTCCATTGATCGAGGCAAAGGAGAAACGGCAACGATTCTCGACGATTTAATGAGTGAATCGGTAATTGAATTATTGACAATAGATTCTCTTCATGATTTTTTGTATAAAAATGAAAGAATCTATTTAGCCGATTCAAAAGGTGCTGAATTCAAATTAACATCTGGACCAAAAGTAACTTATCAAACAACAAAAGAAATGTTGAAGGGCTCGAAAGAAGGTGTGGTGACGGTATTAACGAAAGATGGTTTTGGAAGTGGATTTATAGTTTCTCAAGACGGATATATTGTGACGAATTATCATGTGGCAGAAGGACAAAAAAATAATATTCAGATTAAATTAAATTCTAACATTAAACTAAAAGCGACTGTTGTAAAAAGTAATGAAGATTATGATTTGTTACTTCTAAAGATTGATGCCGACGAATTAAAACCTTTGCCTTTTGGAAAGAGTGCAGACATGGAAACTGGCGATGATGTTTATGCAATTGGTACGCCTCTTGAAACTTCTCTCGGACAAACGATAACAAAAGGAATCGTTTCTGGGTTCCGTGAAATTAATGGATCAACATTTATTCAGACTGATGTTAGCATTAACGCTGGGAATAGCGGCGGACCATTGATCAATGATAGAGGCGAAGTGATTGGTGTTACTACAATGAAATTGTCGGGGCACGGTGTTGAAGGAATTGGATTTTGTATTCCAAGTAAAACCGTGTTGGAAATGTTGAACATTAAATTTTAATTTATTATCTATTAAAAATAAATCAAATGAATTTATATAAACGAATTATACTCGCCACTATTTTTATAGTATCAACTTTAGGAGCTAGTTCCCAAGGAATACGGTTCGAATATTTCGGTGTATCTGGCGTCGCTTCTAGATATGGACCTTTAGAATTTTATGGAATCGGCTTCGAACAAAATGTTGGTGACAAAATTTCTTTAGGACTCACTTATCGAAAAGGATATGATATTACTTCAGGAGAAACGGTCGATCCGGAATATGTCAGTTACTTAAAAAATTCTGATGAAGTTAGAATAGATTTGCTTCAAACTGGAGCTTGGAGTGAATTTTCTTATTCTTCAAAATATCATTTTACTGATAATTCTGATGGCGGATTTTACATTGCTAACTCGCTAAGTTTATTCAGTGCTAAAACCATCATCAACATTACTTCTATCAGCGTAAATGGAAGTTCAGAATCGAACTATGATGGTGTCGGAACTATAGCTTATGAAAAATCTATAACACTACTTCCTATGTCTTTCGATCTAGGCTACCGTTCGGAATTTGATGGCTGGTATCAAGATTATTATTTCGGAATTAATTTATTGCCATTCGGAAATAATAAAACAGTGACACCTTCTCAACTCTCAGATCATGGTATTACTTCGAAATTCAATAGTCTTTCTTTTCGATTCGGTTTGTGCTTCGGAATTGCGTGGTGAAAGATTTAAAATAGAAGATTGACAATGGAAGATTGAAAATGAAAGATTGAAAGAGAATTGAAAATGAAGAACTGAAAAATATAGAATTGAATATTGAATATTGAGAATCGGGAATTTTAAAAAACCATCTGTTAGTCTGGATGGTTTTTTTTATGCGTTAATATTAAATTACAGAATATTTTTCGCCGTTTAATTATTATTATTTTTTACTTCTGAAATATAATTTTTGACCCGATACTTATAAATTCCTCTAACCTTATTACTTATTACTTTTTATCTCTGCCTCTATGACCTCTGCCCTTATTACTTTTTCCCCTATGACCTTAATTCTAAATTCTCAATCTTTAAAACGCTTTCCACCCTTGTGCTTGCAACGGAACCTGTGCGCCTGACTTTGAAATTAAATGCAATCCTTCTTCTTTACTAGTCATGTGTCCAATCGTTGAAAAGTCTAATGACATTCGTAACTTTTCATAATCTGTTTGATTGATTGTAAATAACAATTCATAGTCTTCTCCGCCACTCAATGCACAGACAGTAGGATCTAAATGAAACTCTCTTGCTTGTTCGAATGTTTGTGGATCGATTGGAATTTTATCTTCATACAACACACATCCCGTTCCTGATTGTTTGCACAGATGCATCAACTCCGATGAAAGGCCGTCTGAAATATCAATCATCGACGTTGGTTTCACTCCTAACTCTTTTAGTTTTTCAATGATATCTCTTCGAGCTTCGGGTTTTAGTTGTCGTTCTAAAATATAATCTGCTCCACTTAAATCAGGTTGTATCTTCGGATTCTCTAAAAATATTTTTTTCTCTCGCTCTAAAATTTGAAGCCCAACGTACGCTCCACCCAAATCGCCAGAAACGCAAATCAAATCGGAATCTTTCGCACCGTTCCGATAAACTAAGTCTTCTTTTTTTGCTGAACCTATTGCAGTAACTGAAATCATCAAACCAGCTCCAGAAGTAGTTGTGTCACCACCGACTAAATCAACTTTAAACCGTTCACAAGCAATTTTCACCCCCTCATAAAATTCCTCAATGGCTTCTAGTGAGAATCGATTGGAAAGGGCTAGGCCAATAACTATTTGTTTAGGTATCGCATTCATGGCACAAATGTCACTTGCATTTACAGCAACAGCTTTATAACCAAGATGTTTTAAAGGGTGAAAGGTCAAATCAAAATGAACCCCTTCTACCAGCAAATCTGTCGAAACAATCGTCATTTCCTCTCCATTATCAATGACTGCAGCGTCATCGCCTATCCCTTTTATTGTGCTTATATTTTTTGTTTCTATCGATGAAGCGATGTGATCGATGAGCCCAAATTCGCCTAAGGCGCTAATTTCTGTACGATTTTCTTTATTTTCAAACATGGCTCAAAAGTAAGGCGATATTTTGTGCATTTAATCATTGTCCATATTATTTTAAAAGGAAGCCGAACGGTTTGGTTCTTCATTTTTTCGGAATTAAAATTTGCAGACAAACTTTTTACTCAATTCTCTGTTTTCTAAAGTGAAAACCCACTCAAAAGATTGGAAAAACCACTAACAAGCCTTATCTTTGTGGCTGATTTTAAAGCAGAAAGGAAAAAAATGATAACGGTAACGGAACGTGCAAAAGTAAAAGCACTTGAACTAATAAAAAACGATGAAAAACCAGGCGACTCATTTATTCGTGTAGGTGTTGAAGGTGGCGGCTGCTCAGGATTAACCTATAAATTATCATTCGATAATGTTCAACTTCCTGAAGACAAAGTATTTGAAGATAAGGGGATTAAAATTGTTTGCGACAAAAAGAGTTTCTTATACCTCATCGGAACCGAACTCGATTTTTCTGATGGGTTGAATGGAAAAGGGTTTTCATTCATCAATCCGAATGCTTCCCGCACTTGTGGTTGTGGTGAAAGTTTTTCAGTGTAATTTTTTTTGCCTTAAATTATTAATTAGAATAAGTCTTATTAAAGATAACGCGACTATTTCAATAGTCAACAAAACATGAGTGAAGACCTCAAAATAATTGACGACGTAACACAAAGCGAATACAAGTATGGCTTTGTGAGTAACATCGACTCTGATAATGCCCCTAAAGGACTCAATGAAGATATCGTCCGTTTCATTTCTGCAAAAAAAAATGAACCTGAATGGTTGCTTGAGTGGAGATTAAAATCGTTTCGTCATTGGCTTACGATGACGGAACCGAAATGGCCGAATGTTCATTATCCGATAATCGATTTTCAAGATATCATTTACTACTCCGCACCAAAACAGATAATTGTTTTGAACTCTCTCGATGAAGTCGATCCTGAAATCAGAGCTACATTCGACAAACTTGGAATTTCTCTTGAAGAACAAAAGCGATTGACAGGAGTGGCTGTCGATGCCGTCATCGATAGTGTTTCGGTGAAAACTACTTTCAGGGGCGCACTCGCAGAACTCGGAATTATTTTTTGTTCTTTCAGTGAAGCTGTTCATGATCATCCTGACTTGATAAAAAAATATTTAGGTTCCGTTGTTCCAACAACTGACAACTTTTATGCAGCCCTTAACTCCGCTGTTTTTAGTGATGGATCATTTTGTTACATCCCTAAAGGTGTACGTTGCCCGATGGAACTCTCTACTTATTTTCGAATCAATTCAGCAGGGACTGGACAATTTGAAAGAACATTGATTATTGCTGATGAAGGTTCATTCGTTAGTTACCTTGAAGGTTGTACCGCACCAATGCGTGATGAGAATCAATTGCACGCGGCAGTCGTAGAAATTTATGCTCATGCCGATGCTCAAGTAAAATATAGCACCGTACAAAATTGGTATCCTGGTGATAAAGAAGGCAAAGGTGGAATTTATAATTTCGTTACGAAGAGAGGAATTTGTGCAGGTAATAATTCAAAAATTAGTTGGACACAAGTTGAAACAGGTTCATCTATCACGTGGAAATATCCAAGCGTAATTTTGAAAGGAGATAATTCTGTCGGCGAATTTTATAGTGTCGCTGTAACCAATAATTATCAGCAAGCAGATACAGGAACAAAGATGATTCATCTGGGGCGTAATACTAAAAGTACAATTGTTTCTAAAGGTATCAGCGGAGGTCACTCTCAAAATAGTTACCGCGGATTAGTTCGTATTTCTCCTAAATCTGAAAATGCACGAAACTATTCGCAGTGTGATTCTCTTTTGCTTGGTGATAAATGTGGCGCACATACATTTCCATACTTAGAAGTAAGTAATAAGTCAGCAATGGTTGAACATGAAGCTACAACTTCTAAAGTTGGAGAAGATCAGATTTTCTATTGCAATCAGCGTGGTATCTCAAACGAAGATGCAATAGGACTAATCGTAAATGGTTACTGTAAAGAAGTCTTCAATCAATTGCCGATGGAATTTGCTGTAGAGGCGCAGAAGTTATTAGCGGTGTCGTTGGAGGGGAGTGTGGGGTAGGTTATGTTAACCTAAATGTCGAAACAAATACAGAAAATTAATTATATCATAAACAATTACTAACTAAGTTGAAGACTCAATTTACTTTGAACTATGAAACTTGAACTAAAAAAAATGCTCTCAATCAAATCACTCTCCGCTCGCGTAGAAGACAAGCAAATATTAAATGGAATCAACCTGAAAATAAATAAGGGGGAAGTTCATGCGATCATGGGCCCGAATGGTTCGGGGAAAAGTACACTTGCTTCTGTGTTAGCAGGAAGAGAAAATTATGAAGTGACGGATGGTACTGTTCAATTCAATGGCGAAGATCTTTTAGATATGTCTCCCGAAGACAGAGCTCGCAAGGGATTGTTTCTTGCATTTCAATATCCAGTTGAAATTCCCGGAGTAACGAATGCAAATTTTTTGAAGACAGCCCTAAATGAAATTCGAAAATCAAAAGGGTTGGCTACTCTCGATTCAAAAGACTTTTTAGTGTTGATGAAGGAGAAAATGAAATTGGTAGAGATGGATAAAGCAATGACTCAGCGATCTGTCAACGAAGGATTCAGTGGTGGTGAAAAAAAACGCAATGAAGTTTTTCAAATGGCAATGTTGGAACCTACGCTTTCTGTTTTAGATGAAACTGATTCGGGATTGGATATCGATGCTCTTCGAATTGTTGCCCACGGTGTCAATTCCCTTAGAAGTTCGGAACGCTCTTTCATCGTCATAACACATTATCAACGATTACTCGATTATATAGTCCCAGATTTTGTTCACGTTCTTTACAAAGGGAAAATAGTAAAATCAGGAACAAAAGAATTAGCTCTTGAATTAGAAGAAAAAGGTTACGATTGGATAAAAGAAGAAGCAGAAGCAGCAAATGTTTAATCGTTAACAACTATGAACACAACTCTCTCTACAATGCCGGAATATTTAACGCGGTATTTTGAAAATAATAATCTCATCGGTCCGGTTTATCTAAAGGAAATCAGGAAGAAAGCCATTGGTCGTTTTGAAGAATTAGGTTTGCCTACTACAAAACACGAAGAATGGAAATACACGAATTTACTTCCGCTCTCGAAATCTGAATTTCATCCTGCATTGTATAATACATTAGATAAGCACGAAGTAAGTAAAGACATGATTGCAGGCAAAGATGTTTTTCTTTTAGTATTCGAAAATGGAAAACTAAATTCTGAACTTTCTTCCTATGAAAATTTACCTAAAGGAGTAACTGTAGGTGATCTTTCTGAAAACTTAGAACACCCTGCTGTCATAGCTAATTTAACGAAACATGCTTCCTTCGAAAATGAAGCGCTCGTTGCATTGAACACTGCACATATTTTAGATGGTGCTTTCATTTATGTTGAAGCCAATGTTGAATGTTCTAAACCGATTCATCTTTTATATATTACTGGTGGAGAAGAAAACGTTCTTGTCTTCCCAAGGAATATTTTAGTTGCTGAAAAAAATTCTTCTGTTAATATTATTGAAAGTTACCATTCAAGAAATGAGCAATCAGCATTTGTAAATTCGGTTAGTGAAATTGTACTCGACCAACATGCTAAAGTTGAATGGACAAAAGTGCAAATGGAAAATCAAAATACTTTCCATATCGACTATACAGAAACCAAACAACACAATGATTCTATAATCGATATTCATACAATAACTTTCGGGGGAAAATTGATTCGAAATAATCTTCACATGGTTCTTAAAGGGCAACGGATTAATTCAAATCTAAATGGTTTATATGTTGGCGGAGGAGATTCCCATATCGATAATCATACTCTAGTTGATCATGCAATGCCAAATTGTTTAAGCAATGAATTATATAAAGGTGTTCTGGATGGAAAATCGAAAGGCGTTTTCAATGGAAAAATATTTGTACGAAAAGATGCTCAAAAAACAAATGCTTATCAATCCAATAAAAATATTTTAATGTCTGATGATGCCTCAGTAAATACAAAACCGCAGCTAGAAATTTTTGCTGATGATGTTAAATGTAGTCACGGAGCAACAACAGGACAAATTGATGCGGAAGCAATATTTTATTTGCGTAGCCGAGGAATCGGTTTAGAAGCAGCACGAACATTTCTGACAATTGCTTTTGCCGAGGATGTACTGAATCGAATTAGCAATGATATATTGAGAGATGAATTGAAATTTAGAATTGGAAACAAATTGAATCATATTTATTAATTTTTAAATAAATGGGTGAACTGAAGTCATTGTCTATTGTTCCTTTTGATGTTCAAACTGTGAGAGAAGATTTTCCGGTTTTGAAATCGAAAGTCTATGGCAAATCTTTAGTTTATTTTGATAATGCAGCAACTTCTCAAAAGCCACAAGTTGTAATTGATAAATTGGTCGATTACTATTCAAACTATAATGCCAATATTCATAGAGGAGTTCATTTCTTAAGTCAGAAAGCTTCAAACGAATTTGATGAAGTCAGAAATATTGTTCGTGATTTTATTCACGCCAAATCTGAAAGAGAAATAGTTTTTGTGAGAGGAACAACAGAAGGTATAAATCTTATCGCATCAACATTTGGCCGACAAAATATTAAAGCAGGAGATGAGATTTTGATTTCTGCAATGGAACATCATTCAAATATTGTCCCTTGGCAAATGCTCTGTGAAGAGAAAGGAGCACTGCTGAAAGTTATTCCAATGAATGAAAAAGGAGAACTGATACTAGATAAATTTCATTCAGCTCTAAATGAAAAAACAAAATTGATTAGCATTGTCCACACTTCAAATTCACTTGGAACCGTTAATCCTCTGAAGCAAATAATTGAAGCGGCACATCAAAGAAATATTCCAGTCGTCGTAGATGCTGCTCAAGGAATTGTTCATTCTGATATCAATGTTCAAGAATTAAATTGCGACTTTCTTGTTTTCTCAGGTCATAAAGTATTTTCTCCGACCGGTATTGGAGTGCTTTTTGGAAAGACTGAGCTGCTAGAGGCAATGCCACCTTATCAGGGCGGCGGAGAAATGATTAGTTCTGTTTCATTCGAGAAAACTACTTACAATGAAATCCCATATAAATTTGAAGCGGGAACTCCAAATATTGCTGACGTAATTGGTATGGGCGCAGGACTCAACTATTTTTCTGCAATAGATAGAGTAGGAGCGCGAGTGTATGAAAAGGAATTAGTTGAATATGCACAGGAAAAACTTTCTGAAATAGATGGACTTCGAATAATTGGAACTGCAAATGAAAAGGCAAGTGTTGTTTCTTTTATCATTGAAGGATTGAATGCAATGGATGTTGGAATGTATCTTGATACAATGGGAATTGCTGTTCGAACAGGTCAACATTGTACAGAGCCGGTAATGAATTATTTTAATATTCCCGGAACAATTCGCGCTTCGTTTTTATTTTATAATACATTCGAAGAAATTGATGCGCTAGTAACTGGTGTGAAGAAGGCAATCCTATTATTAAAAAAGTAAAATGAAAATTGCAGAGATAGAAAAATCAATTGTGGAAGACTTCGGATTATTCGATGAATGGGAAGAAAAATATCAATACATAATCGAATTAGGTCAGAAGCTACCAGTATTGGATGAAAAATATAAAGTTGACGAAAATCGAGTGAAAGGTTGTCAGAGTAGTGTTTGGCTTCATGCTTATGCAATGAATGGAAATGTTTTCTTTGAAGCTGATAGCGACTCTACTTTTGTGAAAGGTGAAATAGGATTATTGATAAATGTATTAAGTGGACAACCCGCTAAGGATGTAGTAGAAACAGATTTAGAATTTATAGATAAAATTGGTTTACGTCAACACATTGCTGTGACAAGGGCAAACGGATTGGCTTCGATGATCAAACAAATGAAATTATACGCTTTAGGTTTAACAAGCAAAGAATCGGTATGATAGAAAATAGTACACCGGCTACGAATCAAGGACAACATCCTGTTCAGTCACTTCGTGATCGAGTAATTGAAACGTTGAAAACTTGCTATGATCCAGAAATTCCAGTTGACATTTATGAACTCGGACTCATCTACGAAATTCAGGAACTTCCGGGAAATGATTTGCATATTAAAATGACATTAACATCTCCTGCTTGTCCAGTAGCTGAAACGCTCCCTGTAGACGTTGAAAATAAATTGAAGGCTATTCCTGATGTTAACAATGCCACAGTTGAAATTACTTTCGACCCGCCATGGGAAAAAGATATGATGAGCGAAGAAGCAAAATTAGAATTGGGAATGTGGTAGGTTCAGGTTCAAAGTTTAAAGTTTTAGGTTCAAGGTTCAAAGTTTCAAGGTTTAAAGTTAAATGTTCTTTCAAATTAAAATTCTATTTACTGAATCTGTCCCTGCGACTGAAACTGGTATGCTTTTAAATTAGGAAGAAATAAATAATTACTCACAATAAAAAAATAAACAATAAATAAAATTGAATTCGGAAATACAAAATAAAGTTACATCTAGTGGCTTGATCACAATCAACCTCGAAGATTATTTTCCAGAAGGAGAAAGAGTTGTGTTCGATTTAACGCCGTGGTTATTTCAAGAATTAATATTGAAGGAAAAAGATTTCCGTGAGCATCTTAAAAGTCATGATTGGAATTTTTATCAAGATAAATATGTTGCTGTGACTTGTACCGCTGATGCCATTTTGCCAGCGTGGGCTTTTATGTTACTTTTTTCTCATCTCCAACCTTTCGCCAAAAAAATTGTTTTCGGAAATCTTGAAAGACTTGAAGAGGAAATTTTCGAAGATGTACTTGCATCAATTGATACCAATCCATTTGTTGATCAACGTGTAATTATAAAAGGCTGTTCCAATAAAGAAATTCCACTCTTCACATACGCCGCTCTCACCGCCAAACTTCGTCCTATTGTGAAAAGTATTATGTTCGGAGAACCTTGTAGTACGGTGCCGGTTTTTAAGAGGAAAAGTTGAAATGAGGTCATAGGTCACAGGTTAGAAGGGTGAAATAATAAGGTTGGAAGTGGTGAATAAGTAATTATTAATTTTTAAGTTATAAAGTTAGAGCTCAAAGGTCATACAAGTGAAGTAATAAATTTAGGACTCAATATTTATTCGAATCAAGAAGGAAGTAATAATTAAGAGGATTAATGAGAAAAGAGAAATTCATTTTTTTTCTTTACATTTTACATAGAGAAAATTTGATTGATGCTTGTTGAAAATTTTTTAGTCAAACCTCATTTTTGTAACCTACTTTTCTAATCAACGCTCTATCTTCACTGAATGTCATTTCTCTCAAACTATCCTATCCTCAATCACAGTAATCTTGCTTCATTGACGGAACAATTTGGTTCGCCACTTTATGTTTACGATGCAGTTACGATCAAGCGCCAGTATAATCGATTAACAACGGCTTTCAATAAAGTTCCGTTGAAAATAAAATTTGCTTGCAAAGCCCTCACGAATATTTCTATCTTGAAATATATGAAGAGTCTCGGCGCAGGTCTAGATGTTGTCTCAATTGAAGAAGCACTCATCGGGATTAAAGCCGGCTTCACTCCCGGAGAAATTCTTTTTACACCCAATGGTGTTTCGTTTGAAGAGATCAAACATGCTGTTCAACTTGGACTGGTCATCAACATCGATAATATTTCTATCCTCGAACAATTCGGTCATGAATTCGAAGATCGTATTCCATGTTGTATTCGTTTGAATCCTCACATCGCTGCTGGTGGAAATTTACATATTCAAACAGGTCACATCGATTCAAAATTTGGAATCTCTATTCATCAACTGCGTCACGTTCATCGTATCATCTCAACGTGTAAAATGAATGTGAATGGTCTCCATATTCATACTGGCTCTGAAATTTTAGATAGTGCCGTATTTCTTCGTGTTGCAGAGTTGATGTTTGAAGAAGCAAAACAATTTCCAAATCTACAATTCATCGATTTCGGAAGTGGATTTAAAGTTGCTTACAAGGAAGGTGATTATACGACTGACATCGAAGAACTGGCTGAAGATTTTACTTCGATGTTTTTAAAATTTACTAACGATTACGGAAAACCTCTTGAACTTTGGTTTGAGCCAGGAAAATTTTTAGTGAGTGAAGCTGGTGCACTGCTTGTAAAAGTGAATACAGTGAAGCAAACAATGTCAACAGTTTTCGCTGGAGTTGACTCTGGACAAAATCATCTTATACGTCCTATGTTTTATGATGCGTATCATCATATCGTCAATCTATCTAATCCTACAGGTAAACAAAGAATTTATACTGTAGTAGGATACATTTGCGAAACAGATACTTTCGGCTGGGATCGAAAACTTTCTGATGTTCGTGAAGGTGATATTCTCGCAATTCTCAATGCAGGAGCTTACGGATATTCGATGAGCAATAATTATAATTCGCGACTTCGTCCTGCCGAAATATTGATTGAAGAAAATGGTCACCCTCGCCTGATTCGCAGAAGAGAGACATTGGATGATCTTTTGAGAACGCAAGAGTTTAAATGAGTTCAAGGTTCAAGGTTTAGAGTTTAAGGTTCTAGCGAGGAAGGCGAATTATAAGATCAATAGTCAGAGGCCAAAGGTCACAAGGGAGGTAATAATTAATAAAGTTAAAGTTCCTAAGTATTTAAGTAAAATGAAAAATCGTCTTGATGAAAATATTTTACATCGCCAATCAACAAATGAGATGTAGAAATCAAATCAAGAACGATTGACTTAAATTTAAATAGAACTTTTTATTTTTCCATTTGACCAGATTACTTATCCTTGCCTATCTAAAATGCGAAATGACGCTTAAAGCAAAAGAAGATTGATTCGTCAACTTTTATTTGAGCTTTACATTTAGCCCAGCTACCACGACACTTTTACTTTTTTATTTTTGACCTCAAACCTTGTTGTTTACTAATTTTACTTGACAATTTTCCCCTTCGACCTTTGACTTTTTATCTTAATATTCCCTTCGGACCTTTGACCTCAAAACTTCTTAATTATTCCTCCAAACCCAACTCAACTTCCCCTAATTTTTCTTAATTTCGACCTCTATATGTCTCTCCAATCTGACCAATTTTTACTTGACGCTGAAGATCGTGTGTTCAACAAAGAACATCGCCGTAAACTCGCTTTTAATATTTTGCAGTATGATAAAAAAGTTGTCGATGGAAAACATCAGTTCGATGATTTTGAATTGGCTCGTCAACGTGCTTCTACATTGAAATGGAAAGTGACGGAGAACCTTGATAAGTATCTTACAGAGTTTGAAATTAATTTTACGAAACGTGGCGGAAAAGTTATCTGGGCGCAAGATGCCGACGAAGCAATTACAGAATTAATTCGCATAATGAAAAGTGTGAATGCTAAAACTGTTGTGAAAGCAAAGTCGATGACAACAGAAGAGATTCATGTGAATGAAGCCTTAAAAGAAAATGGAATTGAATCGTTAGAAACTGATCTAGGTGAATTTATTGTTCAGCTTCGTGATGAACCTCCTTATCACATCGTAACTCCTGCTATGCATCTTTCAAAAGAAGATGTGGCCAAGACTTTCAACGAAAAATTTAATCTCCCTCTTACTAGTACACCAAAAGAAATTACTGCTTTTGTTCGCGCTCGGTTGCGAGAAAAATATCAGAAAGCAGATGTTGGAATTACAGGCGCAAATTTTTTAATTGCTGACTCTGGTTCTGTGTGTGTTACAGAGAATGAAGGGAATGCATTGATGTCAATTTCTTTTCCTCGTATTCAAATTGCTATCGCAGGAATTGAAAAAATAATTCCTTCTCTTAGCGATCTTGATCTTTTTTGGCCTTTGCTTGCTACACATGGTACAGGGCAAAATATTACAGTGTACAATTCAATTTCTTCGGGCCCTCGTCAAGAAGGAGAGATGGATGGACCAGATGAAATGTATGTGATCTTACTAGACAATGGCCGCACCAATCTTCTCGCTCAACAAGAACAACGACAAGCGTTATCGTGCATTCGTTGTGGTGCTTGTTTGAATGGCTGTCCTATTTATAAAGGAGTTGGTGGCCATGCTTATGGTACTACTTATAGCGGACCAATTGGATCTGTTATTACTCCTCACTTACAGGGCATGGAAGAATTTAAACATTTAAGTTATGCTTCTTCCCTCTGTGGAAAATGTACAGAAGTTTGTCCAGTGAAAATCGATTTGCATAAATTACTTTTATTTAATCGTCGCGATGCTGTTGTACAAAACTTAAATCCTTTTAGTGAAAAATTTGTTTTTAATATTTGGAAGAAAGCAATGTTAAGTCGAAGTATGATGAACGTGGGCGGTTCCCGAATTAAGAATTTTATGCTTCGAAATTTTTTCCGAGCTCAGTGGGGTAATCGGCGCGAACTTCCTGAGATTGCACCAAAGTCTTTCAACGAAATGTGGAAAGAACAAAAGCACTAGGTAAAACAAAAAGTCCATTTCCCCCCTTGGAAATGGACTTTTTTCATGTATCAATAAATAATAAATAGACCTTCTTACTGAAAACTTAATCTTTGATTGCGCTCGTTGAGCAATTGCATAATTACTTTATAATCGGCTAAAGAAACTGGACGAATATTTAATATGTTATCAAGGTGAATCAATTCAATGATTCGTTGACAAGTTTCTTTATCATATCGGTCGAATGCATTTTTGTAGGTGTTCATGTGGACTTGAGGAATAAAAAAATATTCAACCTCTGCTTTTTCTAAATTGTATTTGTTAATTATAATTCCCGGTTCCTTACGTCCATCCTTAAATGAAAGCATACTGTAAATGTGAATGAAATCCTGTAGTTCTATTGTTGTCATGTGAAAGTTCTTATTGAATTGTTTAACTAAAGTACTTTCAACACGGGCTCACGTCAACTTCGTTTGGTAAATGACAACCTTTTTGGGATGAATGAATGTCTCCAAATGGGTAAATTAAATTAGAGAGAAGTCAACTAGCTAAAATTTTAAGGAAGAAAATTTGCTGAAATGCTAATAAGTTGCAAGATTAAATCTTGAAATTGATAAAAATTTGCGATTAAAAGAAAAACCCGAAGGCTGCGTCCCTCGGGTTTCTTAATAAAAAGTTAGAGAAAATTGAACTAGTGTGAAAAGCTATCGCAAATATGGTAGTTCAAAATCCTTTTTCCTATAACTATAAGTAGTAGTATTTATCCTAATTTTTACTTAAAAAATCGGCTAATTCTTCAAAATGGCTGAGTATTGGGAATTTATAATCAAAAAAAAGTCAATTTTGATTTTAGAGAGGTGTCTCGATTTGAATTATTCTAAAATTATTTAGAAGTATAATACATTTTAATCAAGCCAGCAATATTTTTTACTCCTAGTTTTTTCAATATATTTTTACGGTGCAAATTAACCGTGTGGATGCTGATATTTAATTTTTGACTTATTTCTTCTGATGTCAATTCGTCAATAATTAATTCCATCGTTTCCGTTTCACGAGAGGAAAGAGCATGAAAAGTATTTTTGAAATTTATATTTGATTTCTCGACCTGTAGATTTTTTAAATAATTAATTTCCACATACGTTTTGCCATCAATAAATTTTACCGGTGATTCATCAAGATTAGCTAATTTTTCTTTTCTTGTTTGATCATCTATTTTTCGAAGTGACCCAAGCAGCAATTTTATCTTACCATTTTCATCCCATTCTAAAACATTCGACTGAGTTTCTACTGAAACATATTCACCGGAAGAATTCTTCATTCGGTAAAAGTTTGTATATTCAATATGTTCATAAAGCAACCCTAATTTATTTTTCATGATGATCCATTCAGAATGCTTTAAAAGTAAACGTCCTAAATCGTCTGGATGCACTAAGGTCAAATAAAAGATCCAACCACCGAAGTTTATAAAATTAGGTTCATAACCAAACAACGGTTTTAATGATTCACTGGTAAAAATGTTTTTAGCAATCTGGAAATCTGTAATAAAATACATTGTATCATTTCTTGTATTCATTGCTCTTAGAATACTAAATTGAAATAAGTCGTGTTTTAAAGAAATCTCTTCTTTCCTAGGTTCTGGCATTATGAAGACGGTCCCTAAGATCGTTTCAAATGGTTTGATGTTAAAGGCATAGCAAGATCGATTATGAGTTTGATTTCCTACAATGAAATCAATTGATATATCGAAAAAAATTTTCTTCTTAATTCCTTTTTGAATGGACTGACACGCTAACTCTCCAATTAAATTCGATAAGTTTAGTTTGGAAATTTCTTTTCTATTAGATTTAATATCCAACAAAAACAAGTCGTTGATAAAAACAATTTTTCCAGAGGGGTCGTAAATTATAATTCTATCAGTGGAGATTGACAAAATATTAGTGAAACAAAACAGATACTCTTTTAGCTCTTTCATTAAAAATCAAATATATATTTTAAGAAATATTAATTTGATTCGACCGTTCAACCAGTTCGGCTGTATTTTTCGCATTCAATTTTTGCATTAAACTTTTTCTGTATGTATTAATAGATGTAATTTTCAACTGAAGAATATCTGCAATTTCTTTTGTCGAAAATCCTTTTTTAACTAACTCAAGAATTTCTTTTTCTCTTTTAGAAATATGAATGGATTGTTGATTGTGTGTTTTTTCTGAATTTGTGATTAAGGATTCTAATTCGTCATTGATTTTTATTTTCCCCTCAACTGAATTTCCTGACATCGTATCCGATTTCTCTTTTGAGATGTCTTTTAAAAAGGTAATCATGTATTTAATTTCTTTATCAAGATTCCGTTCTAACACTAAACTTTCAGCATGAATCCAAATCCAATTTCCATTCTTATGCCTTTTGCGGTATTCATAAACTATGGGAACATGGTCATAATCAAAATCAGGACCTTGTCTGAGTTTAATGTCTCTTGAGAACGTCTCTACAATTTTTGATGAATCTTCGGGATGCGTCAATGACATTGCAAAAGCCCAACCTCCTTCATTAAAATCTCTTTGCTTCCAACCCGTTATTGTTTCAATTGCTTTTGAGCAAAATAAATTTCTTCTTTTCCGAATATCACTAATAATAATTGCTTCTTTTAATTGATAGTTTAACGTATGCAACATTGAACTATGCTTTTCAAAATAAGTTTGTTCATCGGAAGGAGTATTCGGATTTTTGAAAATTATTTGAATTCCGATCGGATCAGTCGCAGAAGGATTAATCAGACTAAAACAAAGAGTGAATTTTTTTTCTTTATCACCATTTATTTTACAATAACGATTAGTTACATAGGTTTGTTTTGAAGCTAAGATTAAAATGATTTCTTTTAAATAGGTTTGCGAATTAAAACAAGTAGCGACTTCTTTGTTGATCAGTTGATCGCGATTATGGTCGAGCATTTTTTCGGCTGAATGATTTGAATAATGAATTCTCCCGTTCAAGTCGGTGATAATTATCCCATCTTGGATAACTTCATAAAAAGTTCTAATCGGTTCAATGAAACGATTTATTGGCATGATATAAAAAATTTAAACTAGTATATTCCAAATATAATAATCAGTTGGAATGTTGCCAACGAGGATTTGACAATTATAAATAAAAAATCACTTACCCCTTAAATCGAAGCAAATTCCCAATTGTGGAGATCTAATTCCTGAGAACATTTGGTCAATAAGTCTATGCAGTTTAAAATATCGTCCTGATTTGCCATTTCAATCACTTGATGGATGTGTCTTGTAGGGATGCTAATTGCTCCAGCTATCGATCCAGATTTTCCCATCCTTTGTACTCCGGCTGTATCAGTTCCTCCTGCCTGTAATATTTCTGGTTGCCATTTGATCTGATGCTTGTCAGCAGTTTTTTTCATGAAGTCAATCATTCGGTAATCACAAATGGTTGATGCATCCATGATTTTAATTCCTGCACCCCCACCTAAACTTGTTACACGCTCGTGAGGTTGTGAGCCTGGAACATCAAATGCAATTGTTGTATCTAAACCAAATCCAAAATCAGGTTCTATCTTATGAGCAGCTACACTTGCCCCACGTATTCCAACTTCTTCCTGAACAGTAAAAACACCATAAACATCGTATGGTAAATCATTCATTAATTTTAATGACTCTAACAAAATAAAAACAGAAACTCGGTTGTCAATTGATTTACAATTTACACAGTTACCCATTTCAATTAATTCGCGCTGTCTGGTTATTGGATTTCCTATGCGTATAAATTTTTCTACTTCACTCTTGGGCATTCCTAAATCAATAAAGTAGTCTGTAATTAAAGGAACTTTATTTTTTTCTTCAGTCGTCATAATGTGAATCGGCTTGCTTCCCATTACCCCAATGATGTCTTTAGTTCCATGTACAATTACTCGTTGGGCTGTTAATGTTTTTGGATCAAATCCTCCGAGCGTATGAAAGCGCAAAAATCCGTTGTCGTCAATATGCGTAACCATAAATCCAATCTCATCCATGTGAGCTGCTATCATCACCTTCTTTTTTTCACGCCCACGTTTAATTACCGTGACGTTTCCCATATTGTCAACGCTGACTTCGTTGCTAATAGATTTCAATTCACGTAGCACAATCTCACGAATACGCTGTTCATACCCAGGAGCCCCTGCTGTTTCACAAACTTCTTTTAATAATGGAATATTTATAGACATCAATTTACTTTTTTAATTAGTTGATTAATTAGTTTTTAGTTAGTCATTAATAGTTACTAACTGTTTCTCAACAATAAATTTTTTAATATTGATGTTGAAAAAATAATTATTATGCAAACAGATATATTAAATAGATTTTTTTTATTCTCAACTCTAAATCCTAAATCCTAAATCCTAAATCCTAAATCCTAAATCCTAAATCCTAAATCCTAAATCCTAAATCCTAAATCCTAAATCCTAAATCCTCAATTCTCCATCCTCCATCCTCAATTCTAAATCCTCCATCCTCAATCCTCAATCCTCAATCCTAAATCCTAAATCCTCCATTCTCCATCCTCCATTCTAAATCCTCCATCCTCAATTTTCAATTCTCTCTCACCTCACTCTTCCCAATTTAATCATGTTCGTCCGCCCTTGCTCATCGAGGGGAATACTAGCTAGGTTGATGATAATGTCATCAGCATTCACAAATCCTTTTTCTTTTAAAATTTCTTGCAACTCTATAATTGTTTCATCGGTTGAAACGGATCTGTCATAATAAAATCCACGAACGCCCCATACCAAACTCAAAACATTTAACATCTCAGGAACATCTGTAAATATTAAAATGTCAGCGAAAGGTCTATGAGCTGAAACTTTATAAGCTGTATAACCAGAACGTGTCATCCCTACTATTGCTCGTGCACCTACTTGTGAAGCCATCACACATGCATTGTAACAAACCGAATCTGAAATAAATGTTGGACTTGTAACACTTGGTAAATGTTGTCTATTATAATGATAACCTTGCGCTTCAACTTTAGCAATAATCGTTCTCATGTGTTCAACAACTCGAACAGGATATAAACCCACCGATGTTTCAGCACTTAACATCACAGCATCAGCGCCGTCAATTACCGAATTAGCTACGTCGTTTACTTCTGCTCTTGTAGGAGTATAACTAGTAATCATGCTCTCCATCATTTGTGTAGCAATAATTACAGGCTTCGAAGCTTTTATACATTTATTGACAAGCATTTTTTGAATCAAAGGAACTTCTTCCATCGGAAGCTCAACTCCTAAATCACCTCGAGCAACCATCAACGCATCTGTTTCGTTAATAATGAAATCAATTTCTGTTAACGCTTCCGGCTTTTCAATTTTTGCAATGACTCGACACTTGCGACCTGCGGCTTTAATTCTCTTTTTTAAATCAACAATATCTAATGCAGTTCTCACAAATGATAATCCTATCCAATCAACTTCTTGTTCTAATGCAAAATCTAAATCGTGCAAATCTTTTGGCGTTAGACTTGGCAATGAAATTTTTGTTTTCGGTAAGTTAACTCCTTTTCTCGAAGAAAGTTTTCCTCCGCTTTCAACTACTGCAACTACTTCATCGATGTGGTTAGTTCCTGTAACATGTAAAACAATTTTTCCATCATCAATCAATACTTTATCATCAATTGCAACGTCTTTTGCAAAATCTTTATAGTTCATGTATAAACGTGCGCTTGTTCCAATACACTCATGCATGGAAAAGATGACAGAACTACCATTCTGTAAAAAGATTTCATTATTCTCTACTTCTCCAATCCTCAATTTTGGTCCTTGAAGATCAACTAAAATAGAAGTATTTAAATTTAATTCTTTATTAAGTTGACGAATTGTTTTTATTACAGCTTCATGAATAATGTCATCACCATGTGAAAGGTTCAAACGACAAACATCTAAACCTGCAAGCATCATATTCTTCAATACTTCATGTGATGAAGAAGCGGGACCTATTGTGGCAACAATTTTTGTTTTCGTATAGGGTACTTTTGTTATTTCTTTTTTCAAAATAATAAATTTCTTTTTGATTTTAATTTTAATATATCGAAAGGGTAAACCCCTAGAATAATTTTAATTTT
>JANLRG010000400.1:0-1089 GCA_031361545.1 Bacteroidota bacterium
GTTATCAGTGCCGCCAGCCGCAGTGCTTTATTGACCACTTCTTTTATCAATACCGATGGTAAATTAGTCGTAATTGTGATGAATCAAAGCAATCAAAAAGTGTTGTATAATTTATGCATTGGCGCTAAGGCGGCGGAAGTCACCATTTTACCCCATGCAATTCAGACCTTGGTTTTGTAAATCAACATTTTAAAAAAAGATGAAATAAAATTATAAATACCCCTCCTGCCACGCTCTGCTCGCAGTGACAATTATGCCACATTCCTTAAAATGACATTTTCAATGATTTTTCTATAAAAATACCTTTTTCATCCAAATATTAATTAAAAAATGAACAAGCACCTTTCTATTTTATTATCAATCCTCTTGATTTTATTGAGCGAAATGGCTTAAATGCTCAATCATTTCTCAACAACAAAGTCATAGCACACAGAGGCGCGTGGAAAAATACGGGTGCACCCCAAAACTCTATAGCCTCCTTAAAAAATGCTATAAAATTGACATCGGCTCGCATATTGACGTGCGATAAAGCCGATTGGACGCATGGGCGAATAGAAATAAGAGCTAAATTGCCAAAAGGAGGCGGTACATGGCCCGCCGGATAGATGTTAGGCAGCAATATAAAAACAGTTGGCTGGCCTCAATGCGGCGAAATTGATATACTTGAACACGTGGGTTATGACCCTGATACCATCGTTGGCAGTATTCATACCACCGCTTACAACCACAGAAAAGGTACTCAAAAAACGAAGCGGCTTTTTATTAAAAACCCTTACACCGAATTCCATACCTACACCATAGAATATTCATCTAAAAAAATGGATTTCCTATTGGATGAGCATGTCTATTTGACTGTTCAAAATGAGCATAAAACAGATAAAGAATGGCTCTTCGATAAGCCTCAATATCTTTTATTGAATGTCGCTATCGGTGGCAATTGAGGTGGTGCGAAAGGGATTGATGAAAGCATTTTTCCTGTAACAATGGAAGTGGATTATGTACGAGTGTTTAAACAAACAAAAAAAAGTACCCCTCAGTATTTAGGCATATATTCAACGAATTCCCTACCCTTTTCTCTATTGATTCAAT
>JANLRG010000440.1:0-2102 GCA_031361545.1 Bacteroidota bacterium
TCTTCAAATTTTAAAACTATCAGCCCTAAATATTGGCGTAGTAAAAGCGGTGCAGTTATGCAAGAGAGTTTTATTTTTAATGGTAACATCCGCAAAAATATTACAGTCGTGGATGATAAAATTGATAATGAACGCCTCATTAATGCTTGTAATACGGCTAATATTTTACCATTTATAGAATCCCTGCCTTTGGGCTTTTATACAAAATTAGGTGCAGAGGGTACTGGTATCAGCGGAGGACAAAAACAACGTTTAGTGATAGCAAGAGCCGTATATAAGAATCCAGAATTTATTTTTTTAGATGAGGCAACCAATAGTTTAGACTCAAACAATGAAAAAGTTATATTAGAAAATTTACAGGCATTTTATCAAGGTAAAACGGTTATTGTTGTTGCTCATCGCTTAAGTACGGTGAAGAACGCGGATAAAATTGTTGTGCTTGAGCAAGGGCATATAGTCGAAGAAGGAAATCACGCCGAACTTACGGCAAAAAAAGGCAAATATTACGAATTAGTAAAAAATCAATTAGAGCTTGGAAACTGAACAAACGATAATGGAAACAGATAACATTGATTTGAAGGAAAATGTATTCAATATTAAAAATACATTTATTGAACATGGAAATGAAATTGAGGAAATCATCTCTCATAAACCGCCCGCACTTGTTCGCTGGGGGGCAGTTTATTTTTTACTTTTATTAATGCTGATTGCTTTAATATGTTGGTTCATTCAATATCCTGATATTGTAATCGCACAAGCTAAATTAAACAGTGTGAATGCTCCGAAGCAAGTGTTAACAAGAACTGATGGCAAACTGTTAAAAATAGCGGTAAAAGAAAATGATAAAGTAGCGACTGGACAGGTAATGGGCTATATGGAAAGTATTGCGAATCCAGCATTGGTTATGAAAATTGATAAGCAACTGAATTCAATCAATGACCTTATTGCTCAAAACAAAACAGATGAAATAATCCAATTTTTTCCTTCCAATTCTTCTTCGTTAGGTGGTTCTCCAGAAGATGCAAAATCTCACGTAGGGGCTTTAGGTGAATTACAAGTACCTTATCAAACCTTTATTCAATCTTTTATCACATTTAAAGACTTTTTGAGTACTGGCTTTTTTTTGAAAAAGAAAAAAATGTTAGCCACTGATATGCAAAATATTCAAAAACTACATGAAATTTTAGATATTCAAAATAGCTTATTGCAACAAGACCTTTCATTAAACAATGAGAATTTCAAAATGAGTGAGTCTTTAGCTCACGATAGTGTGATTTCGGTTTTAGATTATCGAAATGAAAAAAGTAAATTGATTGCGCGGCAATTAACATTACCGCAAATAAATTCCTCCATAGTTTCCAATGAAAGCCTACAAAACGAAAAGAGAAAAGAAATTGCAGAGTTGGAAAACCAAATTATTGTACAGAAAAATACTTTTATACAAGCTCTTCTGACAATGAAAAGTCAAATACAAACATGGGAGTCTAAATATTTACTAAAAGCACCTGTTTCTGGTACTGTTTCTTTTACAGGTTTTTTTCAAGAGAATCAAGAAATGAAAACAGGGCAAATCTTATTCTATATATCGCCCGACAACATTTCTTATTTTGTTGAAATGTTAATACCACAATATAACTTCGGAAAAGTAAAGCCTGGGCAGGAAGTTTTGTTAAAATTTCAAGCCTTTCCTTATGAACAGTATGGGTCAGTTCTTGGTAAAATTGAATATATTAGTAATTCACCAACCGACAGTGGTTATTTAGCCAAAGTTATTTTGCCTAATGGCTTGATGACTAATTATAAAAAGACTCTTCAATTTCGTAATGGATTATATGCACAGGCAGATATTATAACTGAGAACATGAGACTTTTAGAACGTTTTTATATAAGGATAATTCGTTAGTTACTTTATCGAGTCGTTAAAACAAACAGAGGATGCCTTTAAAAAAGAAGTAGAATTGAACACACAAAATTGGGCAATAATATCTATACATCGTCGAAATGTGTTTTGGCAAAGAAATCATTCGGGAGAAATTGGTGGTGCAGCGGTAAGGCTGATTCATATCAAAAAACAAAAAAGCTACCTGTTGGAATGGGTAGCT
>JANLRG010000508.1:0-1252 GCA_031361545.1 Bacteroidota bacterium
TTATTGAATATGCCATTTGGGTCAAAAATCGCTTTTACTTCTTTGAAAAGAGCATAGTTTTTTTCACCCATCATAAACGGAATGAACTCTCCTCGCAAGCGTCCGTCGCCATGTTCGCCCGACAAAGAGCCGCCAAAAGACTTAACCAAAGCCGCGGTATCTTCCAAAATAGTGCGAAAAAGGAACAAGCCCTCCGTAGTTTTCAGATTAATAATGGGTTCAACGTGTAATTCCCCTGCACCCGCGTGTGCATACATCGAGTATTGCACACCGTACCCCCTCAGTATTTTCTCCAATTTTTCGATATATTCAGGTAAATCTTCGGGCGAAACGGCACAATCCTCAATCAAATTGACGGGTCGGGCATCGCCTTCCAAATTTCGAAGCAAACCCAAACCGCCTTTTCGCACATCCCACGCCTTTTTACTGTCTTCCCCCGTTAAAATAGGAAACGCATAACCCAAGTTTTGCGCTTTCAAATCCGCAATTAGGCTTTCACATTTGGTTTTTAACACCCCCTCAGTATCAGCGAAAAACTCAATCATCAAAATCGCTTTGGGTTCTCCTTCGATAAAAAAGCGATTTTTAGATTGTTCAATATTCGTTTTGGTAAATTCAAGGATAAAATCGTCCACCAATTCAGAAGCCGCACATTGGTGTTTGAGGGCAACCAAATTCGCTTCAAGTGCGTCTTTTATAGTCGTTGTGTGAACTGCCACCATGCCCACTGCTTTGGGTGGCAAATCCATAAGTTGTAATTTGGCTTCGGTGATAAAACAAAATGTTCCCTCCGAACCCGCAATGAGTTTAGAGAGATTAAAAGACTGATTGCCTTCAAATTTTGCCATTTCTACAACAAAATCCAAGGCATAACCCGTATTTCGTCGTTTGATATTTTTTTTAGGAAACCCTTTTTCTATGGCAGCTTGATTGTCTTTATCTTGAATTAAGGTGTTTATTTTTCTATAAAGCCCCCCCTCAGTATTTTGCAATTGGCATTTTTCAAAATATTCATTTTGCGTTAAATTGTTAAAAACGGCTTCACTGCCGTCTGCTAAAATAGCTTTTACTTCCAGAAGATGGTCACGTGTCGTACCCCACACAACTGAATGTAAACCGCAGGAATTATTGCCAATCATACCGCCAATCATCGCCCTATTTGCCGTTGAAGTTTCAGGGCCAAACATCAAACCATACGGTTTTAGGAACACATTGAGGTCGTCACGAATCACACCGGGCTGCACTCGCACCC
>JANLRG010000491.1:0-2233 GCA_031361545.1 Bacteroidota bacterium
CATATTCTTCAATAAAACTTTTTTGAGCTTCCGCATTAAAATTACCTTCTCGCACCGTTCTTTCAGCAAAAGATGTTTGATTTTTCAACTTTTTAAGCAAATCAGACAGAAATACTGAGGGGTCGGGCTTAGGCACGTCCACAATTTCAGCTTCTTTCAATTTGATGCGGTAAAAATCTAATTCATTGGGCAATTTTAAAAAATCTAAACGACTCACCCGTTCGCGCGTCACGATGTCGGTATGTTGATTGGTTTTATTGAGTTTTTCAATGCTCGTATTTTGTTCTTCTTTGAGTTGGGTATCAAGGGTTTTGTAATTAAAATCATTCAAATAAATGAGCGCCTTCTCGTTCTGATGATTGGTTACTTCCCGTAAGCAGCGACAAGCCGTCTGCAAGGTCATATTTTTAGGGCAATCGCCTTTTTGGGATAAAATGACGCCTGTTAGAGAGCGACAATCCCACCCTTCTTTACCAATTTGAACCAAAAGAATAATTTTGACTTTTGAAATTTCGGTATCCAATTGAGCAAAAGCCGTATCATCGGCTTTATTCATTTTGTATTTTGAATTGCCTCTATGATATTTAAGAATGACTGAGGGGTCAATTTTCAAGTCATCTATTAAATAAGGAAATACATGATCTTCGAGTCTTTCGATTGAAGAACAGTAAATAGCGAGTTTGGCAGTCGTTTTAATGATGCGTTCATTTTTTTCATGCTCGTAAAGAGTATTCCAATACCGTTCTTTAAATAACTCGACACCTTCGGCAATAATACTGAGGGGGTCGTTCATGGTAGCCGTGCGAATATCAGGCTTTTTCAAAAAAGTACGCACTGCCCTTTCAAGCGGATAATAATAAACAGTATTGGTTATTTGTTGAAATTTTAAAGTAAATTCATTGGCTACCAAGATTTTATCAGGCGACGATAAATAAGGCGTACCTGAATAACCGAGTACAGAATTCACGACTGCCCCCGTTTGATTCCATTGAGTCACAACTTGCCGAAGTTTTATATCATCGTCTTGGGCATGGTGCACTTCATCAATATGAATTTGGAGATTGGGGATTTTACCGATGATATTGCGGAGTTCATTCGCTAAATTATCTTGTTCATCATCGGATTTTTCTATCAAGTCTATTTGTCCTGTTTTATCCAAGCGGTCTAAAATAACTTTTTCAGCATTCACGACCATCACCAGCCCCACGAGTTGTTCAAACGGTTGATGATTAGCCACTTTTTGAGCATTGGGATTGCGTTTGCGTTGTTCTTTTTTAGAATTTTTGGATTGGTCTAAAACCTCGAATTTCAAAAGTCTTTTAATTTTCAAGGCTTCGGCTTCTGGTAAAATCCAAGTAGGGTCAAAATTTTCAATGGTTTTCAGCGAAGGAATCACCGATGATTTTAAGCCACTGGGTACGAGGATGATAAAATTGTGAGCAAAAAGGGGGTTTTGAGGTTCGTTGAGCGCAAAATATAAATCCAAATAAATAATAGCAGCCATGAGATAGGTTTTACCTGCACCCATCGGCAATGAAAACAAATAATCGGTGTAAGAAATATCGTAAAATATTTTATTGATGACCCCCTCAGTATCAAAGTCGGCAAAAGTCTGATTGAGCAATTGGGCTAAAGGTTCTAAGTCTTTTTTATCGGATTGAGCAAATTCAAAGAGTGCTAAAGCGGGAGGCGATTTTAAAAGATTTTCTCTTGTTTTTTGAGCAAGCGGGAGCGCATCAAGGTCTATA
The DNA here is from genome assembly GCA_031361545.1 of Bacteroidota bacterium. GTDB lineage: Bacteria > Bacteroidota > Bacteroidia > AKYH767-A > 2013-40CM-41-45 > JADKIH01. The sequence goes on from JANLRG010000491.1 coordinate 1,749, forward strand.
TTTTCAATAAAAAAACCTTCACGCATGAGTTGAGCAAGCGGTTTGTTCTGTCCTTGTATTTTGAGAAATAAATATGTTTCAAGTGCTTCAATCTGTGCATCGCGCAAAGCCCCTTTTTTATAAATATATTCCAAAATGGGTTTAACACTACAATCAGTTTGATTGAGCCAAGCAGTTGTTTTTTGTCTGATAATATTTTGCAACATATAATTCTCAATTTGAAAACAAAAGTAATAAAAACGGCATCATTTCTTAATTGTGAAATAAATTAGCTTCTATTGATTTGAACTATTAAATTATTAACAGCTACAATTGGGGTACACTTAAATTATTTTTCAATAAAACCCAACATAAAAGAAACATTTTCTAACAAAACAAGTATCATTAAAAAAGGAAGTTAAGAATTCATCGATTCCTTAACTTCCTTTTCAGTATTCAAATAATTTAAAACTGGGAAAAAAATCTTTTTCTCGGGGATTTAATCT
>JANLRG010000505.1:0-1796 GCA_031361545.1 Bacteroidota bacterium
TTTATATTTTTTTTATAATATGAAATGATGTAAAACTTCAAAAATACTGAGGGGGGCTATATTTGTAAAAAATCTAATGAGAAACAGCTAAATATTGCCGCACAGCCTCCATGCCCTGTTGCAAAACCTCAATTGGTACATCTTCAATAGGGTTGCCTTTGATGAAAACTACTTTATCATCGTATTCTGGCTGCTTTTCGCCATAAATCAAATCCAGTTCAAAATCGGGAAGCTTCAACAGTATGCGTGGGAAGCGGGTGAAATGGTTATTCCGCAAGCCTAAGCGTCTCAATCTTCTAAACTTTAGGATACTGTCTGGCAATTCAGTCAGTTGGTTGTCATCGAACATGAGAGAAATCATTTTTCGCAACTTGCCGATTTGATTCGGCAACACAGTTATTTGATTGCTTGTCAGCGTGAGCAAGTAAATTTCCCGTGCTTTGCAAAGCGATTCTGGGAATTGTCCAATCTCATTACCGTCTAAGTTCACCCATTTTAAATTGGACAAGTTACCCAACCAATCAGGTATTTCGTCTAACTTGTTGCAGAAAGCGACCAAGGTGACTAATTCTTTTAACTGACTAATACTGTCAGGTAAACGACTGATTGCATTGGCACTGAAATCCAGTTCACGTAATTCCGACAAGTGACCGACCCAATCTGGCAGTACCTTCACCTTATTTTGTTGTAGCCGCAGACATCTCAACTGTTTCATTTTCTTGACGGATACAGGCAGGGTTCGGAATTTATTGCCTGAGAGTTTGAGGGTAGAAATTTCTGTCAGTTTTTCAGCACTTTCGGGTAGCTTTTTCAATTCGTTGTAGCACAAATCCAGAATTTTTAGATTCGTCAAATTACCAATATTTGCGGGGAGTTCTGTCAATTGGTTCATCGAAGCAGATAACCATTGTAATCCTTCAAGTGTCGTTATCTCTTCTGGTAGCTCCGTTAAATCGAGGCAATCTAAATCCAATATCGGACAAAAGGGTTCAGGCTGTCGGGCTTGCTCGATTTTTTGCCACATTACATCTGTTTGTGGTTCTTTAAAGGGTATATCTAAATCAAATGGTCTTGGCATGGCTCTATTTTTTCAGATAAACACAAGGAGAAAAATATAAGTTCAACTTATCAAACAAGCTCCCCATTAAATGTTTTTATCAAAAACGCTTTTGCTGATGTTTCTCCATTTTTAAATCCATAAGTCATCATTGCCCACATAACACCCAACGCGCTCAGACAAACAAAAAGAATAGTTGGACTGAATTCCCCGCCACTCAACCACGACCTAACATTGAGGAATAACATCAAAAAGGGAACATAACACCAAACCACCGCAAAAGCGATGATGCACCCACCCAGTTGCATTTTAATAGTAATAAGCGTTTGTCCGCCCTCTTGTCGGATATTGCCTTTCAAGATAGGGATGAAACTATTGGTGCGTGGGGGTACAATTTCATGGATTGTGAACGTTGGGGGTTTTATCTCTCCCTGAAAAGTATCTTCAGTTATTTGAAGTCCCTTTGTTTTCGACGGGTTGATACAAGCCTCTAAGCGTTCAAAGGCTTGGGCTTCTGATAACCGTGTTTTGATAGTGATGCTTCTCGAAGGGAAAAAGGATATTTTCATTTTCGATAATTTTATTTGTACATTAATTCAGGGGTCTGCCCAATAGCTCAATATTGCCTCATTGCCCTGTACCACGATTTCCTTCGGCGGATTACTGAGGGGCATCCTTCAACTGTAATATCTGCGCCACCATAGTCTATCCATTTAACAGGAACGCCGCGTTCAATGAG
>JANLRG010000523.1:0-2177 GCA_031361545.1 Bacteroidota bacterium
TTAAAATGACGATATTATTAGGAAAAACGATATAAAATGCTTTAGTTTTCAATACTTCCTAAGCGTTCCCCCTTGGGGGTTAGGGGGAAAACAACCAAATAAACCTACAAGTTTTAGTTATAAAAAACTGCTAATCAGTTCGCTGACGGGCATATCCATTGACGCTTTAAATTTAAAAAATTATGGTAATCGTACTCGTTTTAGTCGCCTTGATTTGCTTTGGTATTTTTTACAAAGCCATTGATTATTTTGAAAAAATTTAAAAATTTAAAAACTAAAAACATGCTGCTATTATTCATTGTCGCACTCTTGGTTTTTGGCTATATGGCTTACGTATTGGTCAAACCGGAAAGATTTTAAAACAAAAAGTGTGAAATATTGACATTTTTCACTCTTCATTTTTCACTTTTCACTATTATAAAATGACTTCTGAAATAATTGGAATTGTCGTGATGTTCATCGCGACTGTAGTCCTCGCTGTGCCTTTAGGAAAATATATAGCCAATGTTTATGGAGGCAATAAGACGGCACTCGACTTTTTTTCACCGCTTGAGAATGGATTTTTCAAAATAAGCGGCATCAATGCTCAAAGGGAAATGACTTGGCAGGAGCATCTCAAAGCCTTGCTAACAATTAATCTCCTCTGGTTTTTTTGGGCGATGTTGGTTTTGATGAATCAAGGCTGGTTGCCTTTAAATCCTGATGGCAACCCTTCAATGGCTCCCGATTTGGCGTTCAACACCGCTGTTTCGTTTTTAACAAATACCAATTTGCAGCATTATTCAGGCGAATCGGGTATGTCTTATTTTGGACAACTCGGCTGTTTGACTTATTTGCAATTCGTTACAGCAGGCACAGGTATGGCGGCGTGTGCTGTTATTTTCAATGCCATGCGCGGACGCACAACCACACAATTGGGCAATTTTTATAATTATTTCTTAAAAAGTTGCACTCGTATCTTATTGCCGCTCTCATTTGTTGTAGCCGTTTTTACAGCTTTTAATGGTTCGCCGATGAATTTTGAAGGCAAACAACAACTTATAACCCTACAAGGTGATACCGTTTCAGTCTCGCGCGGACCTTCTGCCGCCATGATTGGCATCAAGCAAATTGGAACGAATGGTGGTGGCTATTTCGGGACAAACTCAGCGCATCCCCTTGAAAATCCTAATTATTGGACAAATATGGTTGAAAATATCAGCATCATTTTGATACCCATAGCCATGATATTTGCACTCGGTTACTATCTTAATCGCAAGCGTTTGGCATGGATCATTTTTGGTGTGATGACTATTGGTTTTCTCTGCTTACTCACCCCCTCAGTATATTATGAGTTGAAAGGTAATCCAGCTATTACAAACATGGGAATTGACCAAAGTCTGGGCAGTCTCGAAGGAAAAGAAATGCGTTTTGGCTCAGCAGCTTCTGCTTATTGGGGCATCACAACAACGGTCACCTCAAACGGTTCGGTTAATTCGATGCACGACAGCTTTACGCCATTGACAGGTATGTTTGCTTTGCTGGGCATGATGATTAATGCTTTTTATGGCGGTGTCGGCGTGGGTTTCTTGAATTTTTACATCTTTATCATATTAGCTGTCTTCATTTCAGGCTTAATGGTCGGGCGGACACCTGAGTTTATGGGTAAAAAAATAGAAGCGAGGGAGATGAAAATAGCTATGATTATCGCCTTGCTGCATCCATTCATGATTCTGGCGGGCACATCGCTGGCTTCTTACGTCTACGTTTCAGACCCCTCAGTATCAGGGTGGTTAAATAATCAAGGTTTTCATGGTTATTCTGAAATGCTTTATGAATACACTTCTTCTTCCGCAAACAATGGTTCTGGCTTTGAAGGCTTGGGCGATAATACTAGACTAAAATTCCATCCGTAGACCCACACCAAAGTTGAAGTTGTTTTCTAACTTGGGATCGAGCCCGTCATCAGTCCCTTGATATTGAGTCCAGAAAATATCGAGGTAGGTATTCTCTAGACCATTGTTAAGGTACGCCAGTTTCGCAGTTTCGGGCTCGAGCCAATTAAGCTGAACTAAAAAGCCAACGGTTATCGACGTTCCATTGCCTGTGTCGTGATTCGCTATCGTATTTTTTGTATTATTTTTCTCTGTGATGCTCATCTGCCAATAATTAAAACCAACATAGGGCACAAAATAAGG
>JANLRG010000513.1:0-1059 GCA_031361545.1 Bacteroidota bacterium
AACAACTTGACGCCGCTCGAGCACAATTTTTAGAAGTCGGTGATATGGAATTCCCTCGCATTGACCCGACAGCCACGACTGCCGAAGTCAAAAAGATAGCGCGGTATTATGCAACTGAAATAGCCAACACGCCCGAAATCAAAGCCGTGCATCTGATGATGGGCGAAATGACTTTTTTGGTGGCTGTCGTTAACGGACTCAAACGCCGCAAGATGCCTGTCTTTTGTACTTCCACAAAACAAACAGTTTTGGAAGAACAAGACGGACGGAAAACCACACAGTTTGAATTTGTGCAGTTTCGGGAATATGTTTAAGTTCAAATAAAAGAAGCCTTTTGAGCCAAACGACTCAAAAGGCTTTTTTACTGAGGGGGTTAACTTTTTCAAATAAAATACTTAAATTTGCAGTATGGCAAGAGACATTTATCACGAACACGTCAAAGAAGCGTTGATTAAAGACGGTTGGACAATTACACACGACCCGTACTATTTAGATGTAGGTAATTCTTCACCTGTTGAAATTGATTTAGGTGCAGAGCGATTGATTAGTGCAGAACGCGATTCAGAGAAAATAGTCGTCGAAATCAAAAGCTTTTTGAATCGTTCATTCACGTATGATTTTTATGGTGCTTATGGACAATTGAATCATGGAAAAAATAACTAATTACCGCAACATCATCAAAAATATCTTTAAAGAATACGCTGCAACGCGTATCCCTGCCAATGATTCAAATCCTGGCTATCAACTCATATTTGATGAAATAAACGGGCATTATATGCTCTATCGCACAAGTTGGAAAGAGGAATTGCGCCGTGTCCACTTCTGTGTTTTTCATATTGACATAATAAATGATAAATTGTGGGTTCAAGAGGATGCCACAGATTATGACCTTGTTGGTGTTCTTGAAGAAAATAATATTCCGAAAGAAGATATTGTCTTAGCTTTTCATGCTCCTTATAAACGCCCTTATACAGGCTATGCTGTGGCTTGATAGAACCCCGGTTCTACCAATGATTTTTCTAAAAAAAGGTTTATCTTTGTTTAAAATTACTTCAATAA
>JANLRG010000566.1:0-9326 GCA_031361545.1 Bacteroidota bacterium
TTTATATATATTTCTAAATTTGAAATTAGTCTTTGATAGGATTTGCCATTTTACGGATGGTAGCATCATCAAGTTTGACATACCAAAGCATTCTACCGTTTCCGTTATTTGCTTTTGTGAAAGCGTCATAAATTTCAGTGAGTTTTTTAACTTTCTTACGAAACTCCTCTGGTTTGATGGCTGCTTTTAACAACTTAATAAAAATGGTAGCAGATTCATACAATCCTTCATCTTCATTAATCTGACGCTTTACCGATTGCAATAACTGAGAGCACAAACCATCTTCACCCATGAAACAGTATTGCATCGCTTGGAATAATTTATATTCTACATCAGTGAAAGTAAATTTTTTCATTGACAACTCATTTCTCAAAGTATTTAAAGAACGTGCCGCACCTGAGTAATCGCCTTCATAGAATTTAGAGATAGCAATGAAACGACGGAGAGAAACATGGGGATAAGGTTCGTTAATATTGGTGTCAAAGTTCGTATCAAGATCAGCGTTAATGTCTGACAATTCTTGTCGGTTTCCGTTGACCAAAAAGCGTTCAACTTTAGAATGTAAATATTGAGTTACATAGAAGCTAAAAACTGGTTTGAAAGCGATATCAGGAACAGAATTATTAATTTGATGGTAGTAATGATCAGCGCGAGCTGCATTTCCTGTTTTTTGATAATATTCAAAGTATAAAAAGTCAACTAGAAACTTTATACTTTGATAGAAAGTATCTAATTCAAATTTGTCGAAGTTCTTTTTAATTTGTTGAAGAATTGTATCGACTTCAATTTCCAAAGCTTTCAAACTTTCAGGTCGTGTAAAGATGCACATGTAGTAAATACGTACAATATTATACATGACCGATAGACGATGGCCTTGATAAAGTTCAGAGATGTTTGTCAGTTCACGCAAAGTTGCTTGTACAGATTCACGATCTTGTTCGTCGCGAGTAAGTAAATAATTTCCGGCTTTCTTTACGAAATCATAAAAAATGTCTTCTGCCTTAACAACTGCAAGACTAAATGCAACGTGACGATTATATTCTTTTTCATAATAATCGTAATCGCCATTAAACATAGACAAACGAGCGAGTGCTTTATAGACAACGATTAATTCATTAGAAAGATCATATTCGATTAATTGCTTTTCAAGATTTTTCAAAGCGCGAATAGCTACTTCACGATCATTTCCAAAAACCATAGCAGGAACCATTGATACTTTATCTTTCAAAGCACTAATTGGGTTCTTTACATTCTGCGCAAGGTACTGAGCGATTCTTTCGTTCAATCTTGACTTTAAAGTATAGTATGTACTTGGATTAACCTGGAGCAAATCCATCATTTGAGTTTCATCGAAGCTATTATTACGAGCAGCTTCAAGAACTAAATACGGTTTGTTGTTTTTCCTACCGGCAACTGCAGAAAGCAAATCCTGATATTCAGCATCATTTAATTTTTTGATTGTCTTGTTTAATGTTTCCATATTCCTTGAGGCAGTTAGTTGTTTTTTCTGAGTGGTTTAACGGCGACAAAAAGTATTTAGATACAGTTTCATCAACTTTCTAAAAACTCATCAATATATAAGACATTTCATATCATATTCTTTGAAATTACTTTGAATTCCATCAATAAAAAAATGTTGCAGGCGCGTTTCCATGAAAATCTTTTTTGTAAAAATTGGCAAAACCTTACAGTTGTAAGATGTGAGGTTGTTTGAAAAAACCAGAGTGGTGCGTAATAGTATATATTGTCTAAAGAACAAAAAACAATTACAATGAAAACAATTATCGCTAAAACAGAAGCTGCACTAAAATCGGAAAACACATTTAAATCAATCCGTAAAAAAGTTGCTTCGAACAAATTATTCACCTTCGCTTTAGAACTGGTGATATTATATGTATTGATCTTTGCTGCGATTAGCACCTTTGCACAAGAGCCTGCTACTGCATCTAAGCAAACAGGAAAACTTGAGTTTGTAAAAGAAAACATTGTTTTCAATTCAGGCAAAGTCTATATGAATTGGGTGTCGAAGCCCTCTTCAGACGATTGCATCTATGTAATAGAGCGATCTACAGATGGCAACGAATATGAGCCTGTCGGATTAAAAGAAGGAATTGGGTCTCCGCTTGAATTACTTTATAGCTGGGTAGACACAAAACCACTTACAGGTGTTACTCATTATCGCGTAAAGCAAATTGATAATGAAGGTAAATTAGTAGCACAAGCTGATCCAAAGTCTGTCATGTCTCCAGAAACAAGTCCGTTGTTTATTGATAAGTCGGCAAGAATGGTTCAGGTAAAATAACACCTCTACTCTTCTTTGTTGTCGTTACGGCCAGACAATCACAGACTATTAAAAAACAAATGAAAACCAAAACGCTGATAATAATTCAAAGTATAAAAACAAAAGGACTGCTACTTTTAGCAGTCCTACTGTTCAATATACCTATTTTACAGGCATTGCCATCAGCGTCGTTTATTTCAGATAACCAAACGGGTTGTACTCCATTAAATGTTCAGTTCACCAATACTTGTAGTGGTACAACAAGTTTTTATTGGGACCTAGGAAATGGAAACACTTCCACTTTAGCAAATCCAGCAAATCTTTATACCACTCCAGGTTCATATACTATTCGCTTAATAGCCTATGATGGATTGGGAAATACTGATTCAGTAGTTGCAATAAATTATATCACAGTAGTTGGAAAACCAACAGCCAATTTTAGTTCGGCAGTTTTAGCTTCTTGCTTAGATGGAAATTCATTCACCTTTACAAATTCTTCCGTTGGTTCAGTCACCTACCTATGGGATTTTGGTGATGGAACAACTTCGACTCAAGCAAATCCTCAACACAGCTATACTTTACAAGGATCATTTACTATCACCTTGATTGCTTCCAATTCTATTGGTTGTCAGGATATAAAAATCAACAACCAATACATTACAATTTATCCAAAACCAGTTCCGATCGTTACTGCTGCAGTTACGGCAAGTTGCGACCCTTCTACCGTTTTTCAGTTTTCCAATACCGCCGCCATAGCTACTTCATGGTTATGGGATTTTGGTGATGGACAAACATCTATTTCTCAAAATCCAACTCACGTTTATGGTGGGCCAGGAAATTTTAATGTGTCTGTCATTGTGACCAATTCATTTGGCTGCAAAGACACAACTAAAACACCAGCTGCTATTTCAGTTGGACTAAATAATTGGGCTAACTTCTCATGCAATATAGATTCAGGTTGTGCGCCATTACAAGTAAGTTTTCAAAATAATAATGCAAACGTAGCAACGAGCTATTGGGATTTTGGAGATGGAACAAGTTCGACAACACCAAATCCTTCGCATATTTATAATTCAGGAGGCGTTTACTCTGTCTTTTTAATCGTCACAACAAATTCAGGTTGTGCTGATACCGTTTTCAAAACAAATTACATTCGTGTTGGAACAAAACCATCAGTCTCCTTTTCTTATGTCAATACTATTGGCTGTTCACCATTAACAGTTCAATTTACAAATACATCAACAAATTATGTCTCGTGTTTATGGACCTTCGGTGATGGAACTACTAGTACAGCAACAAGTCCAACTCATACTTATACTAACAGCGGAGTTTTCAGTGTAGTTTTGAAATGCTGGAGTGCTTCTGGTTGTACACGAAGTATGATTTATCATGATATTATAAAAGTTACAACATCGGTTGCAATTTTCAATGCATCGCCTCGAGTAGGCTGTCCGCCATTGACAACATCTTTTAATTCGTTATCACCTACTGGTGGATTAACTTATAACTGGAATTTCGGAGATGGTAGTTCTTCAAGTCAAGCCAATCCTTCTCATACTTACAACACTCCTGGAAATTTTGATGTCACATTAATAATCAGAGATTCTTTAGGGTGTACTGATACATTGAAAAAAGTAAATTACATTCAGACTATTAATCCAGCAGCAAATTATATTCCACCGCCTACAACTGTTGGCTGTGGACCATTGACAACACAATTTACAGATGCAACTGCAGGAGCAAATAGTTGGACATGGAATTTTGGTGATGGTACAACTTCTACACTTCAAAATCCTGTTCATTCATTTACGGTACCTGGCTTCTATACAGTATCACTTACTACATCGTCTCCTAATGGAGGATGTGCACAAACAATTTCGAATTTCAATAGCTTTCAAGTGCAAGGTGGTTATGCAGGATTTACTCATACAACATCACCATGCCCACCTTATGTAGCAACATTTCAAGACACTTCTATGAATGCAGTTTCTTGGTTTTGGGATTTTGGAGATGGAGATACTTCATCGGCACAAAATCCGGCACATACTTACTCTGTTGGAGGTTATCATAGTGCATCTTTAACAATTACTACTGCTGATGGGTGTACCTATACTACGATGCAGAGTAACAGTGTTTATTTCCAACCATTCGGCGCCAATTTTTATGGTATCCCTCAAGATACTGTTTTTCCTAATCCAGTTCAGTTTTATGCAAACTCCTTAGGAGCTACCTCATGGACGTGGGACTTTGGAGATGGAACAATATCTAGTTTAGAAAATCCATTGCATATTTTTCAGAACCCTGGAAATTATAATGTCACGTTAACAATTTCCAATGGAACATGTACATTATTTTATGATCCACCACCGTTCAACTTTGGGTTACCTGATATTACACCTATTGATGGTGGAAATCCAGGAGCACCTGTTGTACAAAGTGGTTGTGCGCCGTTGAACGTATTATTCACCAATAGAATTCCTAACTCAGTTATATGGCATTGGGATTTTGGTGACGGCGATACATCGAGTATTGAATTTCCAAATCACATCTATAGTCAACCAGGAATATATACTGTAACTTTAATTACACAAGACACCATGAACATTGTGCAAACAATGGTCATGGATAGTATAGTAAGAGTATCTGGTCCTACAGCTGGGTTTTACATTTTGCAAAACGCATCGTGTACGAATACTCAGATAACATTAGTTGATACTTCAAGAAATGCATCAACATGGTTTTGGAATATGGGTGATGGAACAAGTTCAAATGTTCAGAATCCAACTCATACCTATAATACGACCACACCAAATTTTATTATCACACAAACTGTTTCCGATACTTTAGGATGTTCGAGCAGTTTGAGTCGAAGTTTGTATAATAATTTTGTTAGTCCGCTTATTGCCAGTGAAAGTGAAATATGCGGATTAGACACCGTACATTTCTATACGAGTTTACAAAATTATTCAAGTTACATCTGGAATTTTGGTGACGGTACTACGAGCTATCAAACAAATCCTTCCCACGTTTATTCTAGTGAAGGATCGTTCAATGTTTCGTTACAAATAACAGATCAGTACGGCTGTGTTCAAACATTTAACATGAATCCTGGAATTACAGTCAACCTTCCTATTGCGAATTTCACTACTACAACAGCAAGAACTGGATGTAATCAAATAAATATTCAGTTCGTTAATAATTCTCAAAATGCAGAAATGTATTTGTGGGATTTTGGCGATGGAACAATTTCATCGCTTCCCACACCATTGCATACATGGACAGAAGCCGGATTGTATGATGTTAGTCTGACAGTTTACAGCGGTTCATGTTTAAGCAGAAAGACAGAACTTCAATACATCAGAGTAGATACAGCGCATGCAGAATTTGTTTACACCAATAATCAGTTATGTATGCCAATCATGGCCAACTTTACAGATTTAAGTGTCAATCCAATTAGCTGGCAATGGTTCTTTGGAGATGGTGACACTTCAAGCTTACAAAATCCTTCGCACCTTTATTTAACAAGACCAGGCTCATATCCTACTCTAGTAATGACGGATATCTATGGATGTCGAGATACAATAATGTCGAATGGATTTTCTTCGCTTACTGCAAATTTCACAACGTCGGCTGACTCAGGTTGTTTTCCTATGTCAGTACAATTTACAAATGCCAGTTCATTGATAGCAGATCACTATTATTGGAACTTTGGAGATGGTACAACATCGACAGATCCAAATCCGTTTCATAACTACGCGCAACCGGGAGAGTATGATGTTACGCTTGTGATTTCATCAATCTATGCAAGTTGTGCTGATACTTTAAGACGACCAGCCTTGATAAAAGTTAGACAGCCTGTTGCTAATTTTTCAACCTCCGATTTAACAGCTTGCGCTCCTTCTCTTGTCAACTTCGCAGATCTTTCGCAGGATGCAGATATGTATCTCTGGAATTTTGGTGATAGTACAACCTCTACCAATAGTAATCCATCGCATATTTATAATCGTCCAGGAATTTACACAGTGAGTTTAATTGCAAAAAGTTTATTGGGATGTACAGACACAATTGTCAAGACAGCATACATAAAAGTATTAGGACCAATTACAGATTTCACTGCAAGTTCCTTGATCGGTTGCACACCATTTAATGTTTCATTCACGAATCAATCTATTGGCGCAGTTAGTTGGAACTGGAATTATGGTGATGGCGCCTCCGCAGTAGTTTCAGATGCACAGCATGTCTTTAGTGATACCGGAACATTTACTGTTTCATTAGTAACATGGGACACGGCAGGTTGTAGTTCGTACTATCAACTTCCACAACCAGTAGTTATTCATCCGAGTCCTACAGCAAATTTTTCGACTGCAGCATTCGGTGGTTGTCAGCCGTTCTCTGGTTCATTTACAAATCAATCAAGTGGACAAGCAAACAATACTTGGTACTTTGGAGATGGATCAGTTTCAAATCAATTAAATCCATCACATGAATTTAATCAAGCTGGAAATTTTACTGTGCAATTAGTTGTAACAAATAATTATGGTTGTACAGATACAGCTTTAAGCTCTCAGCCTTTAACAATTTTAGCAACTCCTGTTATCAACTTCACGCCATCAACTTCGGCGGGATGTACTCCACTCAATGTAAATTTCAATAACAACACCTCCAATACAGATAGCGCAACTTATTTGTGGGATTTTGGAAACGGAGCAACGAGTACAAGTGTAAATCCAACTTATGCTTTCGCGCAGCCAGGATTTCATGATGTTTCATTGACAGTAACAAACTCAAATGGTTGTGGTAGTCAACAAAATTTTCCAGCCATCATTCAGGTTTATGATACTTTACCGCCGAATGAAACACAGATATATAGTGTTTCTGTTGAGAATGATTCTAAAGTAAAAATTATTTGGCAAAATAATCCAGCTTTAGATTTAGCAGCATACGTACTTTACCGTAAGAGTGATTATTCAAATACATACACAGCAATTTATACGAAGACCGATGTTCAGAATACAACATTCATTTTAACTTCCGAATATGTTGACTCCAATTTAACGACCTTATCCAAGACATACACTTATAAAATTCAAGCCATCGATATTTGTGGTTATACAATTCCACTGGATCAATTGAAAGCACATACAACAGTCAATGTTTCTTCACAACGATTAGGAAAAGACATTGCAGTGAGTTGGAGCCCTTATGGTGGATGTTCAGTCAACACCTATCAATTGTATCGTTCAGCACCAGGAGAACCATTTTTATATCTAACAACTGTTGCAGGAGACAAACTTGATTATATTGATTCAACATTTATTTGTCCTTTGCCTTATCGCTACAAAGTTATGGCTACGGATTTATGCGGAACAGTTTACACAAGCTGGAGTGATACCTCACAAACTATTCCTCTCAATACATTAGAAAACCAGCTTGTGGATGTTGTCCGTTCAACTGTTGTAGATAACAAAACAGTTTTGACAGAATGGAAACAACCAAATGTACATCCAGAAATGGTGGCACAATTTGATTTGTATCGTTCGATAGACAATGTTAATTTCAGCTATATAACTTCGTTGCCATCTGTTCAAACAGACTATATGGATTACAATGTCGATGTACAGAAAATAAATTATTATTACAAAGTTTTGGTTATTAATTCATGCAATATTGATGAACCATTAAGTGGTTATACTTCTACAATTGTTTTAAAAGGTTCAATGGATGAAATGAGAATGGTTCATTTAGATTGGAATGGGTATAAAGGTTGGGATCATGGAGTAGAATATTATATCCTGGAGAAGCAAGACGACCAAGGCCACTGGCAATTTCTCAAACAAGTAGATGGTGAAACCTATCAATACAATTACCAAGAGTAAAAAAAATAGCGAAAGCCCTTCCCAAAAGAAGGGTTTTTGCATTTGAAAGAATGAAGTATCTTCGTGCTGTGAGAAGACCGATCATTCTGTTATACATCCTAGCCTTTTATATTCTGTTCCAATTCTGTTGGTGGGCTTATTTATTAATTTCGTTGAACAATGAAGTCTTTCAGCACCGCATTGAGAATGTAAGTTTGCAGGTGATGACACCAGAACAAAGAAAAACTACAACTATTTTACTTGAAAAAAAAATTGATCATCGGCGATGGATGGTTCTTGGAGAAGGTTTTGTTTTTCTAACACTTCTGAGTTGGGGAACGATTATTATGATTGGCAGTTATCGAAAAGAGATGGCTCTTGCTCGACAGCAGAAAAATTTTTTGTTATCGATTACACACGAATTCAAATCGCCGCTTGCTTCTATCAAGTTATATTTACAAACTTTATTAAAGCATGATTTAGACAAATCAAAATCAGTTTCATTTATCAATAGTGCTATTGGTGATACAGATCGAATGGATAGCTTAGTTGAAAATGCATTGATGGCAAATCTGATTGACCATCATGGCTATTCATTTACCAAGGAAGATGTAAATTTTTCTGCGCTCATTCGATTGTTGATTCAAAAGTTTCAACAAAATCCAAATCACACAAAAGTAGATTCGCAAGTAGAAGAAGGAATTTATGTTTATGGCGATAAAAATGCTTTATCGATTTTGATTAACAACTTGCTAGAAAATAGTTGGAAATATTCTCCGAAAGAAAGTCATATAGAAGTTAGAATTGCAAAGAATGAAAGTAAAGTAATCTGTAAAATAGCAGATAGCGGAGTAGGAATTCCTGACAAAGAGAAGTTGAAAGTTTTTACCAAATTTTATCGGTTAGGAAATGAGGAAACCCGAAAGACAAAAGGTACAGGATTGGGATTGTTTATTGTTAAACACATCGTTGAAGAGCATGAAGGAAAAGTTTTCATTACAGATAATAAACCTAGCGGAAGTATTTTTCACATTGAATTTCCTGTTTTGAAAGTGTCTTAGAATTAATAATAAATTTTCAAGAACACAATTCTATCAATTATTTTTCCATTACTGAACGATTAACTTTCCAGAGTAGCTTTTATCACCATGAATTAATTTAACTGTGTACAAACCTCTAGCACTTTTATA
>JANLRG010000608.1:0-1303 GCA_031361545.1 Bacteroidota bacterium
TAGTAAGGTCTTTGGATTTAAATATCTCAATCGGGATTGGGATATTCAAACCCTTTTTTGGGTAGTCGGCAGCTTAGCCTTTCTATCCAATGTGTATTATTGGTTGCGCTGTTGCCAAATGTTGATTGATTATAAAAAGCATTTTCAGACACATTATTCCTACGAACAAAACCTTCAATATCTGAATATTGTCTCTGTTATACATGCGGCATGTTTGGGCTTGTGGGCGTTTGCGTGTATCCTGCCAATTGTCGGAAAAGTGATGTCGATTGATATTTATATGACTACTGAAAAGAGTATTGATGGTATTTGGTTGGTTTTTAGTCTTATTACTTATATTTTAGGGTTTTATGCGATACATCAGCCAGAGGTATTTAAGATGCCACAACAAGTTTCTTTTTTTATAGATACATCAGCGTTTACACCTAAAACAATTGCCTCAACTCATGAAAATATTATCGAAAATGCCCTTGCGAGGGACGAAGATATCACTGCGAGCAACGTGTGGCAGGAGGGGGGGATACCTGCTGAAGCCATGCCTTTGAAAGCAGTTTATAAAGAACATGAAAACTCTCAAAAGCCTTTTGATGAGTCATTATTGATTCAGATGAAAGAAAAAATTGAGGCTTATATGGAAAAATCGAAACCCTTTACTAACCCCAATTTGACATTGAATGAATTAGCGAATAAGCTTAAAATACAACCGCATATCCTGTCTAAAGTGATTAATCAAGGCTTTCACAAAAACTTTTTTGATTTCATCAATACTTATCGCGTGGCGGAATTTAAGAAAAGAATGGAGGATAGTCGTTATAAAAACCATACGCTCATCAGTGTCGCTTACGACGTCGGATTCAATTCTAAGACAGCGTTTAATCGGTCTTTCAAAAAAATAACCAATCAAACGCCGAGTGAGTTTTATCAGAATAGCTTGGAGTGACTACAGCCTACTTAAAACCATTTGAGTGCGATGTCTGCCCTTTTGAGACTTTAACTTCATGGTTTTTTTACCAATATTCACAGCTCCTACATACCATTTACTGCTATCAGGCATCAAGATTTCGATGACATTTTGCCCCATATCGAAGTATTGGTCATTGTATGTCATGGGTTGACTGTCATAAAAACTTTTCCATGAGCCAGCGAGTATTTGATTTTCTTTGTTGATTATTAAAGTTTTCCAGTCTTTAAATTCTATCACACTGCCTTGAATATCGGCATTGGTTTTATTGTTAAATAGGGCTTCTTTGACATACCATTTTCCTATTACTAAACTACTGGTAGAAGGGCTACATCCTATAAG
>JANLRG010000611.1:0-1009 GCA_031361545.1 Bacteroidota bacterium
ATTATAGGAATAGTTCCTTATATAAATTTGTATACGCCACCGGGCAATGCTGTTTTTGTTTATAGCAAATATAGTTTTAATAATATGCTGCCCTACGAATTTGCTGCCGACCGCTATGCAGCTTTGCAATTGCGTTACTCAATAGGCGGTTTTATCCTCAATAAAATTCCTTTACTCAATAAATTGCACCTCCGCGAGCGGATAAGCACCAATTTATATTGGGGCAGTATGAATGCTGCCAATACAGTGTTGAATAAAGATAATCCTGTAAAAGTAACAGGCACAACACCTTACGCAGAGGCAGGTGTGGGCATTGAAAATATTCTCAATATATTCTCGATTGATGCTATTTGGCGACTTAATTATAATGACCCTACTACAACCCGATTTGGTATCTACACAGGATTTAAAGTAAACTTCTAAATGATTTAACTTACATAAAATGCACCCTAATTTTTCATTGAAACGAAGAAGTAATTTAAAAGAAAATTACGCCTCCTTTCTACAAAATCTATCTATTAACCATGATTTATCTCACTTATATACTGTTCGGAATTTATTTCCTTTGCATAGCCTTCACTTTATCTTATGCGCTCATGCAATTGACTTTGCTCATCGTGTATGTGCGAAAAAAATACTTCAATGTTGGTATAAACCCGACATCCGACATCCCAAATCCGAAATCGAACACCCCCTCAGTATCAGACGGTATTTTACCACGTGTGACGATACAATTACCAATTTACAACGAACAATATGTTGCCGAAAGACTCATTGATAATATTGCTCAAATGGATTATCCATTAGACCGCTTGCAAGTACAAGTTTTAGATGATTCTACTGATGAAACAACCCCTATTATTGCTACAAAAATAGCTGAATGGCAGCGTAAAGGCTTTCCAATTGAACACGTTCGGAGGGATAATCGAACAGGTTACAAAGCAGGAGCTTTGCGCGATGGCATGGCTACGGCAACGGGTGAATTTATTGCTATTTTTGATGCTGACTT
>JANLRG010000651.1:0-1219 GCA_031361545.1 Bacteroidota bacterium
CCCACAAATCAGAAAGGCTGCCATTTGGATTAGCGAACGCTATATAAAACAAGATGATAATGACATGATTGCCCAAGTAGGCAAACTCATGAGTGATGATAATTACGATATAAAAACGCAATTGATTTTATCATTAGGTGCCAGCAAAAATGAACTTGCTCAGCAGATTGTTCAAAATATTTTATCTCAAAATCCGAATAATCAGATGATAAAAAGTGCAAAAGGTAGCATTGATAGAAATGAAGATGCTAAAATATATGGTGCTAAACTCGCCAGCTTTTCCGTTGCAGATAGAAAATTAATATTAAATGGTGCTGAGATTTATAAATCCATGTGTTCGCCTTGTCATGGCGATGATGGCAAAGGGCTACCGACCCATGCCGCCCCTGCTTTGAGAGGAGCAAAACACGTTAATGCTGATAAGGATTTAATTATCAGAATTTTATTACATGGTTTAAAAGGTCCAATTGAAGGTAAAACCTATCCAAGTGAAATGGCAGCCATGAAAGATAATACTGATGAATGGCTTGCTTCGGTGTTGAGTTATGTGCGCTATGAATTTGTAGGCACTTCCATAAGAGTTGGCAAAACTCGGCAATCGGCAGTTGTGCAAGCAGCTGATTTTAAAAAAATAAGAGACCAACATGCAAAAGTAAAAAAGGCTTGGACAATTGAAGATTTGGAAAAACTATCTTCTGCACCACCCGCAAATAAATAATTTACATTTTCAGTTTGTAAAAACAGCTGCAAATAATGGGTTAAAATGCCGTTAGGCATGGCATATCGGTAGCAAGCAAATAAGAAATGTGTTTAAGTGGCGTAGCCACGATATATTGACAATTAAATATGCCGTCCCTACGGGACTTACAACAGATTTTTCGCCAATTTCTACCGATATACTATGCCTAACGGCATTTTTTTCCGAAGGAATGCCCTTGGCAAACCTATTATTCGCATAACAAGTAAAAAAACAATAAGAATTATTTAAACTATCAAAAAATGGCACATTTCTCTATCAATCGGCGGACTTTCATTAAAGGGGCTTCAGCGACCCTTGCACTTTCGGCATTTGGAGCAAGAGCTTCAGATCTACTTAACCCCGCCAAAACTTATCGAGTGGCTTTAATAGGCACCGGATGGTATGGCAAAAGTGACTTGTTTAGGCTCATTCAAGTAGCTGATGTTGAGGTTGTAGCACTCTGCGATGTCGATAAAAATA
>JANLRG010000141.1:0-1585 GCA_031361545.1 Bacteroidota bacterium
TTTTTTTTGTTTTTTTTTTATTTTAATTATTTTTTTAATTTTAATTAATTTTTTTATTATTTTGTTACAGCCTCCTCTACTTCTTTAACACTTTATTAATAGTCTGCATATATTCAATTTTCTTCATCCATTTGCGCTCTATTTTCTGTGTGATCCCCAACGTGTCCAACATCAAGTCCAACGTCAAGTTCTTTCCCTTGATCATTATCAAATCCAACATCAATACATAGTCCTCGAAGGTTTGACAGAAGCACATTAAATGATGCAGGAGTGTTTGGATCAGAGATCCTTTCACCTTTTACAATAGCATCGTATGTAGCTGATCTACCTAAGATATCATCTGACTTGATTGTTAACATTTCACGTAGCGTGTATGACGCACCATATCCGGCAAGCGCCCACACTTCCATTTCTCCAAATCTTTGTCCTCCTCCTTGAGCTTTACCACCGAGAGGTTGTTGTGTGATCAAAGAGTATGGTCCTGTTGAACGTGCATGGATCTTATCCTCAACCATGTGGTGAAGTTTAAGCATATACATATATCCAACAGCTACATCTTGCTGAAACATATCTCCCGTTCGCCCATCGAACAATTTCATTTTTCCTGATCTATCGTATCCAGCAGTAACTAGTTCATCTTGTACTTCTTCCGCTGTAGGTCCCATGAAGGCAGGAACGATAGCTTGATACCCAAGTTTTGAAGCGGCCAATCCCAAGTGAAGCTCGAGAATCTGACCCAAGTTCATACGAGATGGAACACCAAGCGGTGTAAGGATCATATCAACAGGCGTACCGTCAGCCATGTATGGCATATCTTCAACTGGTAATACTTTTGAGATCACACCTTTGTTTCCGTGACGTCCGGCAAGCTTATCTCCAACTGAGATATTTCTAAGCAGTGCAACTTCAACGTATATTCTTTTTAGAATTCCTGATTCTAGTTTATCTCCTCTTTCTCTTGAGAAAATTTTAATACCTATAACACGACCCCTCTTTCCATTCTCTAGTCTCTTTGATGTATCTTTCACATCTCGAGCACGATCTCCGAAGATTGAACGTAGAAGTCTTTCTTCAGGTGTAAGTTGAGTTTCTGTTTTTGGAGTTATTTTTCCAACAAGGATATCTCCAGGTCGAACCTCTGCTCCGATTCGAATAATACCTTCAGCATCTAGGTCTTTTAATTTTCCTTCAGACACATTTGGTATGTCATGTGTAGTTATTTCAGGACCTATCTTTGTATCACGAACATTGATTACGAATTCCTCGATGTGAATAGATGTAAATTTAGATTTCTTTACCAAGTCTTCTGAGATAATAATCGCATCTTCATAGTTTGATCCAGACCATGTAAGGAATGCGATCAAAATATTTTGCCCGAGTGCGATTTGACCATCAACAGATGTTGAGGTATCAGCAAGAACATCACCTCTTTTTACTTTTTGTCCAAGCGACACAGTTGGTCTTTGATGGAATACTGTAAATTGGTTTGTTTTATTAAATACAGCAAGTCTGTATGTTGTCTCTCTTTTACCTTTGATGGTAATAGATGCAGCATCAACATGAGTAATCTCTCCGTCTTCTGGTG
>JANLRG010000719.1:0-2822 GCA_031361545.1 Bacteroidota bacterium
CAAGGGTATTTTCAAGAGATCAAAATTCGGTTTGAGTTTCAATTGACCTAAATAACCGATATACCAAATCATCCCCAAAAGCATACATAAAAGTGTGAAAGTCATGCCTTTATACACATCCGCAAAGGAAATATAGCCAAAAGCAAACAGCAAAACGAGGATTGGCAGCGCAATTTTAATCAACAGATTCTGTAAAATGGAAGGCACTACTACCCTATTAAAAAGGGCGGTATAAGCATTGAATAAATTGGCAAGCGATATAATAACCGTGAAAACGAGAATATATGGTAGGGCATTCAAAAATTTAATAGCATCATTTCCAAAAAATGGTGAAACGGCATGTCGAAAAGCATAAATGACAGAAACAAAAATAACACTAAAAACAAAGGTAGAAGCGGATAAAAGGAATAAATACCCCGTATTTTCTTTTTCATCGGCATGAAAATCCGTATAAAACTGAATAGCCGTCAGGCTCAAAGCAAAACCCGCTAAAGGAGCAAACAGAATAGCCGTATTCATAGTAAACTGAATCATGCCCAAATCATTTTCATCAATCTGAGGATAAATAAAAATGACGCTTATCGCCCCAATCAGTACACCGACATAATTGACAATACTGTTTTTAATACTTTGTCGCTTGATTATTCCCACATCTGTTGAGTTTAAACTTTCTATACATCATGCCGTAATATTTCTTTCCAATCGCCTTCAAAACTTATCATAAAAATGCAAAAGTCATAAAACTTTACGAATTATCATTTGAAAAGTTTAAATCCCGATAAATACTGAGGGGGGCATTGAAGTCGGATTTATGATGTCGGATTTCGGCATACCAAAATCCGACATTATAAATCCGAAATACTGAGGGGGGGTGCTCTCTTTTGCATTAAATTAGAAATTATTAAATTATATTTGCGGCGTTTTAAGAAAAACGGGATTATCATTGTCAAGCCATCTAATTTTTATATGAAAATACTCTCTTTTATAGTCAAACCGATTCTGAACTTAGTAGCTTGGTTTCTCAAACTTAGTCGCCACAATATTTATTACTTAGTTAGTGGTCCTTTAAAAAACGAAATACAAGCTGAATCTGCCTTCGCTTTTGCTTATGACCACATTGAATGTGCCATATTAACAGCCAAAAGTTTAAAAAAAATCCCGTCTGAAACTGATCCAATAATCTTGGATGTAGGTGGTGGGCAAGCAACGACCGCTAAAATATTTTCTAAGCATTTCCCTAATCATAAAGTTTTCGTCTTCGAACCAATTAAATCTAATTTTTTAACTATTGAAAACTCAATTGATAGAACTTCTAATTGGCATATCATTAATAAAGCAGTCGGTAATATTATAGGTACTTCAACTATAAATGTCGGTCATAGAGTAACAGCTTCAACTTTGCTTGAAGTCAATTCAGATGAAATAAGTGATAATACCTACAAAATCGCCTTAAAAATTAAAAATATAGAGGAAATTCAAATAACAACGTTGGATTCAGAAGTACCAAAAGATACAATTATAGACGTATTAAAATTAGATGTGCAAGGTTTTGAACTCGAAGTTTTGAAAGGTGCTACTACTATATTGCCAAATACAAAAGTAATTGTTATAGAAATAAATAACCATCAAGAGTTTAAAAATGCGCCAACTTATTATGAAATTGACGCATTTTTAAGACAGCATAATTTTGAATTGTCTAACATCTATCCTGGCTTTAGAGATAAACAAAAACTCATGGATTGGGATGCCATTTACGTCAATCGTGCCTTTTTATAATTTTTTTCATGAAAATAGCCATCCTCGAAATTGCTCCTCATGGTCACTATCCATATGTAGAAAGCATCACGCAAGTTTTTACGGCTGTTCCTGAAAACGAAGTGGTGATTTTTACAAATGAAAAAGGTCAGCAGCATTTGCAACACCTTGCTGCAAAAGATTCAAGTGATAATCATCAAGTGAGTCTCATAATTAAGCAAAATACTGAGGGATATGGTGAGTTCTTTCAACGCATTCAAAATTTTGATAAAATCATTGTAGTAACACTTGAAGCGTATGCTCGTGAGCCTTATAAGATGATGCAGGCGTTTAATAAAACTGAATTTAATTGCCCAATTTTCTATGTTGTTCACAATCTTGATTTATGGTTTCAACAAAGTCTGATTGATAAAATCAGAAATATTTTTTTTAATCTAACCAGTTTAAAAATTTTCATTTATTGGTTTAAGGTATATTTTTATTACACATTAATCAATAATTCTATCATTTCAAAAGTCATCAAATCAAAAGGGCGGTTTGTTACAATGACACAAGCTATGGGTAACGAATTGGCAAAATATGTCGGTTCGGAGCGTGTTGCGATTATTCCTTTTTCCGTTTTTGATGAAAAAAAAATCCATAAAACGCCTACAAATACTCGTCTTCGCGTTTGTATTCCTGGATTTCTTTCTGAAGCACGCCGCGACTACGGTGCTATTTTTAAACTGCTGGATGGTGAATCAGAACAGTTTTTAAAAACATATATCGAATGGGATTTTCTCGGCGGCATTAATAAAACTGAAAATGGACAAGCGATAAAACAAAAAGCAGAAAAGTATATTTTGAAGGGTCATAAGATACACGTTTATGAGTCATTTATTTCGATGGAAGAATTTGATGATAACCTTTCAAAAGCCGATATAATTTTAGGCAATATGCACTTGCAACAAGGAGCAAATAGTGTTTATGGAAAGACAAAAGAGACAGGTATTATTTTCACGATGATAAAAGCAGCAAAACCAGGTATTCTACCTACTGAATATCCTTGTGATGCTCATTTAACATCC
>JANLRG010000730.1:0-1074 GCA_031361545.1 Bacteroidota bacterium
AATTTTGTTGAATTTAACATCTGCCTCAAATTTCTTCAAATGCTCATTGGTTTCAATGATAAATTTGACTTTGAATTGTTCGTCAATCTTAAATTCTAAGCCTTCTTTTTTGTATTCATTGACCGTATTTAGAAAATAAAGGCGTGGGTCGCCATTATCAAGTTCACTCAATTTATAGCTGTATCTGACAAGCAATTGTCGCCCACTTTTGTCTTCTTTAAATCTTATTCTTTTTGATAGTTTGCGCTCTAATTCGCCTCTAATTTCGTCAAAACTCTTGGGTATGATGGGCGTAATTTTAAACTTATGGTCTTCTCCATAATTACTTACGGCAAGCCATTCAATAGCTTTTATCTGTTCAAATTTATTGGTAAAATCGTCTTTATCAGTGAAGTCAAATGAAATTGTATTTTTCAAGGGTGTACACCAGAAAATATCTTGATTCATTCTTGTTTTAATGTCACTCCAAGCGTCGTCGTTAAGTTCAAGGTTAGTTATTCCATCAAATATTGGGAAATTGGGATTGTATTCAAAAACATAGCGTTTTTCGATTTTTACAATCCGAATTTCAGTGCCAATTTCAGCTATTTTGTTTTCAATAAAAGAAGGTATGCCAAAGGTGCTTTTGGATTTTTCGCATTCCATGATAAGCTGTTTATAGCGGGGTTAAAATATATGGAGATTTAGTTTTTAACCGGGAAAAACAACAATTCTCAAGGGAAACATCGGTAAAAAGCGTGTTTTTAGCATGAAGAGATATTTAAACCGTAAACATTTTTTACATAAAAAAAGTTTCTCACATCAACAAAACCCTAATCGAGCGCGGCATATTTCTTTGCCATCACTGATTCTTTTCAAAACATAAAACATCTCATCCATTTCTTTTTTTGCACAAATAGCAATGACCTGATCGAGTAAACATTCATTCAAATAATTAATTTCCAAGCTGCTAAATTTATCTTCGCCCCAATTTCTATAATAATCATTGAGCATCCACTCTACATATTTCACATTATTGACATGCCCCAAGAAATCTAAATCACTGAACTTTGCCAATTTTTCAGAAGACAATTC
>JANLRG010000753.1:0-1494 GCA_031361545.1 Bacteroidota bacterium
TTCATTCTTATTTCGTTGTTTAGAATATATGAAAAATACCCCCTCAGTATCGGGCATCTATTTCGTGCTAAAATGAGCTAAAAATCCAAGCGTGTAGGGTGAAATAACCCTAAAACCATTCAATTGTAAGCCATTACCGCCTTGTGCCTTATTGACTTGCGCCGTGCCTGTCAAAAAACCATCGGGCGTTAAGTATTCTAACAGTCTGTTTTGGGCTTTTTCTGCAGCTTGTTTGGCGTTTTCACCAAGCAAGTGATGGTCAAAACCATAGAACAAAGCAGCGGCAATACCCGCTGTCCCCGAAGTTTCAAAACCTGTTTCGGGCTTCTGAAAAAAGTTGTACCACAAGCCATTTTCTTGCTGAAAGCTAATTACTTTTTCAACCGATTTCTGTAGCGATACTTTAATCGCTTCTTTTTCCGAACTGTCGGGCAAATGCACTAAGGTTTTGACCAAACCCAATAGATACCATGCCACGCCCCTACCACAATTTTCAAAATACAATTCGCCTTTTTCCGTTCCTCTTTGATAAATACTATTGCCTTTTTCTAATGTATAAATTCTTGATTGCAATGTTTTTATGGCTAAATTGGCTAATTCTGGACGATTCAATGTCTTTGCCAAAACGGCTAAAGGATAACTCACGCTATAACATTCTTCGGTTTTTACCATTCTATTGTCGCCCGTTCCGTCTGCAATCACCCCCTCAGTATTGGCGTGTTTTTCACAAAAAGCAACGGCTGTTTTTAGCAACGGATGCGTCGGATTGGTTTGTGCTAAAATCGCAAAGGGCAAAATAGACTCAACCGAACTGATGGTTTCCATCGTTTTGATATTATTCAAATTGGCATAAACCAAGCTGTTTTCCTTGAAAAACAAGTTTAATTGTTGTGCTAAAACAGTTTTGGCTCGTTTTGAGTCTTTACTCAATTCCAATAAACCATCCCACACCACGCCTTGCATCCACCCAAAAGCTTGTACCGATTCGAGTGACATTAAACGCTCTTTCCAAGCCTCTTTTTCGACTTTTTCATACACCAATACATGCGGCAAAAAAGCATTTGGGGCTTTGTTTAAACCCGTATTTGTAAAAATCCAAAAAGTTTGTGTGCCTTGTTTCATGGTCAAAATCACCCCCTCAGTAAAAACAGCTTTTACATCTTCGGCTTTTATCTCTAATTCAAACGGCTGCATATACGCCGCAAACTGTATATTCCAATCCGCAATTTTTTTACCTGAAACAGCCGTTTTTAATTATAAAACCAAGGCTTCCCGTACATCTGTTGCGCTTGTAATGCGTAAACGCACGGCTTGTTTTTCTTTTAAAACAAGATTTTTCCACGTTAATTTGACCCCCTTCCCGAAATTATCGGGATTTCGTACCTCAACAGTATCATTCTTAATTTCACCAAAAGACCAATCAAACGGTATGTATTTTTCCTCTGGTAATACCGTTTCTGCACCCGTTACAGTTGCCAAACGGTAGGTATAAGA
>JANLRG010000787.1:0-1015 GCA_031361545.1 Bacteroidota bacterium
CCAAGTAGCTGATGTTGAGGTTGTAGCACTCTGCGATGTTGATAAAAATATGCTTGCAGCAGCTGGCGAACTTGTCAGTAAACGTCAAAAATCCAAAGCGGTACCCAAACTATATGGCGATTATCGCAAGATGTTGGCAGAAAACAAATTGGATATTGTTTTAATAGGGTCACCTGACCATTGGCACGCGCTTCAAGCCATTGATGCCGTGAGGGCAGGGGCACATGTATATGTACAAAAGCCTATCAGCGTGGATGTTATTGAAGGTGAAGCAATGATTGCCGCCGCTCGAAAATACAATAAAGTTGTTCAAGTAGGCACGCAACGCAAGAGTACACCACATTTGATTGATGCAAAAAAGAACATAGTGGATGCCGGTTTATTGGGCAAAATTTCGCACGTTGAGATGTGTTGTTATTTTCACATGCGAAACAATGGCAACCCACCCGTTGAACCCGTTCCTGAATTCTTCGATTATGAAATGTGGACAGGTCCGGCTCCCATGCGCCCGTATGACGGTTTACCACATAAAAGATGGTGGCGCACGTTTATGGAATATGGCAACGGTATTACAGGCGATATGTGTGTGCACATGTTCGATACAGTTCGGTGGATGCTCAAATTAGGTTGGCCCCAACGCATTATTTCTACAGGAGGTATTTTTGTTCAAAAAGAAGGAAAATCGAATATTTCCGATACTCAGACTGCAATTTTTGAATATTCAAATCTTAATTGTGTATGGCAACATCGCACTTGGGGAACGGCTGCCAATCCGGATTATCCTTGGTCATTTACGATCTATGGTGAAAAAGGCACATTGATTGCCAGCACAATGCAGTATGATTTTATACCCGAAGGTAAAAATAATGGCGATAAAATACACAAAGACGTGGTTTATGAAAAAGAGAAATATCCTGAAGATCTTACCGAAGCAGATATAGAACTTAACGCAGCACCTGCCACAAGGCTACACATGCTTGATTTTTTGAAAGCAATCGAAAACAATACAAGACCT
>JANLRG010000835.1:0-1246 GCA_031361545.1 Bacteroidota bacterium
CGATGTGCTTAATAATATAGCGGCGATTTCAACACCCCTCGGTTTATCGCTTTTTATGGGAATTGAAGGTAATGAAACCAATAAAGCATTGAGTAAACAATTGGTTGAAAATGAGCAATTGAAGAATGAAGCGATTGAACACGAACAAGAAAAACAACACATACTCGCTACTCAAAATGAAATACTTGAAAAACAAGTAACAGAACGGACTGCTGAACTCAATCAGTCTTTAAATGTATTGAAAGCCACACAAAATCAATTGATTCAATCCGAAAAACTCGCTTCTCTCGGTGAACTCACCGCAGGCATTGCTCACGAAATACAAAATCCCTTAAATTTTGTCAATAACTTCTCGGAATTGAGTGTGGATTTGGTGAAAGATTTAAAAGAAGAATTTAAAAAACCAGAGAAAGACGAAATTTATATTGATGAATTATTCGATGATTTAAGTCAAAACCAAGAGAAAATCAATCATCATGGCAAGCGAGCGAGTAACATTGTGAAAGGAATGCTTGAACACTCACGAGCAAGTGCAGGTGTAAAAGAATTAACGGATATTAATAAATTGGCAGATGAATATCTACGATTTTCCTATCATGGTTTAAGAGCAAAAGATAAGGATTTTAATGCGGATTTTGAATTAAAAGCTGACCCTAATTTGCCTAAAATAGAAGTTATTCCGCAAGATATTGGACGTGTTTTATTGAATTTGATTAATAATGCTTTTTATGCGGTAGCCCCCCAACCCCCAAAGGGGGAGCAGGAAGTATCAGCCCTATCACGCCTAATTGACGAGTCTTACATTCCGACCGTAACAGTGAGTACTCGCTACCAAGCTCCCCCTTTGGGGGCGGGGGGGGCTGGTACTGAGGGGGCTATCATTATCAAAGTAAAAGACAATGGCATTGGCATGTCCGAAGCTGTGCGCGCCAAAGTCTTTCAACCCTTTTTCACCACCAAACCGACAGGACAAGGCACAGGCTTAGGACTTTCTTTAGCTTATGATATTGTGACGAAAGGGCATGGCGGGGCTTTGGAAGTCGAGAGTACTGAGGGGGTCGGTTCTGAGTTTATTATTACTTTACCTTTTAAAACCATCTGAAAATGAAGATTTTAATAATAACATTCCTTCTTACATGCGCTTGTAGCATTGGCTTTGGGCAAAATAAAGCTACTGATAGCTTGAAGCACGAATTGACTATTGCCAAGCAAGATACTAATCGTGTGCTGATAATGGCAGCATTAG
>JANLRG010000874.1:0-1473 GCA_031361545.1 Bacteroidota bacterium
TGATGTGCGAAGTGATGATGAATAGGCGGTTTTTGTCACGTTCTTTGAGTATTTTACTTTTCAAAACTTCTGCTGAAAGCGGGTCAAGTCCAGCGGTGGGTTCGTCGAGTATCATGACTAAAGGGTTGAATAAAAAGGCTAAGGCAGCACTCACTTTTTGACGCATACCGCCTGACAACGAGCGCATATTTTTATTGAAAAATGCCTTGAGTTTGAAATCTTCAATCAACTCTTCATCCAAATTGGGCATCAAATTTTTACCGTCCAAGCGAATGTCTTTCATCATTTCAAACAGTTGCCCTACTTGCATATTGTCGGGATAGCGACCAATTTGAGGCATGTATCCAATTTGGCTGCGGTAAGCACATTCGTTGGCAATATTTTGACCATTGAAAAGGATTTCACCCGTATTAGGCATCACCATACCAAGTATTGACTTAATAAAAGTCGTCTTGCCTGAGCCATTCGGACCAATGAGCGCAATGGATTGACCAAGCTCAAAACGCCCATTGATGTCTTGCAAAACCTCTATTTTACCGTAGGTTTTATTTAAATTTCGGAATTCGAGCATTGTTTTATTAAATTTTGGCTATTTTCATCAAAGGCATTTCATCTTTCAAATTCTCAGGCGTGATGCTCGGCAATACGCGCTCGCTTTGGTCGAGTAAAAAGACAGCGAAACTGCGCCACAAAACCATCGCAAATGGCATTTGCTCTACCAAACTCGAGTAAATACTGAGGGGGTGATAAGCGACATCGCCCACGCCGTCTTTGTTCAAATCGTAACCTTCATATTTGTCCCAGTAGTTTTTTGACAAATGATTCAAAACCACCATGCCGTTAGTGGCAATATCAAAAGAGTTTTTTGTAAAATTATTGTAGGTAAAAGTGTTGTCGTCGCAATTGGCTTGGAGTTTTACAGCCCAACCATTTTCGCTGAATTGGTTGTGCTGAATCAAGCTGCGGTTAGTGCCGTCCATGAAAATGCCGACCGTATTATTTTTGAAAGTATTGTTTTCGATATGGCTATCGCTGATGTCTTTGAGTAATAAACCATAAGATGCACTGCCCAAGTTTTCATCAAAATGATTGTTGAGCATCTTCACATTTTTAGTGTACATCACTGCCACCCCTGCCCCATTGTTGCGAAAAGTATTGTATTGGTAGATATTATTATGAGAAAACATAAAATGCAAACCGTAACGAATATTCTTTTCGCAATAATTTTGTTGAATACTGGAATTGGTGACAAATTCAAAATAAATGCCGTCTCGATGCCCTCTCACGCAGTTATTATTGATGAAAACACTATCACATTTCCATGCATGGACGCCATTGCCCGTATTTTGCTCTTGTGAAGGATTGCCTTCTATCACATTATTTTCAACCGTACACAAGCGCGAAGCCGATAGATAAATGCCGAAATAGCCCCTTTCAATATGGTTGCCAATGACCCGCACATAAGCAGATTCC
>JANLRG010000905.1:0-9505 GCA_031361545.1 Bacteroidota bacterium
ATTTCCAGTTATTAAATTTGAGTCCGCTTGAATTCGGAAATCGACATAGCCGTTGCTAAGCGATTGATTTGTTCCGCTATCAACCAATAAAATATTAGAAAACATAAAAGTTATCACTCGTGATAATGGCTGGTATTCCACAGTTACCGGATGACTGCTTGAGACAATCTTGAAAGCATCCATGTCTAAAAAATTTGAAATGGTATCATTAATTCTAACTGTAAAGGCAGTATCATTTCCAGTGTTTTGAAATCGAATCAGATAATTTAAATAAGGAAGATCACTTAATTGGTTTTGATAAATTTTATCTATAGAAACAGCTTTATCATTTGGATCAAATGAGCCTGTAACCATCGAAGTCCAAGAAGCAATATTATCTTTCATATTGTTATCCAAGGTTCCATCTTCCACATACACGTATGAAGTGATGGAAGATCCGATTGAAGCAGCGGGATTAACTGAACAATAAACCGTGACACTTTCAAATTCTAATGGGTTCAGAACAATATTGAACCAAAAAAGTGTATCCCCAATAATTGTATCGGGTGCAACACTTGCACTATCAAATGACAAAGTCGGATCTGGAATAAATAGGAGGGTTCCACTTGCAAAAGTAGTTCCGACGTTGGTCATTGTAAGTAAATACGAAACTGGAAATCCGGGTCGAAATCGTTGCAACGGAATTATACTTGCAGCAATATCATTTAATCCGGGAATTGGAGAGGCAGCAAAATTATTTCCCGTGTCATTTGTTGGAGAAGATGAAATGGTTATTGAATAATTACCAGGATTAATATTGAAGTTTGGAAAAAATGTAGGGACTATATCAAAACTTCCAGTTCCGACAAATTCAAGTTTATAAAGTCCTGTGGAATCTGTAAAGCCATAAATTGAATTTCCAATATCTTTTACCATTCGATTTGGCAAAGGCACGTCAGAAGAATCAAAACTATTATTGGCATTCACATCATAATAGTAATAACCCGAAATAGTATTGAAGATTGATGTCAATTTTAATACCCAGAAATCCCAACCGCCATTATTTCCAGTAACATCAACATCATTTGATTTTGTATTTCCGAACATAAAATAATTGTCATGTCCATCGTGAATCAATGAGAGAGCCCAATCACTTTGAGAGCCGCCAAACGTTTTATTCCAAAGTAGATTACCGTTTTGATCTAATTTTACAAGATAGTAATCAAGTAAACCATAGTTACCCGGAACATCTCCGTCATTCGAATTACTAGTTCCAGCAACCATTAAACCATGATCACTCGTTTCTATTATTTCATAGCACTCATCGATGAGTGAACCGCCTATAGCTTTTTGCCACAGTAATACTCCATTCGCATCAATTTTAATTATCCAATAATCATGACCGCCGTGCGTACCTGATACTTGTCCGCCATCTCCTTCTGTGAGCCCAGCTATGGCATAACCACCATCAAAAGTTGGCGTAATATCAAAGGCCCAGTCATTCCCTGGTCCACCATAATTTTGTTTCCACACAAGATTGCCAACGCTATCTAATTTAATAACCCAGTAATCGGACCCTCCAAACGATCCAATAAAATCACTATCATTTGAAAAAGAATATCCGCAGATAATACTACCACCATCAATAGTTGGCGCCATCGCATTTACCCAATCAATGCTATTGCCAATAAATTTTTTTTCCCAAAGAATAGACCCTAATGTATCTGATTTGAATACCCAATAATCATAATCATTAGCCCCATATTTAAAACCAGCAACAACAAAGTTATTATCAGCAGATTCATAAAAAGAATAAGCACGCTCATCTTGAATGCCACCATAACTATGATTCCATTGTAAAACTCCTTGACTATTAAATTTTGCTATAAATATATCAAATCCACCATGACCAGTGACAAAGTCAACATCTATTGAAAGAGAAAACCCACAAACTGCATAGCCGCCATCATGCGTTTGAACAACAGAAGTTCCTACATCTATGGAAGACCCACCAATTGAAGCACTCCATTGAACATTTCCTAATGAATCTGCTTTGATCAATGCTACATCTTCACCTCCATGATTCAATGTAAAATCTCCATCTGACGAAGTTGTACTACCTGTGATAATAAATCCTCCGTCAGAAGTTTTTGCGACAGCATGGTCTGGTGAATCATAATAATTACTGTCATCAGCAATATGATCATCACCCGAACCGCCATAAGTTTTTTGCCATTGCACTGCGATTTGCGCATGAGATAAAAATGAGTGAGCTATGAAAAAGAAAATTAGGAGGTTGATTTTTTTCATCTAAATTCAAAAATATTATTTGTTAAATGATACTAGAACCGAAATGTACAAATAAATTTCAGTTCTTCGACATCCAATGATTTAAAGTGGCTAAGCGCCATACTAAATTGGCATTTCTGTTTTCGCCGCTATTAAACTCTCTCATTAGCTTCAGTGCGGTTGATTTTCTAATAAAAGGTAATCCTTCAAAATTAATAGTCAGCAGGTTATTTAATGGCCCTCTTAACCATTTCACTTCACCAGGTGTGACAAAACCTTTTTTATCATATCGATTTTCTATTTTCTCAGGAATAATTCCATGCATTGCTTTTCTCAAAACTTTTTTTGTAACCCCTATATCAAATTTATCATTGTCATTCAAAGAAAAAGCTAATTCAACTAATCGATGATCCAAAAATGGAACACGTGATTCAATTGAAAATGCCATTGAATTTCGATCTTCATAATGCAATAAAGATGGCAATGAAGTATTAAAAGTCAAATGATATAAAAACTGATTTAATCTTGTGGTCTCCAATTTTTCCAATGCTACTTCAGAACTATTTTTGCTGAGCATTGGAAAGTAATTTTTAAATTCAAAATTATACAAAGCATTTTCATCCTTAATAACAGTGAATGCACTTTTGGCCGCAGCATCTATTTTTTTAGTTGCTGAAAAATCTTGCAAAGAACAATGACTATAAAATTGTCGATGTGCTTGTAGAAATTTTCCGCTTGAAAGCAAACCACCAATTAATCGATAGAATGAATGCATATAGCCAGCAAGGTATTCATCAGAACCTTGACCATCTAGAAGAACTCTTATGTTTTGTTTTTTGGCTAATTGCATTACAAAATATTGTGAAATTGGAGATGAGCCAGCTAAAGGAACATCTGCAAAATAGAAAGCTCGTTCATAATGATTAATTAAATCACTCTCTGATGGAGAATAAGCAAAATCAACAATAGATTTATTTTGGGCTAAAACTTCATTTACCCATGGACGTTCATCCACTTCATTTTTTCCTTCATAATAAATTGTAAATGTTTTGAAATTAATTTCAGGAAATAATTTAGCGACAGATGCAGAAATGGCACTACTATCAATTCCTCCACTCAAACATCCACCTACTTCAACATCTGCTCTCATGTGAAGCTTTATGCTGTCCAAAAATAACTCTTTGAAATAATTATACTTTTCTTCTGTTGACAGATTGGTAGATTTTTTTAATTCAATATCCCAATACCGCTCCACTTCCACCACTCCATCAGCATAAAATAAATTGCATGCAGCGGGAAGAGCTTTCAATTTAGAATAGTATGTTTCATCTTTATAACACACCCAACCTAACTGTAGTCCGCGACTGACTTGGTCTAAATTTAAATCATTTGTGAAAAGAGGAGATTTTTTTAACGCTTTATACTCTGATCCAAAATAAAATCGATCGCCTTCCAGAATATAATAAAACGGCTTGATGCCAAATCGATCGCGAGAACAAAAAAGTCTTTTGGTCTGCTTATCCCATAGTGCAAATGCCCACATACCAATAAAATGATCGACACATTTTGATCCATATTCCCGATAAGCAGCGAGTATTACTTCTGTGTCCGTTTGTGTCTTGAATTGATAACCTTTTTCAATTAACACTCCACGAATCTCCAGATAATTATAAATCTCTCCGTTAAACACAATCACTGAATCAAAGTGATGCATCGGCTGTATTCCATCATCACTGAGGTCTATTATGCTCAACCGATTATGCCCGAGAACAACGGGCATTTCAACCCAATTAGAAGTTGCATCTGGTCCACGATGTGAAATGCTTTCTAACATAGAATCAATTGTTCCTTGAGCTATTTCTTTAGAAAGTTTTGAATCAATAAAACCAGCTATTCCACACATAAAATTTTATTTTAGCAAATTTACTAATTGTTGAGTTAATACTCGCCTGGAATATTTTTTAACTTCTGCTTCTTCTACCTTAAAACTAATTCCATTTTTCCAATCTAAATAAATATTTCTCAACGCATCATATAACTCTTCTTCTTGATTTCTCTCAAATAAATTTCCAGCATTACACTGTTGAAGAATTTCTCTGGCTTTTCCGTTTGATGGTCCCAATCCGATAATTGGTTTTTTGCAAGCCAAATATTCAAAAAGTTTTCCAGTTAGTATTCCTTCATTGTTCGGCACATCTGGAATAATTAGCAATAAGGCATTTGCTTTCTGCATAAATTCTATTGCAGATTGATGATCGACATGTCCGATGAATTCTGTCAAATGCTCTAGACTACTTTCTTTTATCAAATTAATTACTGAAGAAGAAGAAGATCCAACCATATTTAGGCAAACTGAATTTCTGCCCAATTTCATCTCTTTGATTAGTCTGTTGATGGCTGAAAATAAAATGGCTGGTCTGTAATTAGCAGCGATCGTTCCAACATAAGCGATATAAAAACAACTGAGATTACTTTTCACTCTGCTATCAAAATCACTTTCGTCAAAACCATTGGGTAATACATGAAATTTATTGGGATTTAGTTTGTCTGACTTCTTTAAAAAAGTATCATTGATTGGTTGACTCACACTAATAATTTCATCTGCTCCCTCTAAAACTTCTCGCTCCAATTGTGCATCCATCTCTTTGGCCAACTTAGTGTGCAATAAATCGTCGTAGTAATAAATGTCAGTCCACGGATCACGTAAGTCAGCAATCCAACGAACATTGTATTTCTTTTTCAATTCCGATCCAATCAGCTGACTACTGTGAGGCGGAGAAGAAATAAAAATAGTATCAATTTTTTCTTCTTCAATTAATTTTGAAGCAGCGAAAACGGCATGACGAACCCAGCCTTTGCGAGCATCAGGAATAAAAAAATTTCCTCTTACAAATCGTAACGTCCTCTGAAGAATTGTATCTTTATTATTGTTGGCAAATCCACCGTGCGGAATATTTTTTTTGCCAGCAACAGAAGCGAGAATATTTAATGGTTCAAAAGATGGAGTACGAACGATGCGTACCGCCTGCGGTATTTCTTTGATTAAAGACTCATCAAGGATGGGATAAGATGCT
This sequence comes from Bacteroidota bacterium, assembly GCA_031361545.1. GTDB lineage: Bacteria > Bacteroidota > Bacteroidia > AKYH767-A > 2013-40CM-41-45 > JADKIH01. Next base: position 5,343 of record JANLRG010000905.1, read on the forward strand.
TTAGCAGGATCAACAGTTATAACAATTGGTTCAATTCCGTACTCACCAAGGTACTTTACAAATTTAAGACATCGCTGAACACCGGCTCCACCACTCGGTGGCCAATAATAAGTAATGATGAGTACCTTCTTCAATTACGTTTTTGATTTTGAAGATTGAAATTCTTTATACACTACACCTAAGAAAAATAAAATCAATAATGCAGAACCAGCCAATGTTAATTTGCTTCCAGTTGCAACAACTTCTGGTTCAAATTTCCACTCGACCTGATGTTTCCCCGAAGGAATTTTCATTCCGCGCAAAACATAGTTTACGCGTGCATAATCCATTTTCTTTCCATCAATATAAGCATTCCATCCTTTATCGTAATAGATTTCGGAGAAGACAGCAAATTTATCTGTAGCGCTATTACTTTCATAAACCAAATCATTCGGTTTATAAGAAGTCAACTTTATCGATGCAGAAGAATCTTCAACTGAACTCACTTGATTCACTTGATCTTTGAATCGTTGATCTACAATAGCAGTAATTTTAGGATTAAAATTATCTAAAGCAGCTATTTCAGCATCAGCATTGGGAACGACTTTTATTTCTGATACAAACCAAGCATTTCCTAAGACTCCTTTATTTTCATAAGGCGCAGCATCTGGATTATAAATAATATACTTCGTGTTTAACATATTTAAAGCCGATTGCGAAGCCATAACACTCTCAAAAGAAGAGTCAGGTTTCTGCAATGCAGATTTAAGAACTGATAGCTCTTTGGTCAAACGAGCATCGATCAACTCTTTGTAACGTTTCAATTTAGCGCCATGATATCCGCCAATTGATTGATGATAGTAAGAAGTGCTGGCATCATTGAATGTATTTGCTGCAATATTTAAAACACGATAACTTAAAGTAGGATCAGTTTTGATTGCTAAATCTGCTGAGCTCTCAGGGAACGGCGAACTGTTTGCATTTTTCTTCACGAAGGAATCGGCATCAACATATCTTCGATCCACGCCCATCAAATCGATCATGATCAAGACTAATAATCCGTAAATTAAAAATTCTTTTTTGAACCTATATCTAACAAAACCATAAATCAATCCTCCTGCAAGAATCAATAAAATTAAAGAGCGTCCAGCATCGCTACTCACAATTTCTGTTCGTGCAGATGAAACAGCCACAAAGAATTCATCGAGTATCTGCTGTGAATTTTGTTGTCCTTTTACCGAAGCACTTACTTGTTCATATTCATTGTCTGTATATAAATTTGTAAATGTTCCCGGAGATAATTTTACAAGCAACACAAATCCAATGACTATTCCCATCGCTAGAAATAATTTCTTTTTATAGATTGCAAAGAAATTTTCTTCTTTAATCATTTTATCGACAGCAAGAATTGCCATCAACGGAATCGTTAATTCAGCTATGACTAAAATAGTTGTCACAGCTCTGAACTTGTCATAACCTGGAATATTGTCTAAGAAAAAATTAGTGAAAGACATAAAGAACTTTCCCCAACTAAGCATGATTGACAAAGCGGTAGAAGCAACAATCCACCATTTCAATGGACCTTTCACAACAAATAATCCGATGACAAATAATAAAATGAGAATGGCGCCAATGTAAAGTGGTCCGCCAGTAAAAGGTTGATCACCAAAGTAAGCTCCAAAACCTGAAACATACTGTCTGTAATTTGAATCTACATTTTTCAAAGCTTCTTTATTATTTTTTGCAATTGCTTCGCTAGCTCCACCTTTAAAATCTGGAATTAACAATGTAAATGTTTCTCCAATTCCATAACTCCAATCGGTAATATAATCTCTGTCCAATCCGGAAGTCTGGTTTTCTTTATTGTTCGTTAATTCTGAAGGACCTCTCGTACTGTATTTTCCATACTCTTGTGTAGCCCACAAATTAGTTATATTGCTTGCAACAGCAAGAGCAGAGACTACAACTAAGAGTGCAGCTGATTTTAAAAAATAGGTCAATTTTTTTTCAACAATTGATTCATATAAAAAAACCAATCCTAACAAAACGACAATCATCATTAAATAATAAGTAATCTGAAGGTGATTGGCGTACAATTCTAATGCAAGTGCTAATCCGGTAATTGAAGCTCCTAATAATTGTTTACCTCTGAACGTCATAATTATTCCGGCTATGACTGGCGCCATATAGCCGATGGCATGAACTTTAGAATTATGACCGGTACCGATAAAAATTAAAAAGTAAGATGAAAAAGCAAATCCGACAGCACCGACAATTGAAAGGCGCTTGTCAACACCGAGTGTGATTAAAAGAAAATAAAATCCGAGCATAAAAAGAAAAAGATAATTTGCCGGAGTAGGTAATCCTAACGTTATGATGTTATCGACGTATTTTATAACTGTAAAAGGGTAGACGGCAGAAATTTGATACGCCGGCATTCCACCGAACATTGAATTTGTCCAGAAGGTTGATTCATGCGCCTTATTTTGAAAGTCTGTAATCTCTTTGGACATTCCCTCCCAATTGGCGATATCCGATTGCTTCATTTCTTTCCCACTCAACATAGGAGAAAAGTAAAGAAATGTAATCACGATAAAAGAGACGATAGCAATGAGGTGCGGCAAGTATTTTTTCATAATCATTTTTTAGGCAAGGCGAATATAAATAATTTATACTGATTGTTTTTATCTCAACTCTTCGTAATCATCGAACTTTCCTGTAGTATCGACACGCTTTTTGGTATCGACATAAACTCTGCCTTCTTCTTTTTGTTTTCGATCGTGCTCTTCCTGACGTTTCATAAAATCCTCGGCTGCTTTATTAAAAGCATTCGTCGTATTAAAAAAAATAAATCGTCTTATTACTCGGAAGAACAGTAAAATGACAATAGAAATAATTATGAATTCTTGCATGTTAATAGATTATCGGGAGAGATATAAATTTCTTTCTGAATATAATTTGGTAAAAAAATCATCTTGCAAATCATCAATAAAATAAATAGCCTCGCCAGTTGATTTCATTTCAGGTCCGAGTTCTTTATTGACATCTAAGAATTTGTTAAATGAAAAGACGGGAACTTTTATTGCATAACCTTTTTTCGTAGGATTGAATTTGAAATCTGTTACTTTATTAATTCCTAACATCACCTTAGTTGCATAGTTAACGTAAGGTTCATCGTATGCTTTGGCAATAAAAGGAACTGTTCTGGAAGCACGCGGATTTGCTTCAATGACATATACAACTTCGTTCTTGATAGCAAATTGAATATTGATAAGACCAATCACCTTCATTGCTTTGGCAATTCTATGAGTGATCTCTTCCATTTGCTTGATGACATTCGCACTTAAATCAAACGGCGGTAAAACAGCATGGCTATCGCCACTATGAATACCGGCAGGTTCGATGTGTTCCATCATTCCGATAATGTATGAATTTTCTCCATCACAAATTGCATCAGCCTCCGCTTCAATTGCGTTTTGAAGAAAGTGATCAAGCAGGATTTTATTATCGGGAATGTCTTGAAGAATTTTGATCACATGCGTCTCTAACTCTTGCTCGTTGATTACGATTTTCATACTCTGTCCTCCTAAAACATACGAAGGGCGAACAAGAAGAGGGAAGCCTAAATTTTTTGACAACTCCACTCCTTGATCAGCATTTTCTACAACACCAAATTTTGGATATGGAATATTTAAATCTCTCAGCAACATTGAAAATCGTCCGCGGTCTTCACCTAAATCTAAAGAATCGAAAGAAGTACCTATGATATTGATTCCATATTTATTCAACTTCTCAGCTAACTTCAGTGCAGTTTGTCCGCCTAATTGAACAATGACACCAAAAGGTTTTTCGTGTTCTATGATTTCATAAATATGTTCCCAAAAAACTGGTTCGAAATATAATTTATCTGAAATATCAAAGTCAGTCGAGACTGTTTCAGGATTGCAATTAATCATGATGGTTTCGAATCCGCATTCTTTGGCAGCAAGCACTCCATGAACACAACTGTAATCAAATTCAATTCCCTGGCCAATACGGTTAGGACCACTTCCTAAAATAACCACTTTCTTTTTATCGCTTCTTACGCTTTCATTCTCGTCTTCAAAAGTAGAATAGTAGTAAGGTGTTTTAGCTTCAAACTCGGCGGCGCAGGTGTCAACTAATTTATAAACGCGTTTTATACC
>JANLRG010000911.1:0-1552 GCA_031361545.1 Bacteroidota bacterium
CGTTTTAAAATCTATAAGTAATTGAACTTTAATAATCACTCTCATCAAACTTGTGTTGTTTTGTAAAGCAGTTAAAGAGAATGCCACCAATAAGCTGCTGGCATTTCTTGTTTTCATTTTGGGTAAATAATTTTTAAATTATCTTCTAATTTTAAGTTTTCAATTTGATTTTTTAAATCTTACAAGCACAAAATTAGGGCATTATACTGAGGGGATAAATGAAAAAGGTTGTGAAACAAAAAAAGTGTAGATTGAAACGGTGTTTTTTTGACACAATTGTATTTGACCGCCACCTAAAATATTCAAAAAGCTGCTAACTTCGTCCATCTTCAATACATGAAAGATTGATGAAATTTATTGAAAATCATTTCAACACCTATTAATATGACAAGTCGGTTTTTAAAAATATTTCTTTTAATTGTATGCATTCCCTTCACTGTTTTCACTCAAATTAATCCTGAAAACATCCAAATCGTTAGAGATAAATGGGGTGTGCCGCATATATTCGCCAAAACTGACCCCGAAGTCGCTTATGGTCTGGCATATGCCCACGCGGAAGACGATTTCAAAACCATGCAACTCACCATGTTAGCAGGTAAGGGCATGTTGGGCAGACTGAAAGGGAAAGAAGGGGCTTCGGTGGATTATGTGGTGTCGTTGCTGCGGTGTCGAGAGGCTGTCAAGGAGCATTATGATAAAGATTTATCGGCTGATTTTAAGGCATTAATTGAAGGTTATGTGGCGGGTTTGAATGCTTATGCTAAAAATCATCCGACAGAAGTATTGGTCAAAAAAGCTTTTCCGATTAATACCGAAGATTATATGACGGGCGTGACGCTTTCATTGGCGGTTATTTCAGGTGTTGATGGTGTGTTGGGTAATATTTTTAAAGGAAAAATTAAAACCCTCGAAAGTTTTAAATCGGGTGGCTCGAACGCTTTTGCCATCGCTGCATCCAAAACGACTGAGGGGGCCGCGTTTCTGAATATCAATTCGCATCAACCGTTGGAAGGTCCCGTGGCGTGGTACGAAGCGCATTTGTGTAGCGAGCAAGGGTGGAATATTGTGGGTGGGCTTTTTCCGGGTTCGCCCTTGGTTTTGCATGGGGTAAATGAACATTTGGGTTGGGCGCATACGGTCAATAATCCTGATAAAGTGGATGTTTATCAACTTGAAATGAACCATCAAAACAAAAAACAATATCGTTTTGATGGTCAATGGTTGAATTTGGAAGAGCGAAACATTCAGCTCAAAGTGAAAGTGGGGGCATTGGTTTTGCCCGTCAAAAAGAAAGCATATTGGAGTAAATATGGTGCAACCATTCAGACCGATAAAGGCACATTTTCCATCAGATATGGTGCTGCTCAAGACATTCGAGGCATGGAACAATGGTATCGGATGGATAAATCGCGTAATTTCTCCGAATTTTATATGGCTATGGAAATGGTGGCAATTCCGATGTTTAATGTGGTTTATGCGGATAGATACGATACCATTTTTTATGTCAGCAATGCTAAAATTCCCTTGCGCGAAGCTGGTTATGACTGGAAAA
>JANLRG010000920.1:0-14726 GCA_031361545.1 Bacteroidota bacterium
GTCTGGAAGTTCTTTGTTGCTAAAATTATAAAATGCAAACCAATACTCAGGAACAAAAATGCCTGTATTTATAGTAAAACGAATGCTGTCTTTATTGCCATACGCACTTTTCTGAACATTAATGATTTGTCCGATAGTGTCAAGTTTCAAGTAAAAGTTATTTGCCTTTTTTTTAAAGCCTATTGGTTTCAATATTTCGTGAAATCCGTCATTTATAATTTTGTCAAATTTTATTTCAGATACTGTCTTCATTTCGTTTCACGATGTGTCTTTTTAAAATCACAGCTAACGTTTAGCATTGCCGAAGCATTATTTTTTTACCGAAATATAAAAATAAAAAGAGTCAAAAAATAATGTTTTGGCAAGCACCCATGTAAAAGCAGTAAGTCGTGTTCCATCTAAAATAATGTAGTACAAATTAATTAATAAATTGTCTACCTAAATACGATAAGATATGGCAACACAACCTACTGTTCTTCCAAAGCTATACATTGGTATGGACATTCACAAAAAAAGCTGGTCTGTACATCTACGGACAGATATTTCAGATCACAAAACAATTACCATTCCTTCCAATAATGAAGTTCTTTATCATTACGTTCAAACTAATTTTCCGGAGCATGAAGTGTCATTGGTTTATGAAGCCGGCTGCTGTGGTTTTACGGCTTCTCGGTATTTTTTAAATCTCGGATGGACAGTTTTAGTTGTCAATCCGGCTGATGTCCCTAGAACTGACAAACAAAGTCACCAGAAAACCGATGTACTTGATTGTCGCAACTTAGCAAAACAACTTCAGTCTGGTCATCTGCATGGCATCTATATTCCTGACCAAAAACAAGATTATTTAAAAAGTTTAGTACGGCAGCGAGCAGAAACTACCCGTCATCTTCGCAAGATAATATGTAGCATCAAAGCATTTTTACTTTATCACGGAATTGAAATACCTCAAGAGTTCGACAATCCAAATTGGTCCAAAGCATTTTTAGAATGGATTGAACATATTCCATGGCAGGAACCGACAGGAAAATTATGCATGCAGAGTAAGATTCGATTGTTGAAATCGATCTATCAAGAGTATTTAGAAATAGAGAATCACTTGCGATCGTATTGTAGAAAAAATCACAAGAAGGATTACTATTTATTAAAAAGTATCCCTGGCGTTGGCGGGTATTTATCTTCTGTTATTCTAGCTGAAGTAGGAGATCTAAGGCGATTCAATACAGAAACAAAATTTGCATCTTATGTTGGGTTGGTGCCAAATATTAAAAATTCCGGAATGACTGAAAATGTTTTTGGAGTGACTCCAAGATGCAGGAGTCTTCTGAGAAGTTATATTATAGAAAGTGCCTGGGTAGCCTTGCGCATGGATCCGGAAATGCAAATGTATTACCGAAAACATCAAGGAAAGAATCCGAAAAGTATAATCATAAAAATTGCAAGAAAATTATTGAATAGAATGTTGTCCGTAATAAAAAAGGAAACTCCTTATCAAAATAATTATTCGAAAGAAACAAAAGCAGACTACAAAACATCGCCGGTAATTCCTTCACAGCAGGAATTTACAAAGGCAAGCCTGTAGCTGCTTTTTAAAAAACTAAATCATCATGAAGCTCAAATCAAAATAAGAATAGACTACAAAACACGGGTTGTGATCAAAACAACAGTGATGAGTCACACCGCCAAGCAGGTAGCTATTTTATAATCATTAAAACCATACGGGTGCTGGTAGCCGGCCGGAAAAAAAAATAGTCGGACTACACATAGGAGACTGAGCGAAATGATTAAATTAAAAATGGTGCATTGAAATGTGTAAAACTTTCAACTGCGCAATCCTGCGCCTAGTTTTTCACATTTCAACACACCTAATAATAAATTATGATTTAAATAAATTAAAATCTTATTTTTGTTTCGGAACAAGAGGACTGCTTTACATAGGATGCGGTGTTATGTGTAGTGCCTTCTTTCGTCATTATTTTTGCCCAACAATTTTAGTTTTGCTTTCTGCCAGTTGTTGTTTGATGTATGCTTTTAATTCGTCAAAAGTCATATTCTGAGTTTCAGAACTAATTTTGTTTCTGATGTCTCTCATCATTTTTACAGCGTCAAACTGTTTTTCGTTTTTATTTGTTTCCATAATTCACAAGATCATTTGGGCTTCTGATTTCAATCATTGAATACCCAAGTTTTAAGTTTACAGAATTGTAGCCTTTAATTCTGTCAAGGTTCACAATATGTTTAAAGTTCCAACTTGCTAAAACGTCCACCTTGTTAATAGTTGCTAAAGCGATATGTCGGCAATCTTCTAGGCTTGTTTTACCAACAACTTTTTCTTGTATATAATTGTCAGCAAGCTTTATCGCCTCCTCTGTCAGTTCAACTCGAAGAAATTTGTCAGTTGGATATTTTAATAAGTGTTCTCTAACTTGTTGTGGAGCGTTGATTAATTCTAGGTCAAGTAAGTCAGATACCACAAAAACAACTTCATTCTTGTCAAGCCGCTCAAACAACTTAATTGTCGCTACTTTGAACTCATTGTCAAAATAACCACCAACAATAGATGTGTCAATGTAAATTCTCTGTTTCATTTATTTTTAGGTCATGACAAAGATAGTCAAAATGGTGTCGATTGAATTATTTAAAAAATTGATGATACCGATTGGGGCATTACACATAACGATCGTGGCTAAACAAAGAGCGGGTTAGACACCGATGCAATCTCAGCCTTGATAAAGTTACTTAATTATTCAGTGGTTTCAAGTTGCACGTCCACCTGCTTTTGGTTAGCCGATGTTATATGTTAGCACTTCTTTTTTCTTCGAAGTAGTTCTTATAGAACTGCAAAATGCCATGTCAGTCTGATGGAAATTAAAGAAAGTCCAAGTTCACGCGAGAAATTTGTCAAACGCGGAATACCTAAACGATTTCCTTAGTTAAAAAGTCAGGCCAGGAAATGTACTCTCCATACTGTCCTTTTTTTGTCTGAGCTCCTTTACTTTTTCCCAAATCTGTCAAAACCCAGTCATCATTCTTTCTTTCGATCCAATTCATATTTTCAAACTTAACAAACAGGTCCTTGCTTGAAACACCTAATTCTTTTGACAACGCAGTTGTTGATAGAAATTTTGTATCGGTAGAAATTGAAGCTTTAACATTTAAAAAAACTGGATTTAATATCGGTTTTTCAATAATTTTTTTATCTGGATTCTCTTTATACTTTAATTCATACTTCGGTCTATTTGCGAAAAAATCTGATAATTTATCAACTTCAATTTTAGATGAAATATATTTTTTGAAATTCCTAAATATTTAGTTTCGTATTCGGGAACTTTCTTGAATAGAAGATCTGACTGCTCAATTACTCGTTCAAAATATGTTGATGCCGCCCCTTCAAAATTGTCCTCACCCGCAACATTTGTCAGTAGGTTACCCACTTTTCCAAGCAGATTTGTTTTTGTCATTATTCCTGCTTCAATATTGTTGTCTTGCGAGAAATTATACAAATTCATGGAAGTTAAAATTGCATAATTTTCATTCGAATAATATTTTGCATGCAGACGCTTTTCATATCGAATTTCAATATTTGGAAATTCTTTGAAAAAATTAAAATCTTCTTGTTTCATACTTCTCGAAATGTCGTCTTCATTTTTACCAAATACAATGGTGATTTTAATTTCATCATCTTTCTTCTTTGTCAATAAAGAAGCAGCATATCGGTCATGGAGTTTTACATATGGAGAGATTAGAATTATTTCAAAAAAAGCTCCTTCAAATAGCTTTTCCAATTCTGAATTTAATTCATTCCCTGTTAAAAATTTAGCCATTTTTTGTCTGTATTAAAATGTTATTAGAGGTGAGATTGGTACTTTTAAGTGTTACATATAATCGAGTCACGCAGCAGAATCTCACCGCCACGTTCTCACAGAACTGTACGTGAACCTCTCGATTCATACAGCTCTTCTTGTTCAATCACGAATGTAATCATACATTATGGATGAACCAATGCCCAGTGCGGAAAGAGTTTCGGATTTTCTCGATACTTTTTCTTTAGCCATTTTACCGCTTTGCGTTTGTAAAGGCCCTTCTCCCATTTTACCCATTTTATCAGTCGTGTGTTGAGTCGATTGAAAATATACCGCAGGTGGCCCTTCGAGAATTTACTGTAGTAATTAATAATTCCTCTAAGTACTGGTCGGATTTCTTCGGCCAATTCTTCTAACGGTTTGCGCCGCTTGTGAATATTCGAGTTGAAATAGATATGCGCAACGAGAAAAATAAAAATTCATTTATCTAACAAAACACTTTTATTAATCTATGAGTACATCACTTTTTCCAGGATAAATTATATTTAAAACAAATTTTATAAACGCCTCCAATAACAAATCAGTAAAAACCCCATTCAATTTCCATAATAGGCCACCGCACCGCCAAAGTTTAGTGCAACAATTAAATGCGCAACTATTATAAATGGAAACGCTATTAATTAAAACAATAAAAAAGGCTGCTAATTAATTTTTGGCAGCCTTTTTTTATTAAGATAAATTTAGATTCAATTATTGCAAAACAATTCTAAGCAAGGTCGTTTCTTGTTCGCTTGTCAGTTGTACAAAATAAACACCTGCACTGTATCCATTCATATTCACTTCCTCTTTTGCCCCTACTCCACTATTTTGAAGCATCCGACTTTGAAGTAGTTTTCCATCGACAGCAATTAACTTTATCATAATTTTTTTATAATGATTGTTTTTCATTTCGATTACAAAATGATTGTGCGTTGGATTCGGATATAAACTAACAGAATTAGAAAGCTCTACAGAATTGATGAGAGTAGAAAAATCTACATAAATCTGATCGTTGGCCTGGCATCCATTAAGATCGGTAGCCACTACAGAGTACAATCCTGAAATTGTCACTGAAATTTGTTGAGTTGTTTCTGTTGATGACCAATCATAAGACGTAAATCCACTTCCTGCATCTAAGTTTATCAATTGACCTGATTGCGCGAACAATGAATCGGGACCAATATTGATTGAAGGTTGATTAAAAATTGTAGCAGCAACTCCGATTGGATTACTTGGACAAAGTGTTCCTGCAACAGCATAAAATGTTGTAGTCGCCGAAATTGAAGTTGCGAAAGTGGTTCCAGTGAAAAGTAGATTTCCCCCTGGCGCATCGTACCAATTTATTACATCAGATGAAACAGCTCCAACTTGAATTATTCCCGGGCCACAATTAGAAGCATTCTGTGTGGACGAGATGATTGAAACCGGCTCAATATTTACTGTTACAGGAATTCTATTACTTCGACAAATATCACCTGCTTCAACGAAATATGTTTGGGAAGCAGATAACAATGAAGTAGTGTAAGTGCTTCCTGTCGATAATAAATTTCCTCCAATCAAATCATCATACCAATAAACTTGTTCAGTGGAAGTCGCGCTTAATGAAGCAGAACCAGAACCACAAATCATAACATCAGAAGAAGTTGGATCAGATGGAATAGCATTGATAGTAGCTACAACTGGTACTTGATTTGAATTACAGCCTGTACCTGCATCGGCAAAATAATTAGTTGTTGCAGAAAGTACTGAAGTCACAAAAGAATTTCCAGTGGCTAAAAATACACCAGTTCCATCGTACCAATTTATTGGAGCGCCGGCAGTTCCAATAAGAGTGACAGTACCAGGTCCACAATTATAATTATTAGTCACAACAGGATCTGCAGGTCTATCAAGGACGATAGCATAAATTTGTGCTCTTGGACTGATACATGATGTACCAACTGCTACATAATAAGGAGTAGTAGTAATTAGGCTTGGAGTAGTGAATGAATTTCCAGTTGCAAGCAAGACTCCTCCTGAGGGAGAGTTAAACCAACTTACAATTTCTGGCGTAACAACATTCAATGTTACAATTCCAGCATCGCATCTTGTTACATCAACCACAGTTGGTGCTGACGGAACTGGATTGATAATAGCATTGACAGGAACTCGATTTGAATTACAACCAACTCCTGCATCTGCGTAATAAACTGTTGTAGCGGAAAGCACAGGTGTTGTAAATATATTCCCAGTAAAGAGCAACACGCCTGCGCCATCATACCAATTTATTGGTGCGCCAGCAGTAGCAGTTAGTGTTACACTTCCATTTCCACAATTAGAATTATCTGTGACTACAGGGTCAGAAGGAGGACTAGAAATGATTGCATAAATCTGCGCTCTTGGACTAATACATGTTGTTCCAACTGAGACATAATAAGGAGTGGTAGTTGTAATAAACGGCGTTAAAAATGTATTGCCAGTGGCCAACATCAATCCACCAGAAGGAGAATCAAACCAATTCACCGTTAATGCAGAAACTACAGACAAAGTTAAAGTTCCGTCATTACATCTCGAAAAGTCACTCACAGTTGGAGCCGCTGGAATGGAATTAATGATTGCATCAATTGGCACTCTATTGCTAGTACACGTTCCATTGAAAGATTCAACATAGTAGGTCGTAGTGCTTGATAAATTTGGTGTTGTGAAAGTTGCTCCAGTATTTAAAAGAACTCCTCCAGAAACTAAATCGTACCAATTAATCGTCACACCTGAAGAAGCATTCAAAACTACAGAACCATTTCCACAACGAGAAGCATTTGTTGTTGTAGGAATAGCAGCTGGCAGATTAATGATTGCATTTACACTCACTCGAGGGGATCTACAAGTATTTCCTGTTTCAGAATAATAAATAGTAGTAGTTGAAATTGATGGCGTAGTAAAGGCCGGACCAGTGAACAAAAGTGTTCCACCCGATGAAGCATCATACCAATATATTTGGTCAGGCGATACTGCACTCAATGAAACTGTTCCTGCATTACATCTTGAACCATCCGTCACAATTGGTGCAGCTGGAATAGAATTAACAGTGGCATTAACAGCTACCCTAGGACTATTGCATCCCGTTCCTGCATCGACATAATAAATCGTAGTAGAAGAAATGGAAGGTGTTGTGAACGATGGGCCTGTATTAATAGGGGCGCCACCAGTTGCAACAGAATACCAATTTATCTGATAGATAGAAGAAGCAGTAAGTGTAACCGCTCCCGTTCCACAGCGGGATGCTGAGTGAATTGTTGGACTAGTTGGAGGATCATTAACTATAGCTAAGACAGAAATCCGTTGACTTCTACAAGTATTTCCTGTTTCAACATAGTAAGTTGTGGTAGTAGTAATTGAAGGTGTTATAAAAGAAACACCTGTTCCGATGGAAGCTCCACCAACAGCAGATGAAAACCAATAAATTTGTTCAGGAGAAGTGGCATTGAGTGTCACCGACCCAGAACCGCAACGACTAGAAGCAGCAGTAAGTGGGGCGGCAGGAATTGCATCCACAATTGCTTGAACGGTTGTTCGACTTAGACTAATACAACCATTATTTGATTCAGCATAATATTTTGTGGTACCAGTTATAGATGGAGTTGTGAAAGAATTTCCCGTCCCAATTAATGAACCGCCTGTAAGTTGATCATACCAATTAATCGTTCCAACAGATGTTGCAGTTAATGTAACAGTTCCATTTCCGCAACGACTGACATCTGTTGCTGTTGGAGGATTAGGATATGTATTGATGACTGCATCAACTGGAGAACGACCACTCCTGCAAGAATTTCCTTGTTCGACATAATAAGTAGTTGTAGAAGTTATGGATCCTGTTGTATAAGTTGAACCAGAAGTAAGTAATGTTCCATTAAAAGGACTATCATACCAGTACAATGTTTCCGTCCCTAAAGCATGCAGAGTAAGAGAACCTGTCCCGCATCTAGAAGAATTAGTTGTCGTTGGAGCAACTGGCAAAGAATTAATAGTTGCAAGAACAGGTGTTCTGGAACTATTACATCCACTACCAGCTTCTGCATAGTACGTAGTTGTAGAAGAAATACTCGGAGTAGAAAAAGAAATTCCACTACCTAAAGAAACTCCACCCGTAGGAACGCTAAACCAATTAACGACTTCTGGTGAACTTGCTGATAAGGTTACAACTCCAGTTCCACATCGATTACCATCAGTGCCTATTGGAGCTGCTGGTGGTGGTGCAATGATAGCCTGAATTGAAATACGTGAACTCAGACAAGTGTTACCAGTCTCAGCATAATAAGTTGTACTACTTGACAAAGATGGAGTAGAAAAACTATTTCCTGTTCCAACTAAGGCGCCACCAGTTGGAGCATCGTACCAATAAATATTTTCTGTTGAACTCGCAGTTAATGTGATTGAACCAGGTCCACATCTAGATACATCAAGTCCTGTAGGTGGAGAAGGAATCGGATCTATGACTGCTCGTGATGCCACTCGTGAAGAAGGGCATGTAGTTCCTGCTTGAACAAAATAGGTGGTGGTTGAAGAAACAACAGGTGTAATGTAAGTATCGCCAGTGTACAAAAGCGTACCTCCTACTGAAGAATCAAACCAATTAATAAGATCCGGAGAATTGGCCACTAAGGCAACACTACCAGTTCCACATCGATTAACATCAGTGGTTGTCGGTTGCAAAGAAGTTGGATTTACATTTGCGCTTACCATTGTACGGCTGCTTCTACAAATGTAACCTGCTTCAATGTAATAATTCGTAGTACTTGATAAATTTGGAGTAGTGTAATTGCTACCAGTAAATAACAAGCTGCCACCTAAAGCTGCATCGAACCAATACACTTGTTCAGGTGATATAGCATTGAATGTTCCAGAACCACTTCCACAAATAGTTAATGCTGTTGCTGTAGGAGCAGCAGGAATTTGATGAATCAAACCTATTACTCGAACTCGATTACTCGCACAACCACCATTCGCTTCAACATAAAAAGTATCAGTTGATGCTAATGTAGGAGTAGTGAATGTTGAACCACTACCAATAGATGCACCGCCACTCGGTGACGAGTACCAATACATTGGAGATGTAGCAGAAGCAACGAACGTTAAAGTTCCAGGTCCGCATCTGCTAGTATCAGTAGCAACTGGTGAATCTGTCGTGTTAATTGTAACATGCACTTCGACTCTCTGACTTGGACAATAGTTTCCAGCTTCGACATAAAATATGGTATCGTTCGGAATTGCATTTGTTAAGAAAGAAGTACCGGTGAATAAAAGAGCGCCACCAGAGGCCGAATTATACCAATGAATAACGGCGGTATCTGCCGCTGTTAATGTTACAGTTCCTGGACCACAACGGAAGACATCGTTTGTTAAAGGCACAACAGACTGCGCATTGACAACAGCATTTGCAGCAATATAATTACTCGGACAGCTTCTACTACTCTGTGCATAGTAGGTTGTAGTAGTACTTAAGTCTGGAGTAATAAATGAAGTTCCTTGACCAAGCAAATTTCCGCCGGGTGAATCGTACCAAAAAATAGAATCAGACGCACTTGCTGTCAAGGTCATTGAACCGCTAGCGCAAACAGATGCAGAAGTTGTCACCGGATCCGCTGATTGCGTTACTAAAGTTACGGTGAATGCAGTAGTAATCACAGAACATCCGGCGTTGCTTATTTGTACAGTAAAACTACCTGCTTGAGTTGCCACATAATTAGACGAAGTTGCTCCAACAATATTTCCATTGTTTCTTCTCCATTGATATACATAACCCGGAACACTCGTTGCAGAAAGAGTTGTGTTACTTCCAGAACAGAAAGTAGAATTTCCTGATATAGTTACTGCAGAAGATAAAGATGCACTGAAAGCTCGACCGGGGGAACCTCCAAGGCAGCCAGCAAACCAATTTGTTCCATCATTTAAACTATTGTTTTGATTGAGCAATTCGCAGGTATAACCTCCTCCGTCTGCACCTACAGGCCATGGAGAAATATCTTGATAGAGGATTGATAAATAAAGATTATTGTTGTAATCAAAAATTCGAATTTCATCACCGCCATTACTATAATTGAATCCGAGATTTCCAATTTTATTTGTAATTGCTGGAAATTGATTTTTAAATTTAATAGAATCATTCATAACTACTAAGTAACCATTGCCGGATAAGACTGTACCAGTAGGGAAAACGAATGTGTGATTCTCATGTCCATCACGAATTTTCCATCCAGAAATATTTACAGCTTGAGAAGATTTATTGTGAAGTTCAATCCAATCTCCTGCATCACTCAATGAATCTGAATTGTAATTGATTTCGCTGACAGTAATTGAAGGGTTAGCTGAAGAACCAGTAAAGTAAGCAGTGATGTTATCGTTACCTGTATAGTTATAAGTCACAGATTGATTTGTGTTATTCGATGGCATCATCAAAGTTGACTTGAAATGATCGAACGTATAGCCAGGATTTGGAATCGCAGTAATGGTTACTGGATTACCATTAAAATAAATTCCTGACCAAGGATAAGAAGTAGGCGTAATGGTACTAATCTCAATTCTTCCAGCACCAGCTGGAGAAACATTTAACGTTAGCGTTACTTTGGCTGTCAAAGAAAATTGCGATTTGATTTGATCCCTAACAATAGTTGGCCTCGCGTTAGAAAAATTGGTCATCACATTAATGTTTGATTGCCAAGTAGAAGTATTGCTCCCCCATTTTGCAAAATGCTCAGGCATATCATAAGCCATTGAATCCTGAAAATAATGAATTTCTTGAGCAACGTTAGATGGCAAATAGAGTGTATTGATTAAATCTGCATAACGATTAATAAAGTATCGTTTGTAAGTAGGATTTTTTAAGATAGCATCAAATATGTCTGAGCTATAACTAAAAGCTGTAGGATTTCTTGCTTTAGAAAGTCGATCATCATTCACACTTCCTGAATATCCAAAACCAAAATCAGTATCATACAAAAAATACTTCCATTTAGCACCTGCAGTATTTGGCTTCCACATTTTAATATTGTTCGTCCAATCTCCAATCCAATCACCATTATTTATATAAATTTCCGCAGCAAAATAATCTGTATAATTTTTTAAATCCAGAACTGAATTCATGTAATCATAATAGGCTTGCGTTGTTGCAGATTGCGAAGTAGCATAATTGTACATGTCCCAAAAAGTAGATGCAGATCCAGCACTTACGCTAATTGTTGAACCAGATTCTTTTAAAAAGGAAAAATCTTTTTTAGTATAATTATAATTTTCTTCAAGCCAATGACTATCATGATTTTCATGAATTGTATATACGCCCCAATAAGCTCCATTTAAAAACATGATAGCAGGTTGTGTTGCTAAATAATCACAATTGGTCGTCCTCATCATTCTTTCCATCAATGCATCTCTAAAATGGACAACATTCCAATCGGTACCAGAATTTCTTAAAACGAAATCATTTACTTTATCAACATAAGGTTTGTCAGGAAAAAATTGGTAATTAAGGTCGCTCGTTCCGTAATGACTACTCATAGATATTTCAAAACTCTTCTGAGGTTTTGCTCTCGAATAATTTCCATAGATACTAATGTCAGCATCAAACTTTGCAATTTCTACCTTCCCTTTATCAAAATATTCTATAGTAGCCGGCTTCTGCCAGTCTTGCCAAAAGTTCGCTCCAAAATAAGGAGTTGTTGAAGAAGCATTGGGCCCCATTACATAAATTCCTGTGTTATAATCCCACAAATTGAGTGAATCAGTAGTAATAGAAAAAATAGGTAAGTGAGTATTAACATTTATAAAATAAGTATTCGCAACTACGATTCCAGGTAACAGACCCGATGCAAAAACTCTCGCCCGGATTGTGGTTGTGTTGGAAACTGTAATTGGTCCAGTATAAAGTCGATCTGTTGGTTTTGGAGTATTCCCATTGGTCGTATATCGGATGCTACCACCAGGAGTAATTGTTGATAAGGTAATTGTTTGAGTCGTCAAATAAAAATCACTCACTTTACTGAAAACTGGAATTCCGGCATAGCCTGAATAACAAGTTGCAGAATTATTTGATGTTCCCGGGCTTGGACTAGACATGAAACACCATGTGTTAGTTCCGTCGGGTTTTCTGCCATAAGAATTATCAGTTTCTATTTGAGTATAGGTTAGTTGATCTTCAAGAGTTCCACTTGGATTACTTACAAATAGCGTTTTTCCTGACTTCGTCAATTTAAAATGTGCACTAAAGTATTCTTGCGATGGCGAACGAAACCATGTAGGAACCGCAGAATAAGTTGTTCCTGAATTTTTCATTCCAAAAATTAAATATGGAATTGAAGACATGTCTGTAGAGCTTGTCGAATTATCATGTGTTTCGACGGCAAGAACATTATTTCCCTGACGTAAAACCGTTTTTAAAAATGCAGGGTCAATAAAAAAAGAATCGGCTCTCAAACCTTGATACATTTGTGCTTCATGAGAAGAACTTGCTAAAGTATTCCAAGCTGGCCGACCTGTAGAAGAAAGATTGGCTCTTGCAATTTCGACTCCATTTAGATAGGCAACAAAACCGTCGTCATAATCCATAAAGAACATTACTTTCAAAATCTGTGAAGTATCGAAAACAGTAAAAGATTTTCTCATCATCACCGAAATCGAAGCCGGAATCGTTTTATTGTCGTCGCCGTCGCCATTTCCAATTCCTCCATTTCCTGAAGACCATGAAGCATCATTGAAAGAATTATTTCTCCAGTTTGTATCGAGAGAGTTACTACCCGTTTTATATTTCCAACTACTCAAAGCATTAACGGCCATCTCATAATGGTTCACAATAATTGTGTTCGTTGTATCAGCTGCAAATACCAAAACTCTTTGACCTGCGCCCAAACTATATGATGGAAAAGTAAATCGGTATGGTTTTGTATTGTCATCCGACAATCCATAACCTTGCAAGTTGATTGTTGAACTGTTTTTGTTATACAATTCAATCCAGTCATCATATTTTCCATTCGAGTTTTGAATGACTGAAACATTGCTTGGACAAACTTCATTAATTAAAATTTGAGCGGGAAGTTCAACGAATGAAAATAAAAAAATAAATCCCCAAAAAAAGGAGCGCATCAATTGTGTGTTCATGTAGAGTGATGTAAGAAATTTCTGAATTACAAGGTTTAAATAAGTAGGGCAAGTTGGGGATCCAAATTTATATCTAAATATTCATTTTCACTCTAATATTTGGCGAATATTTGAATTAATTTGACGAAAAAAAATTAGTTGATTTTATCAACAAGACGACAATGGAATTATTTTTTTTGTACCTAGTTCAAGTGCGTTTTTTCAATAAAATGACAGATTGAGAGAATTTGATGAAGCTGTAATTGAAAAACTGAATGTCGTTTATTAACAATTGATTGACCAAACTTTCGGTAAATAAAAATTGACTAACCCTCTAAACCACCTTTCAGCAGCGCATTTCAGGCTAGTCAATCCAATCTTTTTCAATTTTTTATTCTTTTAAAAATAGATTTATTTAGGTTCAGTTAAAGTATATTTTCTTCCTTTATTTTGCTCTTTCAACCAGCCCATAAGTGGCGAAAAATAATCGAGCATTGCACGTGCACTTAAATCTTCACCAGTTTTATCTTTCAACAATTTTCTCCAATCAACACTACTCCCAGGTTTCATGATGTCTTGAATAAATGTTCCAATTTCTTTGTGACCAAAATAATTAGTGCGATGCGGATCTTGATGTAAAATATTTTTTGAAATGTAATCGTGAATTTGAAACAAAAGAATAAATGAAATTGCATAATCATAATAACCTGCTGGATCATCATTGATATGCGTTTTTGTCGCTGCATCACAAAAATCTTCACTCCGATTAGAAGGCGGAACAATTCCTTGGTATTGCTTGGCTAATTCCCACCATCTTTTATTCCACTGATCTGGTGGCAAATTGTTTGAATACATATCACGCTCAAACATGCTCATGGTGCCTGCACTCCAAGGAATGAAAACAACATAATGTAAAGCATCCTTGAGCAATTGTTTAGTCTCATCAATTTTAGTTGTAGAATCAACTAATCCTAATCCAGCACAAAATGGTTTTTGCATTGCTGCCAATCCCATCATACTTCCTAAAGCTTCATGGTACGCTCTGTTTGCTCCTTCTCTTAAAAGATATGGGACATCAGGATTGCTATAAGACAAATAATAATAAATGTGACCATATTCATGATGAACTGTTTCATACCATTGAGCATTTGGAACAATCGACATTAATGATCGCACCTCTTTTTCCAAATTAATATGCCAAGCAGATGCATGCGTATTCTTTTTGTAGCCTGCATCCTTCTTTACAGGGTACAAACTTGACTTCTCCCAAAACACCGATGGCAATCCAGGAAACCCTAAGGAAACATAAAACTTTTCACCTTGATGTGCTATCCATTCAGCATCTTTTAATTTCAAAGCACTATCCAGATTTAGCCCTTCCACTTTAATCATTTCTCCCCAATCTTGTCCCCAACGATTACTTAACCATTGTGCCGGAATAAAATCAGGGACAGATTTTGCATGGTATTTTTTTGCTAATTCATATCGCATGTATGTATGCAGCTCACTAAACAACGGAAATAATTCTTTATTAAATTTATTTAACATCGACATCATTTCCTCATTTGACATTCCATAATCTGAAACCATATATGTAAAATAATCAGGGTAGCCCAACCCTTGAACAACTTTATTGCGGAGATCCCGCAGCTTAATCAACCCTGGCTTCAAATCTTTTCCAATGGTCTTGCTTGCTTCCCATGCTTTCTTTCTTAATGTTGTATCGACAGCATATTCCAATAATGAATCAATATCATTCGGGGTAATTTCTTTTCCTTCCAATTG
>JANLRG010000033.1:0-18410 GCA_031361545.1 Bacteroidota bacterium
TATTTGTGTCTCTTCAGCGGCAGTCCGCGGGAAATATTTTCTCCGGCAGATTTTCGCGGATTCTCGCTGCTAAATATCAGTGTCTCTTCTGCGGCAGTCTGCGGGAAATATTTTCTCCCGCAGATTTTCGCAGATTCTCTCTGTTAAATTTCCGTGTCTCTTCAGCGGCAGTCTGCGGGAATATTTTCCGCGACTGTCCCTAAAAATTAAGTATCTTCGCAATCCCTATAAAAAATTGACGGAAAAGTGAAAAATATTAGAAACTTCTGCATTATTGCCCACATTGATCATGGAAAAAGTACCCTAGCGGATCGTTTGCTTGAGTATACAAATACAATTAGCAAGCGAGATCAACAGGCTCAAGTACTCGACGACATGGATTTGGAGCGGGAACGAGGAATTACAATTAAGAGTCATGCCATCCAAATGCAATACAATTTGAATGGTGAACAATATACATTGAACCTAATTGACACACCTGGCCATGTCGATTTTTCTTACGAAGTTTCTCGTTCAATTGCAGCGTGTGAAGGAGCCTTGCTCATTGTTGATGCCGCACAAGGAATTCAAGCGCAGACAATTTCAAATTTGTATTTGGCATTAGAACATGGTTTAGAAATAATTCCAATCCTCAATAAAATTGATTTACCATCAGCAGATCCTGAGGTAGTAAAAGATCAAATTGTAGATTTAGTAGGTTGCGATCGTGACTCAATTATTCCTGCTTCCGCAAAAACAGGTCTTGGAGTTTTTGATATTCTTGAAGCTATAATAAATAGAGTTCCTGCTCCCAAAGGAGATCCAACTGCTCCATTAAAAGCACTCATCTTTGATTCAGTGTTTAATTCATTTCGTGGAATTATCGCTTATTTCCGAGTAATGGATGGAGAAATAAAAAAAGGTGATAGAGTAAAATTTTTGGCAACAGAAAAAGAATATAATGCAGAGGAAATTGGAATTTTAAAACTTGACAAAGAACCTAGAGACGTAGTTAAGACAGGTGATGTAGGTTTTATCATTTCAGGAATAAAAGAAGCGAGTGAAGTAAAAGTAGGAGATACTCTTACCCATAAAGATCGACCATGTGTTGGAGCAATTAAAGGTTTCGAAGATGTGAAGCCGATGGTGTTTGCTGGGATTTATCCAGTGGATACTGACGAATACGAAGAATTGAGAAAGTCAATTGAGAAGTTGCAGTTAAATGATGCTTCATTAGTTTTTCAACCAGAGTCTTCAGCAGCATTAGGATTTGGTTTTCGTTGTGGATTCCTTGGAATGTTACACATGGAAATTATCCAAGAAAGACTAGAACGAGAATTCAATATGACAGTAATTACGACTGTCCCAAATGTTTCTTACGTAGCATATTTAACAGACGGATCAATAACGGAAATTCATAATCCTTCTGAAATGCCCGAGCCAAACATCCTCGATAAAATTGAAGAACCATATATCAAAGCTCAAATTATTACGAAGGCAGATTATGTTGGAACCATCATGACATTATGTATCGGCAAAAGAGGAGTTATCATCGGACAAAATTATCTGACTACTGATCGAGTTGAGCTAACTTTCAACATGCCATTAGCAGAAATAGTTTTTGATTTTTATGACAAATTAAAATCAATCAGTAAAGGTTATGCATCATTCGATTATCATCCAATCGGATATCAGCAAAGTGATTTGGTTAAATTGGATATCCGATTAAATGGCGAACCGGTTGATGCATTGTCTGCGTTGGTTCACAGAGTACATTCATTTGAGTTTGGAAAAAAAATATGCGAGAAATTAAAAGAACTAATAACTCGTCAGCAATTTGAAATTATTATTCAAGCAAGTATTGGAGCAAAGATAATTGCCAGAGAGACAGTGAAAGCCTTACGTAAAGATGTAACAGCAAAATGTTATGGCGGTGATATTTCTAGAAAGAGAAAACTTTTAGATAAGCAAAAAGAAGGAAAGAAGAGAATGCGTCAAGTTGGTAATGTCGAAATTCCTCAACAAGCATTCTTGGCAGTTTTGAAACTGGATTGATAAAAACTGAAATAATAAAAAGGCTCATTGAATAAAAATCAATGAGCCTTTTTATTTTATAATCATTAGAAATTTAGTTCATTTTAAAATTCATTTGCTTATAGCTTAGGATTTACTATTTTTAAACTAATTATTAAAATTTTAACTCATGAGACTATCGAGCTACAATCTTTTTCTCACTTTGTGTTTACTTCTTTGTATAGGAAATCAAGTCGCACAATCGCAAGTTCGGGCAGGTGTTATTCCGCCAGGAGCTTATGCAGTTAATCCTGGAATCAATTTAACCGTAGTGAATGTTTTTCAAGACACGACCGTGGCTGTTGATATGAATTGTGATGTTATTCCCGACTTTGAATTTCAGTTGATAAAAGGCGATGTTGCTGTTGATGGAACAAATTATATTTTCTTGCGAGTGAATAACCCTTCATTTGAAATTTGTTCTGATACTTTATCTGGTACAATCCGAATAGTGGATTATTTCAACGCGACAGACATCTTAAATTGTATTGGCGGATATTCATGGGCAAATGATTCAATTTATATACTTGGTGAATTCGGTGGTTTCGGTGTATTTGGCCCCTCTGCTGTATCAAGTTTGTATTTTGCATATCGTAATGGCGGCCATATCGGTTGGATGAGAGTGACTTTTGATTTAGTCGATGGTGGCGGAATTAATACAATCACATTTTTATTAACAGAATATATTAATTATTGTAATCCAAATGAAATTGATGAATTAAAAAATGAAACTAATTTAGAAATATTTCCAAACCCCACTTCCGATTGTTTGGTCAAACTAAAATTTTCTGAAGATATTAATCAGGTTGAGCTTTATAATTTATTAGGGGAAAAAGTTAAATACATTTTAAATAAAAAATCGGAAATACTATTACCAGAAGCAAAAGGATTTTATTTTGTGAAAGTTTCAGATAGGAAAGGTAGATTTTCCATAAAAAAAATCGTAAGCAATTAAATAGCAAATAACACCCCTTCATTTGTTATTCTAAGCATAGTATTACTATTGAGGTTTTATTTTTTTGTATTGTTGAATTGCACATTCACAGAGCCAATGACAAAAAGCAGACTAGAAGCATTTTCCGATGGAGTAATTGCCATTATTATTACCATTATGGTATTAGAGCTAAAAGTTCCGGAAGGCAATACATTAGAAGATTTGAAGCATGTGCTTCCAATATTTATGAGTTATGTTCTTAGCTTTTTCAACGTAGCTATTTATTGGGCCAATCATCACCATTTGTTATACACTGTGAGAACTGTAAACAGCAAAATTATGTGGGCAAATACACATCTTCTTTTTTGGTTGTCGCTAACTCCTTTCGGAACAGCATACATGGGAGAACATCATTTCAATGTGGAGTCAGTTGTCCTCTATGCAATTCTACAGGCGATGAATGGTTTTGCTTATGCTATTTTATTAAAAACAATTTTAAGCAATGCCGCACACGATCAATTATTTTCAGAAGTTTTAAAGAAGCAAAGTTTTAAAGGTTTAGTTTCTTTGATTATTTATCTAGCAGCCATCGCCGTCGCTTTTATCAAGCCAGCCATTTCAGGAGTGATGTTTGTAGTCATTTCGATTATGTGGGTCATCCCCGATAAAAATATCGAAAAAAGATTAGATAACTAAAGAAGATTTTTAAGTTTCAAATTTTTAATATCGATTTTCAAGTTTCGATTTTCAAATTTAAAGTTTCAATTATTACAACGTTTTACTAATTCCTGATTCTTAATTCCTTTTTAAACCTCTGCCCTCTGCCCTTCTTCCCTTCAGCATTCACTCAAGCTCAACGGCACCGCCGTAGCTAACCCACCTTCTGCAGTCTCTTTAAATTTTGTATTCATGTCCAAGGCAGTATTCCACATTGTTCTTACAACATCATCGAGAGAAACTTTTGCTTTGTCTGGGTCGCTGTTCAAAGCCAATTGCGCTGCTGTGATTGCTTTGATTGCTCCCATCGTATTTCTTTCTATACATGGAATTTGAACAAGTCCTTTTATAGGATCACATGTTAATCCAAGATGATGTTCCATTGCTATCTCAGCTGCCATTAAAACCTGACGTGGTGTTCCGCCTAATCGTTCGGTCAACGCACCAGCGGCCATTGCTGACGACACGCCAATTTCAGCCTGACATCCGCCCATCGCTGCTGAGATTGTTGCTCCTTTTTTAAAGATGCTTCCGATTTCAGAAGCAGTCAATAGAAAACGTATGATGTCGTCATCCGTTACATTATCAAAAAAAATTACATAGTACAACAAGACAGAAGGAATCACTCCTGCCGCACCGTTAGTAGGAGCAGTAACTACTCTTCCAAAGGAAGCGTTTTCTTCATTCACTGCCAAAGCAAAACAAGTGACCCAATCAAGAGTATATTTGAAATCTCTTCCACCGCTTTGTATTACTTTCATCCATTCAGAGAATGTCGTGTTGGGTGCTCCATTTAAAAACTTCTCATTTAATCTTGCGGCTCTTCTCGCTACCTTCAGTCCACCAGGTAATTCTCCAGTTGAATTGCAGCCACGATAAATACATTCCGTCATTACTTTCCAAATATTCAGTACACCATTTCTAATTTCAGTTTCACTCTTCCAACATTTTTCATTTTCGAAAACAATTTGTGAAACACTCATATCGTTTTGATCGCAATACGCTAACAACTCAGATGCTTTTTCAATAGGAAATTTCAACTCGACAAGATTGTCTAGTGAAGTTCCAAATTCTCCATCCTTTACTACAAATCCTCCTCCAACAGAATAATAAATTTCTTCCAAAATAATTTCGTTATTTTGAAATGCTGAGAATGTAAGAGCATTTGAATGGAAAGGTAACGACTGAGTAAAAAGAAATTCTATGTCTACGCTTGGAGAAAAATTGATTTCATGTTTACCATTCAATTTTATTTTTTTCTCTAAATCGAAAGCCTTAATCGTTGGATGAATCATATTGACATCAAAAGTGACTGGATCAAATCCTGATAAGCCTAGTTGAATTGCAATGTCGGTACCGTGGCCACGACCTGTTTTGGCGAGCGATCCGAAAAGTCGAACAACAAGTCTGTCTGTTCTCAACAAGAGGTTTTTTTTCTCTAAGGAATCCAAAAAAAGTTGTGAAGCTCTCCATGGTCCGAGCGTGTGTGAACTTGACGGCCCAATGGCGATTTTAAACATATCGAAAACTGAAATTTGCTCTTCTTGTTTCATGTGTTAAAAGTACGCAAGTAATTTCGTAAATTATCAGATTGAAGATGGAGTTATAAGTATTTATGTTGTTAAAACAGAGGCCAAGTGCCATTCAGCGTAAATACTTCCACTTTATTTTTTTCCTTTGTAAAGGAAATTGATTAATTGTTGACTTACAAGATCTTTCTATAGCTTGTTTCGAAATAAAATCCGTTAGCCTGTAACTTTGTCGTTACGCAGGGCGTCTTATAGTTGTATGGCACTTTTTAACTTTTAAAATGACCACAAAGGAATACAATCAATGTGTTGATGAATATGCGGATGGTCTATATAGATTCATCCTAAAAAATATGCGCAATGAAGAAGAGGCTCGCGACATTGTGCAAGATTCATTTGAGAAAATGTGGCGAAATATTGATAACATCGACGGGAAAAAATCAAAAAGTTATCTTTTCACCACGGGATATCATACCATGATTGATCGAATTAGAAAACAAAAGCATTATGGAGAAAGCGATTACAATGAAGATGTGCTTTATCATACAGATCAGTATTCTGATTTAAAAAGTGTTTTACAAAGTGCATTGAAATCATTGCCGGAAATTCAAAAGGCTGTGATTACTTTAAGAGATTTAGAAGGATATTCATATGAGGAAATTGGACAAATAACTTCTTTGAGCGAGTCGCAAGTCAAGGTTTATATTTATAGGGCGAGAGTTTCACTCAGAAAATTCATCGGTTCACTGGAAAGGGTGATATAAAATGGTTAACAGAAAAAATTATGAACTTTTCATCATCGATTTTTACGATGAGAAACTGAGTTCTACTCAGAAAACAGAGCTATTCATTTTTTTAGATCACAATACTGATTTGAAAGAAGAGTTTGAATTGTATTCACCTGTCACTCTTGATACTGGTTCAGAAATATTTATTGGCAAAGAAAAATTAAAGAAGTCCTCACTGAACATTCGCGTTTCTGAGCAACTGATCGCCTTTTTAGAAAATGATTTAGATAAACAAGACAGAAAAAAAATCGAAGAGCTTGTTAGTTCAGATCAGAAAGTTTTTGAAGAATTAGAGATTTTTAAAAAAACGAAAGTGCTTCCAGATTATAATATCATATTTAAAAACAAAAGTGTTCTAAAAAGAAATGGAAGAATTATTTATTTTCAAAGTTCGACGTTTGGAAAAGTAGCTGTGGCGGCATCAGTATTGTTGTTATTACTCAGCTATTATTTTTTTAATAAACCTCAGCATGCGGAAATTGTTTCGAACCATCCCCCTATAATTGACTCAGGAAGTTTAAGTCACAAAGCACCGATTAACAAACAAGAAATCTATTCCAACAAAAAAAATATTCATGTGGGGGCTTCGATTCATAATCTCGCTGTTAATGAGAAAGTAAATCTTAATAGATCTGGGCATGCAAGTTTTGATAAAAAACTTATTAAAAATAGTTTCTTATCAATAGATTCAGCATCGATAGCAGAAAAAAATCGGAAATTTGAAATATCAAATGATTCTCTTAGTACTGATTTTGAAAAACAAGAATTTAAGAGTACACTGCAGAAAAATGATTTTGTGAAAATGGTTTTCCTGAAACAAGATTCTCTTTTAAATAACGATTCGGATAGCATAAAGAACATAATTCAAAAGAATGCCCTATACAATAGTGAGCCTTATTCGTTAGCAGAGGTTTTCACAGAGCAAGAAAGTAAGGAACTAGGTTTTGCGTTGATTGTAAAAGATGATAGTCTTGAGTCGTTGACCTTTTCAAAAGCAGTTCTGAAAAAAGTTGAAGCTCTTGTAGCCACAAAAGAGATTAAAATAAACAAACACTTTAGTCAAGACGTAGCAGCTATGACTTACAATATTAAGATTGGTCAAATTTTTTCAATAGAACATATTGAGAAAAAATAACTATAGTGAATTCATTTATCAAAATATTGGAGAGATAGAAAGCCGTTAGTTTAGATATAACAATCTATTTAAAATCTTTTGTTAAAAATAAATTGTGATCTGTAACTTAAACTTATTGATGACCGTCATATCAATAAAGTATAAAATAAAAATCATGAAAACAATTAAGCTATTTATCTTCGGTTTATTATTGACAGCTGCCACTAGTGCACAGCTATCAACAAATATTCAACTACCCAAATTTTCTAAAATTAAAGTTGAAGGTATTGCGACCATTTATCTCAGTCAAGATTCGATACAAAGTATAAGAAGTTCTGGCGAAAGTACTTTTCCTAATCAACTAAGTGTAACCGACGAAACTTTAATAATTGATAACATTGCCACCAATGCACTTTACATCTCTCTTCCGAAAATAGATAAAATTATAGTGGATGGTAAGGGCGACATAGTTGGACAGACCGTTTTTAAAGGAGAAGAAATGAAGTTTGTTATCAATGGTACAGGGAAAATAAAAATGGAAGTGGATGCAAGTAAAGTTGCGGCTTCTGTTCCAGGATTGGGAAAAATTGAATTGTCAGGGCGAGCCAACGAAGCAGAATTTAAAGTAAGTGGCTCAGGAAAAATTGATGCAGACCAACTAAAACTAAATAAGTGTGATGCATCCGTCTCTGGAGTAGGAAAAATTATTGTTGATGTAAGTGATGAATTGAATTCGAATATTAGTGGAAGTGGGAGTGTCGTTTACAAAACTAAACCAACTATTTTGAATAGCGAAGTTTCAGGAATGGGTAGAGTGAAACAATCAAATGATACTTCATCGGTTAATCGTGGTGATACAACGAAAGTAAAATTGGGCCAAAGTGAAATATGGTTTCTTGGAAAAGCAGATTCATTAAAGAATAAATCAAAGAATACTAAACCAATTTGGGCGGGTCTTGAATTAGGAGTGAACTCTTACTTAGATAATAATGGTTCATTTAATTTAAATGATTCTAAAGAAAATTTTGAATTAAAACAAAGTAAATCGGTAAGTGTATCTTTAAATATATTGCAACAAAACATAGAATTAGGTCGAAGTAATATTTGGTTGTTTACAGGTTTGGGAGTTACGTGGAATAACTATCGTTTTGCAAACGATGTGCGTTTAACTAAATCAGATTTTACATCAGCGTATGAAATTGATAATTCTGGAGCGATTGGAATAACGCAGTCTAAAAGCAAGCTCGTTAGTACTTATTTAATGGCGCCAGTTATGTTGGAGTTTTTTACAAGTCGAAATTATGACAAAGCTTTTCATTTAGGTGCCGGAGGTATGTTTGGGCTTCTAATCGGCTCTCATACTAAATACAAAGTAGAAATCGATGGCGAAACCGAAAAGCTAAAAGATTTTAGCAGCTACAATTTAAATCCTTTTAGATATGGATTCAGAGTAGCGATTGGTTACAAAAAAGTAAATCTATTTGCAGATTATTATGCAAGTACATTATTCAAAGATAAAAAAGGTCCTGTATTATTTCCTGTAAATGCAGGGATCACAGTTATTGGTTTTTAAAAAATAGCTCTTCTTTACAAAAAAAAGGAAGAGCTATTTTTTCAATGCGCATCAACAGGAACTTTTGCTTGACGGTTAAATTTTTGTAAGTAAAGTAATGGAATGCAAATTATGAAGAACGCTCCAATGAACCAAAAGGTGTCAGTATAGGTCATCAAATATGTTTGTTTGAGCACAGTTCCATCAATAGCTTTCATTGCTAATTCTCTTGCTCTTCCCTCATCAAAACCTTTTGCAAGCAAGTTGTTGTATAACGATTGAAACCGTTCATTGAATGCAGGATTGTATTCGTTGATGTTAGTCAGTAAAGCATTGCGATGTTCTGCTTGGCTCCGATGAATATATGTCGTGACCAAGGCAACACCGAAGGAACCTCCAAGTTGTCTCATCATATTATTCAAGCCTGTTCCTTGAGCAATATTTTCAGGGGAGAGAGATCCAAGAGCTAAGGCAGTCAGCGGAACAAACAAGAGACTTAAGCCCATCCCACGAATGATTAACGGAATATAAAAATCACCTTCACCCGATGAAAGTGTTGACTTGGATAGTAAGACAGTGAAAATAAAAAATAGTATGAAGCCTCCAGTCGCCATAAATTGTGGTGGAAATTTTCTTTGCAATAATTTACCAACCATCGGCATCATGAAAATAGTTGCAAGTCCGCCAGGTATTAGAAGTTCTCCAGTTTGTTGTGCAGTAAATCCAAGTAGGTTTTGACAAAATATAGGAAAGACAAAAACAGATCCGAATAAACCAAATCCTAAAATGAATGTTGTAAACATACCGATAGATAGTTCTCTGTTTTTTAAAATTCGAAGGTTAACGACAGGATGTTCTGTTGTCAATTCTCTCCATATAAATAAAAACAAACCTATGATAGTTGATACCGTTAGAAAAATAATATAATTTGTAGCAAACCAATCTTCGCTTTCTCCTTTTTCTAAAACTATTTGAAGAGAACCAACTCCAATGATCAATAATATTATTCCAAGCCAATCGACACTTCCAATTTTCTGAATTATTTTCGATTCTTTTATATAAGAAAGCGTAAGTAAAATCGCAATCATTCCTAGAGGGATGTTGACATAAAATATCCACGGCCAAGAAAAGTGATCCGTAATCCATCCTCCGAGTGTTGGGCCTAATGTAGGACCAACAACAACACCAAGACCAAACATCGCTGTTGCCATTCCCAACTGTTCTTTCGGCCATGTCTCTACAAGAATTGCTTGTGAAGTTCCTAAGAGTGCACCACCGCCAATTCCTTGAATGAATCTAAATAAAATTAATTCCCAGATGTTATCTGCATTCCCGCAAAAGAAAGATGCAATAGTGAAAAGAGCAATGGAGAATATAAAATAATTTCTTCGACCGAATTTTGCTGAAAGCCAACCAGACATTGGAAGTATGATAACGTTTGCTACAGCATAAGCCGTTACTACCCATCCAACATCTTCTAATGTAGCACCAAGGTTTCCCATTATTTGGGGCATGGAAACATTTACTACAGTAGTATCAATTAGCTCTAGTAAAGAAGCCATGATAACGGTGAATGTAATGATCCACTTATTAAATCCTTGCTCTGCCATAATAAACTGAACCTCTTTTTTGAATTAATTTATTTTTACAGAAACTTTCACTGACATACCCGGACGAACTTTGTCTTTTATGGAATCAATATTTTTAAGCGCAATTTTAACAGGAATTCTTTGTACCACTTTTACAAAATTTCCAGTTGCATTGTCAGGAGGTAAGAGTGAGAATTTTGCTCCTGTAGCAGCAGAAAAACTAAGGATGGTGCCATCAATTTTTGTTTTTGGGAAAGCATCAACAATCACCTGAACATTATTGCCAATTGCCATATCTTCTAATTGAGTCTCTTTAAAATTTGCTGTCACATATACATTGGTGTCTGAAACAATAGCTAGAATCGGAGAACCTATGTTGACAAGTTGGCCGACTTGAATATTTTTTTTCGTCGCAATACCATCTACAGGAGCAATAATCGTTGCATAAGAGAGTTGAAGATTAGCAAGGTCCAAGTCAACTTTTCGTTGAGTCACACTAGCATTGGCAACGGCAATTTGTTTTTTGGCAGATTCAACCATAGTTAGGGCAGCGGATTGTTGATGACTGCCAACAGACAGTTGTGCATCTGCAGATTCTTTTTCAGCCTTTGCTGCATCGAATTGTTGTTGCGTGATTGCTTTGTCGTTGATTAAGTTTTGGAAACGATTAAAGTCTTGAGTACTTTTCCATACTCTAATTTTAGCTGCTTCAAATGTAGCTTTAGCAGTTTCATAATTTGCCATTGCTGAATTTACATTTGACTCAGCAACTGCAACGCCTGCTGCTGTATTTTCTAATGCAGCTTCCGCTTGCTTCACTTTAATCTGCACATCTCTATTATCTATAGTCACTAACGTATCTCCTTTATGAATTTTAATATTTTCAACAAAACGAATTTCGTTGATATAGCCAGTCATTCTTACTAATACTGGATTAATATCATTATCGATTTGTGCATCATCAGTATCTTCATGATGCAAAGCATAGATGTATTTCTTAATTCCCAAAAACAATCCAATAGCAATTAACCCCATTAGTATAAATGGAAAAATTTTCTTCTTAGGTTTTTTTATTTCATTCATAATGTTGAGTTCTTTTGTTTCTTAAGTTGAATCCTTATTGAATTTTTCCGGTTGATTTTAATAATTTATAGTAGGCAATCTGCATATCAGCTTTTGATAAGGCCATATTTATTTTAGCTTGGATGAATGTTGTATTTGATTCTAGTAATTCACTCAATGTAACCAAGCTGTTTTTATAGCGTGAATCGGTGAGTCGCAGATTTTCTTCCGACTGATTAACGGCTTTTTGCATCACTTCTATTTTTCTTATAGAAGAGAGAAATGATAAATAGTTTTGATTGACTTCGCTCTTAATAGCATCCGATAATATTGCAACACCATCTTTTGATATAGAATATATAGATTGAAATTCATCGACAAAATGTTTGTTGGAATAGAGATTCATTAAGTCCCAATTGAAAGAAATGCCAGCCGCCCAAGTGGAATTGAATTTATCGACAGGAGGAATATATCTATTGTTCGGTCTCGCATCCAACAATTCTCCTTGAACTGAAATTTTAGGCAGATAACTATTTTTCGCAATCTTATAATTATTGAAACTTGATAAAGATCGAGTCTGCGCAGAATTTAAATCGCCTCTGTTTTTTGCTGCTAAATCTAAAAAAGATTGAAGTGTTCCGATAGGTTGTGTTTTATTAATTTCATTGGTGTCAACAATGATTTTATTATTTTCATTTAAACCTAAAAGCAAATTCAAATTGAAGTTGGCAATTTGAAAATTATTTTGAATGTCGAGTTGTGTCAATTCTAAATTTGAAACTTGTAATTGCCATCTCAAAAAATCATTTTGTGTGGCTAGACCATTGTTTAAAGCAAGTTGAGTTTCTCTAATTCTTTCATTCGTCTGTTTCAATTGATCTGTGATGATTTGTGAAGAAGTTTCCAGTTTATATATTGTAAAATAAGACGATATTAAAGTGAAAATGATTTCTTGTTTATCTTTTTCAAAATCAAATTTAGAAGCCTGGTTTAAAAGGTCAGTAGATTCTTTAGCATACTTCAACCTAAACCCGGAAAAAATTACTTCAGATGCAGTTAAATTAACGGAGTAATTATTCACATACACCGGAAAAAGCGAAACTGGAGTTGTCGATCCGGGAAATAAAAATTTTGGTTCTTCAATATCACTTAGTCTTGTGTAATTTGCATTAAGTCGCACTGAAGGCAGCGCTGCATCATAAGCTTGGTCGTATTTAGCCTGAGCAAATTTTAATTTGGCATCAGAAATCCTTAACGATTTACTGCTATCTATACCCAATTGAATGAGCTGATTTAAAGTCAATGTTGTATTACCGCTTTGAGCAAATAATGAAAAGGGAAGTAATGCAAAAAATAAAATTTTGCAATAATTAATTTTGTTGGTCATAATCTGAAGCTGTGTCATGATGATTTGTTTTCAGTAAAGAATTTTTCATCAGAGTAATTAGATTTGTTTTTAATCGTTGAATGATCTCCGGATACTCGCTGATATGTTTATCACCTTCTAGATTTAATATTTTTTTAGACAGTACTGAAGTATTTGCAATATGTACGACTGAACCGAAAAAAGTCATCATGACAAATTCGATATCTACTTTTTGAAAAACGTTTTTCTTGATACCATCGTCAATTAATTTTTTTAATTCATTTATATTCTTCATTAACACACCGAGAATGTTTTCTGTAATTTCTCGATCACATTGCAATGAAATTTGTCGGTGTAAAATTCGATGGAATCGATGTTGTGACATAATTCTGTCAACATAAGCGTTTACGATTTGTTCAATTTGTAAGACAGGATCAGAAACATCTTTTTGAATCGTTTGAATTTTCTCTCTTATATAAGACGCTTTGAAGTCCACCAATTCAGCAAATAATTTTTCTTTCGAGCCGAAATAATAAGAGATCATGGCGACATTGACTCCGGCTTTTGTCGAAATCATTCGAACCGATGTACCAGAGTATCCGAACTCCGCAAAAAGTTCCTCGCTCGCTTCTAGAATCAATTCTCTTTTTGTCATTTTCAATAAATCTTTGGGTGGCAAAGTTAAACAGTTGTTTAAGTTAAACAACTGTTTAATAATAAATGTTAATAATTCGGGGAATTAAAGTGGAGGTCAGGCACGAATAAAAAAAATCACTTCAGTAAGGAAATTATCCAATTTATAGTCATCTGTTTGTTTCCCTTAAGCATTTGAAACCAGCGGCTTACCATTGCATAGTGATTAAACAAAATGAAAGCGGTAAAAAATGACGAGAGTAGCGATTTATACGAAGTAAAAAAGCATAAATTTGTGCATTATTTAGAACAAAACATTCAATTTCGCCCAAAAATGAATTCTTCTGGTCCGGCATACGACTTTCTTCCCATTTTCATTCAGTTTTTAGTGGCTTTGGGCTTTGTCGTCACCACGATGGTAGCGACTCATTTATTAGGTCCGAAGCGGAAATCAAAAGTAAAATTAGAAACTTTCGAATGTGGAATTGAGCCACAAGGCAATGCGCGAATACCGTTTTCAATCAAGTATTTTCTTGTTGCAATCCTCTTTGTTTTGTTCGATGTAGAAGTCATCTTTATGTATCCGTGGGCAGTGAATTTTAAAACCTTAGGTGTACAGGGATTGTTGGAGATGTTATTATTTATGGGGCTTTTGCTAACAGGCTTTTTCTATATCATAAGCAAAGGCGCATTAAAGTGGGAGTAGTGATTTTAAAAGTTAAGAAATGAAAGATATTATTTCATCACCCAAAATAGAAGTTGTAAAAGCACCCGAAGGTTTTGAAGGCCCAGGTTTTTTTGCAACGTCACTCGATAAAGTCGTCGGCTTGGCAAGAAAAAATTCGATCTGGCCTTTGCCATTTGCAACATCATGTTGCGGAATTGAATTCATGGCAACAATGGCATCGACGTATGATTTAGCACGGTTTGGCTCTGAGCGATTGAGTTTTTCACCACGACAAGCAGACTTGTTAATGGTCATGGGAACGATTGCAAAAAAGATGGGACCAGTTCTGCGACAAGTTTATGAGCAGATGGCAGAACCAAGATGGGTGTTGTCAGTTGGTGCTTGTGCTTCTAGCGGTGGAATATTTGATTCGTATTCTGTATTGCAAGGCATTGATCATATTATTCCTGTGGATGTTTATGTCCCGGGTTGTCCTCCTCGTCCTGAACAAATTTTAGATGGAGTAATGAATATTCAAAAACTTATTCAAAACGAATCTTTGCGCAGAAGAAATTCACCAGAGTATAAACAACTACTTGCATCTTACGGCATCGAATAAATTTACAATGAGCACTCCAACAATAGAACAAGTCGTTGAATCCATCAAAGAAAAATTTGGTGATCATATTTTAGGGCAGGAACAACAATACGATTTTACAGTTATCACAATTGATAAAAACATACTGTTTGACTTGTGCAGATTTTTATATGACGATGAACGTTTTCAATTTCGTTATCTAACAACTGCATGCGGAATTCATCTGCCTGATCTTCCAAAACCTTTTGCAATGATGTATCAATTGCATAGTCTGGTTTTTAATCTCCGCATTCGTTTTAAATCATACACAACATTAAATGATTTACAATTTGATTCATTGATTCCGATTTTCTCCGCTGCTAATTGGATGGAGAGAGAAGCATTTGACTTTTACGGAATTCGTTTCAAAGGTCATCCGAAGATGGTGAGAATTCTCAATGTGGAAGACATGGATTATCATCCGATGAGAAAAGAATATCCTCTCGAAGATTTAACTCGCACTGACAAAGACGATACGATGTTCGGAAGAGATCAAGCCGGATTTAAAAAACTGAATTGAAAAAATAAATCAGATAATAAATTCAGGATTAAATTTAGTTTGACAAATTGAAAAAATTCAAAAAATAAATTTAGTTTGACAGGTTGAAAAAAATAAAGGAAATAAATTTAGAGTGAAAGTTTAAAAAAAATAGAAAATAAATTTTGACTGACAGATTACAAACAAAAGTTAGAAGTTTAGAATAGCAATTCAGAAAAGAAGAGAGGTGATTCATCATTCTTTCAAAAAAATAAAATGCAATTAACAGCAGAAAATCAAGAAGAGAAGAAGCAGTACACAACGTTGAATCTCGGTCCAACGCATCCTGCCACACATGGAATTTTCCAGAATGTGTTGACGATGGATGGAGAGATTATCATTGACTCTGTTCCAACGATCGGATATATTCATCGTGCTTTTGAAAAAATTGCCGAGCACAAACCATTTTACCAAGTTACTCCACTCACAGATCGAATGAATTATTGTTCATCTCCAATCAACAACATGGGTTGGTATATGACGGTAGAGAAATTGATAAATGTCGAATTGCCCAAGCGAGTCGAGTACATGAGAGTTATCATCATGGAACTTGCACGTATTTCAGATCATCTTGTTTGTAATAGCGTGATTGGAGTTGACACTGGAGCAATGACAGGATTTCTTTATGTCTTTCAGTGGCGCGAATTAATTTATGAGATCTACGAAGAAATTTGTGGCGCACGATTAACGACAAACATTGGTCGCATCGGTGGATTTGAAAGAGACTTTAACGAGACTGCCTGGAGAAAAATAAAACACTTGATGAAAGAGTTGCCAGGTGGATTGAAAGAATTTGAAAAGTTATTAGTCAGAAATAGAATTTTTATGGATCGCACAATTGGTTGCGGACCCATAAGTGCAGAGCGAGCTCTGAATTATAGTTTCAGTGGTCCGAACTTAAGAGCTGCAGGAGTTGATTACGATGTTCGTCACATGAATCCATATTCCTCCTATCAAGATTTCGATTTTGAAATCCCAATTGGTACCAATGGCGATACTTATGATCGCTTCATGGTTCGAGAAGAAGAAATGTGGCAAAGTATGTCTATCATTCGTCAGGCGATTGAAAAAATTGAAAGACTAGAAGATAAGACATCATTTCATGGAGACGTTCCTTCATTTTATTTACCTCCGAAAGAAGATGTGTACAATAACATGGAAGCATTAATCTATCACTTCAAAATAATTATGGGTGAAGCAGATGTTCCCAAAGGAGAAGTTTATCATTGTGTAGAAGGTGGCAATGGTGAGTTGGGTTATTATCTCATCAGCGATGGTGGCCGTCAACCTTTCCGCTTGCATTTCCGTCGTCCATGTTATATTTATTATCAAGCTTACAGTGAAATGATCAAAGGTTCATTCCTGAGTGACGCTATTCTTACGATGAGTTCTATGAATGTAATAGCTGGCGAACTTGATGCATAATATTTATTAATGAAATTGAATGAATTAAAATGAATAACAGTAAAGAAATAAAATTCAGTGAAGAGTCACTTGCTTTGGTGCAACGAATGATAAAGCGTTATCCGGAAGGAAAACAGAAGTCGGCATTGATTCCTGTTCTGCACATTGCACAAGCAGAATTTGATGGATGGTTGAGTTCAGAAGTGATGGACTACGTTGCTACGCTATTGAACATTCAATCTGTGGAAGCTTATGAAGTAGCTTCTTTTTATTCAATGTTCAATTTGAAGCCAGTTGGAAAATGTGTGATTGAAGTCTGCCGTACAAGTTCTTGTTGGCTGCTCGGCGCAGAAGATGTGATTCAACATTTGGAGAAAAAATTAAATATAAAAACCGGACAAACTTCTAGTGATGGAATGTTCTCGTTGAAATCGGTTGAATGTTTAGGCTCATGTGGAACAGCTCCGATGATGCAAGTAGGAGCAGATTATTACGAGAAGCTAACATTAGAAAAAGTGGACGGTTTACTTGATCGTTTTCGCACTGATAATAAACGTAAGTGTTATACTGATAAAGCGGAGGCAAGCAATTAATATGGGAAAGAAATTACTTTTAAAAAACGATCACATCCCCGACATCCATACTTTCGAAGTTTATCGTAAGAATGGTGGCTATACTTCTGTAGAAAAAGCAATGAAGACAATGACTTCAGAAGCAATCGTTGAAGAAGTTAAAAAGTCAGGATTGCGTGGTAGAGGTGGAGCAGGATTTCCAACAGGAATGAAATGGAGTTTTCTTGCAAAGCCTCCCGGTGTTGCGCGATATTTAGTTTGTAATGCCGATGAATCGGAGCCAGGCACTTTTAAAGATCGTTACTTGATGGAACGTCATCCTCATTTATTAATTGAGGGAATGATTACTTCCAGTTTTGCATTAGGAGCGAATACCTCTTACATTTATATCAGAGGTGAATATTTTTATATAGCAAGAATTCTTGAAGCAGCCATCGATGAAGCTTATGCAAATGGATGGTTGGGAAAAAATATTTTAGGAACAGATTACTCTCTCGACTTATATGTACATGTAGGTGCTGGCGCTTATATCTGCGGAGAAGAAACAGCTTTACTAGAATCGTTAGAAGGGAAACGTGGTAACCCACGCATCAAGCCCCCATTTCCTGCCATAGCAGGATTGTATGGTTGTCCGACAGTTGTCAACAATGTCGAAACAATAATGGCAGTGGTTCCTATTGTCAATGATGGCGGTGAGGAATATGCTAAAATAGGAATTGGAAAAAGTACAGGGACAAAATTAATTTCTGCGAGCGGTCACATCAACAAACCCGGCGTCTATGAAATTGAAATGGGCTTGCCAGTAGAAGAGTTTTTGTATAGTGAAGAATATTGTGGAGGAATGAAAGGCGGAAAGAAATTGAAAGCTGTAGTAGCAGGAGGTTCGTCTGTTCCCATTCTTCCAGCGGAATTATTTTTAAAGACAGCTGCCGGCGAACCACGATTGATGTCTTATGAGTCATTAGCAGACGGAGGATTTGCAACAGGAACAATGCTTGGATCAGGAGGATTTATTGTGATGGATGAAACAACTAGCATCGTAAAAAATCTGTGGAACTTCACACGCTTCTATCATCACGAAAGTTGTGGACAATGTTCACCATGCCGAGAAGGAACAGGATGGATGGAAAAAATATTGCATAAAATTTTAGACGGCCACGGAACAATAAAAGACGTAGATCTTTTGTGGGACATTCAATCTAAGATCGAAGGAAAAACAATCTGTCCACTTGGTGATGCAGCAGCATGGCCCGTTG
>JANLRG010000036.1:0-2296 GCA_031361545.1 Bacteroidota bacterium
GATACTCAAGCGTGGAATCTTCCTGTGGTTGATGAAAATAATCATTTCATCGGCTTTATTTCCAAATCCCACATCTTCTCAAAATATAGAAATGAACTGATAGAAATGAGCGGTGAAGGTTAAATAGTTGATAGTTGAAAATTGAGTACCACTCTCAACTATTATAAAGCTATATGTTAAAATCAAATGTTATTAAATATAATTTTTATATTGACAAGCCTTAAATAATACCTTATATTTGCACATTAAAGTCAGAAATCGACTTGCAATATTAACCCTGAATTACCTTTCTACAAACTATTCCTAACACATCCTTTTTCCTTATACATCCCTTTTTGAGTCTAATTTGCAATAGAATTTGCTGGCTTTAATCTCCCTGTAATGGTGGAGTAAGGAAATCATCTTTAATAAACTATCCAAAATCATTGACTAATGTTAGCACAAATTTTAAAAAACGAATCGCCTTTTGGCGCAGGCAATCTCACTAAAGCTGTTGTCAGCGGCTCACAAGACTATTATGGTGCGTGCAGTCTTCAACAATTCAGCTCTGCCAGTTCACTTTCTCAAACCCATGCTGATGCTCAAGGTTGGCTCGACTACCCGACTGGTTTCCAGCCTGCCAATTTTTGGTTTAAAGATGCTGGCGTCAAAGTTTGGGAATATGAAGAAACCTACGACAATTGGCAAGACACTTATGGCGCAGATGCAGTTTTAGCCTTCTACCATTCAGGACATGGAAACATGGATTCTAATGGGGTTTTTCAAGCACCGCTTGGGGGAGTTTGGGACAATCGCGACTGGGCTTTTTCTAATCGGATGGCTTTGGGCAATGAGCAAGTGCGGTATCTCTTCTGGTCAACTTGTTTTTCATTGCGGGTGTTAGGAGGTCATAACCCTATCCGCACTTGGCACAATTCCAATTTGGGTATGCGAATGATATTCGGCTATGAAACCACCAGTGTTGACAATCCGAATTATGGCAAATTCTTTTGGGAGGAATGGAACAAAGGCAAATCATTCAGCCAAGCTTTTTTGGATGCCAGTTGGCGCATTTCAAGCGGACAGGCCCCCTCAGTATGTGCGATGGGTGCGACTCAACAAGAAGCCAAAGACAGGCTTTATAATGAAAGAATCTTTAATTGGGGTTCAGTAGCCCGCAACTATTATGAATGGCGTTGGTATTATTCACGCTCCGTCAATGCGATTTTGAAGGCAGCAGAATCCAAAGTAGAGATGCCAAAAGACCCTAAAATAGCCATTTTGGGTACATTAGATGTTGAAGCCGCCGTCAAAAGACTGTCTTCAGCTTTAGGTTATGGTAAAAAAGCTGCTGATAATGTAGAGGTTGATAAAAATGGCAACTTTTATATGAACAATAAAGATATGCACCTTTTTGTCTGTAAAGATGGTCGTTTCGATGCCCAATTAGCTAAACCGAATCACGATAATGAGAAGCAAATTGATAGCAATAAAGCTCAGAAAATAGCTGAAAACTTATTGAGCGACCATGATTTACATCAAGGTGTGAAGTTAGAATTGGATAATATTCGCTATGAAAATGCTTGCAATGGTAGTACAGTAGGCTCTGGTAAAATTGCTAACCCTTACGTAATAGGTACTACTTTTGAATTCCGCCAAGTGATTAATGGCTTCAAAACCGTCAATGAAGATGCTGGCGTGGTAAGAGTGAGTATTGATAACGATGGACAAATTACCCATCTCCATAATTCCACAAGAGAAGTAGTAGATTTATCGAACAGACCTAAATCAGCACCAAAGGCTACTCCAAAATCGCCGACTGACCCTACATCAAGGAGTGTTGAGGATACCTCTATGGATATCGAAGCAGCTTTTGCTCATGAATTAGCCCGTTTTGTACATGCTGGTTCAAATGGTAATGGTAACGGTAATGGCGGAACAAGGGCTGTTGATTCTCAACCTGTCGTCGCCAGCATCAAACAATCGGAAGTAGGTTATGATGTTTCTAAAAACCATGGCAAATTAGTCGCTCGGCGCACTTATGAATTGGATATGGGCAGCAATTGTCAAAAATTGTATAAAGTTCAAGTGCCTTTATTTGATTAATGGTATGCGTTGTTGAGATAAATTAATCGTCTCTAACATAATTATATCCTCTATTTTGATAAACTGAATCGGGGTATCAAAACTCCGATTCAGCATTTTATCATTCAAATCCCTTTATCCACAATGAAAAAACAAGGCAGTTTTTACGCTTTACTCTACATTTCTTTAGTTTTTATTTGTTGTCATCAAAATAAAAATTCGACTCAAAATA
>JANLRG010000556.1:0-2354 GCA_031361545.1 Bacteroidota bacterium
TGAGTTTATTCAATGAAAAAACTTTTTTATAGATTTTAGAAATGAGTTTACTTTATTTGTCATGATGAACGTAGCAAAAGTATCTGAATGCGCAACTTTAATAGGCGTCTACCTGAAACTGCTCGCTACGGCAACCGCCTTCAAAGGCTTGGGTACAATACTCAACTGAGCGGATACATTCACAAGCCCTAAGAACAGAACACAGCCAACAATCAAAATCGTTTTATTCATAGACATGTTTTTTTATTAAATGAGGATAAAAGATGCCAATCCTAAAGGAAACCTAAATTTATAAAAGGTCTTTGAATTTTTGGTTTTTTATTGAAGTTGATTATCTAATAAGGGTAACATTACCCGAAAAAACCTTTGTTTTCCCATCCGAAAATACCACTTCAATAATGTAAACGTATACATCAGGTGCCAAATTTTTTCCTTTAAAATGACCATCCCAACCCTCGGATTTAATATTGGGCGGAAAATCTATTTTTTGAAAAAGCAATTCTCCCCATCTATCAAAGATTAACATACTACTTATTTGGCTAACGCAATCTGGATATGCGAATGGATAAAAAGTATCATTTACGTCGTCATTGTTCGGAGAAAAAACATTTGGAATATACACTGCATTCGAACAGCCGCTACCAAGTACTAGAAATTGAATACTATCTAATATGCTACAATTGTTAACAGAATCGGTCAATTGCACAACATATTTTACGGAGGATGTTGGTTTTACAAGAGGGCTATTGCAAGATGAACAACTTAAAAAAGTGGAAGGAGTCCATTTCCATCGAAGATTTTGACCCGAATAAGTCGGCATTAATCGTAAACTATCATGAAAATTGATAGATTGATTTTGACCTAATTCTAATGCTATTTCTTTTACAATTAAATTAGTCAAAATGATGCTATCGCAGCCATTGAATGATTGTAATGTATCTTTATATTGACCATTTTGACTGTAAAATTTTGTTCCAACTTGGACTCTTTGCCCTGTACAAACTGTTAAATTCTGCGTTTTACTGAGGGGTGGTAAAACATTAATATTCACCACACTTATTGAATCGCAATTAATGCGTCGAATGGTATCTCTATAAGTGCCAGCTATTGTATAAGTTCTACCTGCAAAATTTATTGATTTGCCATTACAAAGAGTGAAACTATTAGAGGATCGGGTAATATTTGAAACAGTTAAATCTGTTATGAGAATGCTATCACAGCCTGTAATTGTCTTGAAAGTATCTCTAAAAATTCCTGATTGACTATAAGTTTTGTTACCTACTTTAAAAACCTGTCCACTACAAATAGAAGCTGTTTGAGATTTTGAGGTAGGTGGTGAAATCATCAAATTTGTTATTACAACGCTATCGCAATTGCCTATTCTTTTTAAAGTATCTCTATAAATTCCTGTTTGCCCGTAACTATTGTTATTAATTTGAAAAACTTGCCCATTGCAAATAGAAATATTCTGAGATTTTGTAACTACCGTATTTACAGTCAAATTGGTAGTGACAGTACTATCACATCCTAAAAATGATTTTAGAACATCTTTATAAGTACCACTTTGTGTATAACTGCTGTTACCGACTATAAAAACTTGACCAGTACAAATTGTAGCATTTTGAGTTGTTTGATTAGGTGGTGATACTTGCAGCTCTATGTCATCAAACGTGAAATCATTACCTGAGGCTTCCTCACGATTATTTCTTAATGATAAGTCAGCTGTTGTAGCAGAGCCTGAATTCCAACAGAAATTGAATCGTTCCCACT
This sequence comes from Bacteroidota bacterium, assembly GCA_031361545.1. Lineage (GTDB taxonomy): Bacteria > Bacteroidota > Bacteroidia > AKYH767-A > 2013-40CM-41-45 > JADKIH01. Next base: position 1,771 of record JANLRG010000556.1, read on the forward strand.
GCCTCAAACTGACTGCTGATACTTGTGGAGCGATTCTAACGCCATTGATACTGGGTTCAATTTGAGCAACATTACTATCATAGATATTGGCTAAATAGAAAGAAAAAATATAGTTCGTATTCGGTTGAACTCGAACTGGTGTAGTGGTACCCCAAACTTCACCAACTGTAGAACCTGTTCTTGCAGTACCATGAAACAAAAAATATCCTGCACCTGTTGGTGAAACATCATCCATTATGGTAGTTGGGAAAGCTTGTGGAAGGCAAGCAGCTGCAGCATTAAGTGTTGTGGTTACAATGTAATGATTAGCATGTGGGCAATTCAGCAGATAATATGGTGTACAATCAAATACAGTCGCATCGCCTTTTTCAAAATCTTCATAAAAAACTGTTTGACCAAAAGCAACATTAGAGAAGATAAGACTAAAAAGTAGTGATTTAATGAAAGGTTTCATTTTTTAATATTTTGTTAGATTTAAGTGATTTTTAGATAGTTATTTAATTAGGAAAACAAAGCCATTGATTTTCATCATAATTTTCAAATCGATAATTAAATTGATGTAAAAAATTAAGTAAATCAAAAAC
>JANLRG010000115.1:0-1408 GCA_031361545.1 Bacteroidota bacterium
GCCACTTGACCATTTTGAATACGCTTCTCTTACTTTCTCATTCGGATACGCACCTGTATGAAACCACATTTTTGTCAAAACAGGTGGTATTTGATAGCCTTTTTCATTATTGGAAAAATCACCCTTGAACCCCTCAGTATCCCACTGCTCAACAAAAGCAAAACCCCTAAACTCACGCTCTCGACCATCGTAATAACCGTGATGATAGGCATAGCGAGTTATCAATTTTGTTTTTGAAATATGGTCAATATGTTCTACTCTTTCCAAGCATTGCACAGGGAAAGGCAAAGCTGTTGCCCACTCACGCCCACGTTTCTTATCTTCTAAATAAAAATGCGTCGAAGGTTTGTAACTCACTTTGGTTGTTACACCCATATTATCGTTTACCTCTGTCAACAAATTGGGCTTTACACCGCCTGTGAAATCCATAAAGCGGTAATTACTTTCCGTATTCCCGCGATAGACAGAAGACCACAACAAGCCTTGACAACCACAAGCGTATATATCTGCTACTTGCATCGTATCGGTGTCGGTTACTGAGGGGGTGCCATTGATTTCCACTTCTTCACTCCAGATATTGCCCGATTGATTGAACCACACTCTTACACGACTGCCTTCTAAATAAATCATATCCGCCGTACCACTGCCGTCAATATCGGCAAAAAGCAAGCGTTTAGGGTCGAAACCATAGCCGAATCGTGGGGCATTTTTAAGCGTGATGCGCCGACTGAATTTGCCATAACCCATATTTGCCCAATAGTCAATGCGTCCATCGTGTACCAAAACAATATCTTGCAAGCCATCGCCTGTCATGTCTGCTAATTTCACTCGTGGATTTGAAAAATCCACATCGGGAAATTCAGCTAAATCATGCGCTCTTCTTACCCGTTTAGGGCTGTCCCAACCTTCTTCACCGATACATGGGAAATAATAAAAATAATTTTCATCAATTCGCAAAAGGTCAGTTTTGCCATCACCTGTCAAATCCATTAAGCGAGAATGGGCATCGTTGATGTCAAAACTCGGTTGTTTTTTATAGGGTGTAAATTTCTGCCAGCCTGCATTACTATTGTTTTCGTAAAAACCCCATTGATTGCCTTCGTGCACCAATAGGTCAGGCTGTCCATCACCTGCCATATCGCCAAAAGAAACCCCTGCACCATTGAGTTGCACATTATTGGGCATTTGTTTCATGGTGCGGCGGCTTGAAAAATGCCCTTCGCCTTTATTCGTCCAATAATAATAGCCAACATTAGAAGTCAGCAATAAATCATTCAAACCCGTTCCATGCAAATCCACGAGTGCCATGTTCGGATTACTGAGGGGGTCGCCTGTCAAATCTCGATTATCGGCTGTAATGGGTTTGAAGTTTTGTTTTTTCGGTTTAAATTCTGAATAGTTGAATTCA
>JANLRG010000564.1:0-2586 GCA_031361545.1 Bacteroidota bacterium
ATGGCGATTGGGGTTCAATATATTATTTTTGGCATTGTAGCTTTGGTCAAAACTTTGACATAGTGAAAAGCGAAAAGTGGAGCTGGTGATGCAAAGTTTAGGTACCAGAAAGGTACAATTTATACATTTTTTGTAACTACTTAGGACAAATCCATTATCGAGAATTTTTGTTTTAGAAAAATGAGTTTACCGACAGACATAGATAGAATGCAGGATTTAGTTAAACTATTGCTGACTAAGTTAAGTGCCTTAGAAACGGAGGTTTTGGCCTTGCGTTCAGAGAATGCGCTATTGAAAAATCAGTTGACTCAAAACAGTACGAATTCACATCGTCCACCCTCATCGGATGGTTTGACAAAGAAGCCCGCCTTTGCTCGCCCGAAAGGGGGTAAAACAGGCGGACAAAAAGGTCACAGTGGGAAGAACCTAAAAATGGTTGCCACACCCGACGCAATTGAGACTCATGTACCAACCATTTGCAAGCGTTGCGGTCAATCCTTGGTTGATAAACAGATGACGCGTTACGAAAGCCGTCAAGTGTTTGAAATACCGCCGCCCCAACTGATTGTGACAGAACATCAAGCCTTTGCTTGTCTGTGTGGTTGTGGTCAACGCAATTTGGGCAATTTCCCAACTCAAGTACAAGCCCCTGTTCAATATGGTGTTCAGGCGCGGGGTCTTCCCAGTCTTTTGAATCAACAATATTTGCTACCTTTGGGTCAAGTCAGTGCTCTTTTTGAAGATTTATTTAACCAACCGATTAACGGAAGCACAATTATCAGTGCCAATCACCGTTTATACGCCGCTTTAGAACCTGCCGAACAAGCCATCAAGAATGCCATTGTACAAAGTAAAGTGGCACATTTTGATGAAACTGGTGCCAGAGTAGAAGGTCATCTCAATTGGTTACATGTCGCTTCTAACGACCAATATACCTATTATTTTCACCATCATAAAAGAGGACAATTAGCCCTCATGGATACCCCCTCAGTATTACCCTACCTACTTCAAGGGTTATGCTGTACATGACTGCTGGGCAAGTTATTTCAAATTTGATAAATGCCTCCATGTCCTGTGCAATGCTCACTTGCTGCGAGAACTTCAAGCCGCTTTTGAACGCGGTTTCGCTTGGGCACTAGACCTTAAAATACAACTCAATGAACTTTATCAAAACAACAAACTCTATCGAAAAACTAAAAAATCATTCAAAAAACAACTCCAAATCATTCAAATACAACTCCTATCCATCCAAAACAGAAATCCTATGGAGCAAAAAGCTTTGGCTTTAGTGAAACGTATCAAAGAACGCCTCAAGTCTTTTTTGGCTTTTGCTAAAGACCCTCATTTGCCTTTTACTAATAACCTGGCTGAAAGAGATATTAGAATGGTCAAACTTAAACTCAAAATCTCAGGCTCTTTTAGAACCCTCCAAGGCATTCAACATTTCGCCCGAATAAGAGGTTATATCTCAACTGTCCGTAAACAGGGAATCAATGTATTCCATAATATCGTGGCGGCTTTAGAGAATAAACCTTTTATTGTAAATTGTCCTAAGTAATTACCATTTTTCAATGAAATACTTACATCCAATGAAATGAGAATAAAATATTGCTGAATAATAAAAAAAATGCTTTCCCTACATTGAAGCGGAAAAGCATTCATACTACTTTTTCATTTGGATTTCTGTTCTTTTAGGTTAACTAAATTTACTACCTTACAAATATAGTGTGTTTGTACGGTATTTAAAATAGGTTAATCACAAAATGACATAAAATCCTGTTCAAATGTAGAAATCAATGTATGAAGCGTTTGTTTGACTTTTTAGAAAAATTAAATTTTTATTCTTTTATAATACAAAATTGCGGTCAAAGTAAAAGCCGATGCAAAAAGCATAGTTCCAAACAACAGATGCAAAGGTTGCAAAATAGGTGGTATATTAAAACGGTGCATGCCAATGCCTAAGGCTATTTCAGTAATTAAAACACTTAATAATAGAGCCGAAAAAACCTTGACGCCTGTATCTTTAAATATAGACATACTCTTCAACAGCCAAATCCAATACATAATACTCGCTGCTACCAAATAATAAAATGTCATGTGAATGGTATAAACCAAGCCTAAATTATTAACCCATTCAGCTCGCACCGCTTCTCCGAGTGATTTAGAAACTCTATCCACACTCTCTCGTACCTGCGTACCCAATATGATTTGCATTAAAATGACAGTTGACACACCTATACCAAGCCATATTTTCGACATTGGTTTGACATACAGCAACTCACTAACGCTGCTCCTGCGTGTATATGCCAGCACAACAGCCGCTATAAGTACGACTAAAATCAGCATCGCAATCACCATGTGCACGGTAATAAGCAAAGGCATCAAATTGGTAGAAACCACCAACGAACCCAACCATCCTTCAAATATAACCCCTACGAAACCTACAAGCGAAAGCCTAAATATTCGTTTATCAATGCGGCGAGTCGGGAGAGAAAAAAGAACCGTTAAAAAAATAAAAAAACCAACGAGCACACCAATAAGACGATTGATATATTCTGTCCATGTTTTATAAACATTGAAGGGTTC
>JANLRG010000197.1:0-1270 GCA_031361545.1 Bacteroidota bacterium
TCATAAAAACGGTATCGGAAAACGAATCGGCAAGCTTGAGGTCATGCACTATTTTGCGACCGAAAATAACTGTATTGAGTATTGGGATACTGAGGGGGATGCTTTTATTGAAAAAATAATCAACGAAACAAAAAGTTTAAAAAATACGCTATTTGTCGTTTCAGCGGGTCCCATGTCTGAGATCATTATTCATCGACTTTATGAAGCCAATCCGGAGAATAGATATATTGATTTCGGTTCGTCGATAGATGTGTATATTCACGCTCGCACAACGCGCTCATACATGGATGCCACTCAAGTATTCAGTCAAAGAATATGTAAAATATCCATTTAAATATATGAATGAAAACGGCATTACGGTCATACTGACGGGCTATCGCCGCCCTGATAATTTGAGGGAGCAACTCGCCGCTATCCACCATCAAACCGTGCAGCCCGAAGAAATCTTTTTTTTTCAAGACGCCGCTACCCCCTCAGTAAATTTCGATTTGAGCCTATTAGAAGGCATAAATCATGTAAAAGCTTCGAAAAATATAGGCGTTTGGGGTCGGTTTGCAGTTGGTTTTTGGGCAAAAACCAGGTATGTCTGCATTTTTGATGATGATACCATTCCGGGAGCGAGGTGGTTGGAAAACTGTATGAACACCATTCAAATACATCGGGGTCTGTTAGGAACTATCGGGATTATTTTTAATCCACACGACGATTATATCCATTATATTTCAAGAGTCGGCTGGGATAATCCGAATGATACGACTATAGAAGTAGATATTGTCGGGCATTCGTGGTTTTTTGAAAGAGACTGGCTCACCGTTTTTTGGAAAGACAGTGATAATTATGCACAATTTAGCAAAGTAGGAGAAGACATTCATTTTTCATTTATGCTCCAAAAATATTTGGGATTAAAAACCTACGTTCCGCCACATCCTGCTGATGATATATCATTATTTGGCAGTTTGCCTAACCGCGCTTTCAAATTAGGTGTTAATGAAGAAGCAATAAGTTTTTCACCAGACAATCAAAAATTTATGAACACTTATCTACAAGTCTGTATAAAAAATGGTTTTAAACTCTTGGCAAATGATTTTCATTATGAAAAAAATGAACAAGGTTTAACACGATTAGAGAAGACACAGCAGGATAAACGAATAGATTCTTTAATAAAACAATCGGGTATAAATACTATAAAAATCAGTTTCAGAAATGGCTTTAAGAAATTGAGGCGAAGTCTTGGGAAGTTTTATCGAACTTTTATAACCCATCGAAAATC
>JANLRG010000202.1:0-5478 GCA_031361545.1 Bacteroidota bacterium
ATTTAAATGGAAGAAAAGTATTTGAAGAATATAATTCACTCAATTTTAATTTAAATAATAAACCAAAGGCTATGTACTTTTATACTTTGAGAACTGCAAATGGCCATTACTCAGGAAAATTTATTTTAATTTGAACTCCCACCCGCTGGGCGATTTCTATGCGAAAGTCAAGTCTTTTTTGAAATATTTTCTTTGATCCCTGACACAAGCAAATACTCGATGGATTAGCTTATTTCTTATCGCATTTATCACCCATGGGCTGAATCTTTAGCGTCAATACTTATCCACTTTAAATAGCCGTGCCGCAGCGTGATTCCGCCCAGTTTAAGGTATGCACTTTCGTCATACTTACATAGGCGAAAATTTCCAGTCCTTTTTTATCTACACAATAATTAAAACTGTCGCAGATAATTTGCTTGTGCTCTCTTCGCATCAAAGCATCGACCCACTCTACAGCGGTCATGGTAAGAAAATAGGCTGTTTCTTGTTTATGGATTTGATCGCCAGATGGTATTTAACAAATGTAAGATCAAGGTCACTTTGCAAACAACCAATTAAAGAAGAATAATTAAATGGTTGGGCTTACTTTTAAAATATTTTCTATATTCGTTTGAAGAATGAAAATGTGTTTCCATGAAAAGACTTTGTCACCAATTCCTGGCGGATGCTGTTTTTATTAAAGCAAGTTCAATTGTAATTAATTAAATTTAAATTAATGGCCAAAGAGATCTTCTTTCTTTGGCCATTACTATTTATCATGAGACCAGTAAATGCTCTGTTGATTTTTTTAGTTTTAACCCACCATTTATGCATTTCACAAGGCAGTGAAAAGCTGATTAGTAAAACTTTTGCTAATATTAATTATGCAACAGATACTGATAAAAGATATAAGGTTGACTATATCTGGAAGCAAAAACCTCTTCTAACTGATAAAGAATTTTCTTCTTCAGTTGCTTTGTACGTCGACAGAACCATTTTGAACGAAGACTCATTGGCTAGCTTCGTCCTATTTTTTAACCTAGGCTTTCAATATTTCTTCAATAATAATTTCTGTCGATCAGGGACAAAAAATGATATTTCTTGTTTTCAAAAAGACACATTTAATTATTTAACGAACTATGATTTGATCGCTGAGTCTGTTCAACTTTTTCCCTCCCTAATTAAATACCCTTCAATGAGACTTAATTTGGAAAAGATTGAGAATTATTCCATAAAGGAGGATTCGACATACTCAAGACCGTCCGTAACAATTATTTATTCTGAACCATTGACAGGTGTTGCCTACGATTCTATTTTCATACATGTTGACAAGGAATCGAACCAAATCGTAAAGTTCAGGAGATCTATATACGATTCCGAAGTTGGTGATTTGGAATACAAAATATTTGATTCAATAGTCTATACTAAACTTGATTATGGCATGCTTGAAGAAATTAAAGATTCCCTATTAAATGGGAAAGTAAAAACATTATATGACCCGTATACTGAAATTAATAAAACTCTTTCCGATACTTTGATTGAATTGCCAGAATTAAATGCCCAGGATGCGAAAGGTAATTTATTTAATATTGATTCTATACTATCAGACTATCTCCTATTAGACTTTACATATACATCTTGTTATTTTTGCTTAAAATCTATTCCATTGCTAAATGAAGTCCACAAAACTATATCAAGTAAAAAATTAACAGTAGTAGCGATAGATCCTGTGGACTTTGAACGCAAACAGTATAGTGATAGTTTGTTTAAGAAAAGAGGGGTAGAATATCCTATATATTATGAAAAATCAAAAGATATAAAGAAAAAAATTAGTGTTTTTCCCACATTGTATCTTATTGATGTTAAACGTAAAGTGATTCTAAGAAGCTATGTTGGATTTACTAACGAAATGCATTCTGCAGTTTTAAAAGACATAGAAGTATATATAAAATGACAAGGGGAATCTTGTCTTTTAACCAATTAAGCTCAAATTTATCTTTGTGTATATTCGAAAAATTATTCTTTATTTTTTTTTATTATCAACTTCCTATGGGTTTTCGCAAGAAACGATGAAGGTTAAAGTTTATTTCGATTTTAATAAATCCTCTCTGAGCTCTTCTTTTATCACTCAGATGGATAGTTTAATTTTGCATTCAAAAATAGATAGTGTTTATTTAGAATCAACTTGTGATACAGTTGGTTCTTTTAATTTTAATTATTCTCTTTCTAAGAGGAGGGCGGAATCAGTTAAGAAATATCTGTCGTCTAGACAATTAAAAGCTGAACCAATAAAAATAATAGCGACAGGAGAGAAATTTGCGATAGAATCAAATCAAGATTTAAATAGGTTTGTTAGTGTCACTGTTTTTTTTAATCAAAAAAATATGACAGACAATTTTATTCCAAAAAATATTTCAGATCTTAAAGTTGGCACATATTTGAGAATTCCCAATGTAAATTTTTATCCTGGTAAACACAAGTTACTGCCCGGGTCCTACAAGACACTAGAAAAGCTTGTTCTGATTCTTCAGAAAAACAAGAATGTCGAGATTGAATTGGATGGACACATATGTTGTTTGCCGGAGCAAGAAATTGATGGATACGACGATGATACACGAACAAATGATCTTTCTCTGAACAGAGCAAAGGAAGTATATGATTTTCTTGTGTTAAAAGGAATCGAGAAAAATCGCCTATCTTTTAAGGGATACGGGGCAAGCAAAAAAATTGTAAAAGAAAATTCGGAAGAAGCGAGGTCTATTAACAGAAGAGTAGAAATAAAAATAACAAAAAGTAACTTGAAGAAGTGAAATTGTTTTTATGGAAATGGTGATTTTTTATTAAACATACCATCCGCTGGGCGATTTCTATGCGAAAGTCAAGTCTTTTTTGAAATATTTTCTTTGGTCCCTGACGCATGCAAATACTCGATGAATAAGCTTATTTCTTATCGCATTTATCACCCTCTCGACGGAATCTTTAGCGTCAAGACTTCCGCACTCACCTTTCGCAAGCTGTAGCGAGATTCCGCCGGCAAAAAAGTACTCACTTTCCTATACGCAACGCAAATTGCCAAACTTGATGCGTTGATTTTTTCTTTTGCTTTGCTCCGCCGTTTTTGAATATGTCTAGCATCCAATCCTTTCTGCTTTCAGTTGTAGTCTTGAAATCTTTGATCAACATAGAAGAGGTGAACTTTTTAAAATCGCGAACAATGTTACTTAGATCAAAATTCCTTGCTCTTGCAATCATGTGTAAATGGCTCGACATAATTACATAGGCGAAAATTTCCAGTCCTTTTTTATCTACACAATAATTAAAACTGTCGCAGATAATTTGCTTGTGCTCTCTTCGCATCAAAGCATCAACCCACTCTACGGCGGTCATGGTTAGAAAATAAGCGGATTCTTGTTTATGGATTTGATAGGCATAGGGCAATAGACAAATGTAAGATCGAAGTCACCTTACAGACAACCAATAAAAGAAGGATAATTTAATGATAGGGTTTACTATTAAATTATTTTCTATATTCGTTTGGAGAATGAAAATGTGTTTCCATGAAAAGACTTTGTCACCAATTCCCGGCGGAATCTCGCTGCGGCTTGGGTATGGAAAGTGCGGAAGAATTGACGCTAAAGATTCCGGCGAGCGGGACGCTTTTTATTTCATATCATTAGGTATAAGTTTGTCCCAATGGGATACAGCGGTTTTCGAAGGGAATATATCTTATCGCCAAACCTAATTTCATCCGTAAAATATGAAAAGAATTATTTTATTCATTGCCCTCTTTCTTTTATTTAGCAATCTCGGTGCTCAGCCAATAATTCAATGGCAACATTCCATGGGTGGAACTTTAAGTGATGAATTACTTTCTATTTCACAGACCAATGATGGTGGTTACATTGCAATTGGGTCCGCAGGTTCTGCTGATGGAAATGTATTTGGAAATCATGGCGCTGATGATATCTGGATAATTAAATTTACGACTACAGGTGCGACACAATGGTCGAAATGTATCGGAGGAATGAGTAGTGATCAAGCTACTTCGATCCGTCAGACACCTGATGGCGGATTTATTTTTTCAGGGATCTCTTACTCTTATACTGATGATTTTCTCCAAACTTATGGATTGGGTGATTGCTGGGTAGTAAAACTCGATACTGCCGGATCAATAGAATGGAAACAACACTTTGGTGGTAGCGGATTGGAAAGAGGAAGCAAAGCGATTCCTACTGCCGATGGAGGCTACCTTGTATTTTGTGAAACACAATCAAATGATATTGACGCATGGCAAAATCCTTATGCCGATGCAACATGGATAATTAAACTTTCTTCGATAGGACAAATGGAATGGCAGCGATTTTACGGAGCTTGCAAATTTGCTTCTGATATAACAGCTACTTCAGATGGCTGCTATGTTATTGTAGGTACAAATTGTGATTTAATTGATAATAGAGGACTGGAAGATTTTTGGGTTTCTAAAATTGATAGTGGAGGAAGTGTTATGTGGGAAAAATCATTTGGCGGAACAAATGTTGACGTTGCTCGTGTAGTACATGAAACAGTTGACAGAGGTTTATTAGTCGGCGGATACACAAGATCAAATGATGGTGATGTTACAGGGAATCATGGCTGGGATGATTCTTGGGTAATCAAGCTGAATAGTGCTGGATCTCTCAGATGGCAAAAGACATATGGTGGAACATTGATCGAAAATATAGAATCGCTTGATATTACTTCAGACGACGGGTTTATTGTTGCCGGTTCAGGAACATCATCCGATGGTGATGTTACAGGAGGGCATGGTGCTGCAGGAGACTTTTGGATTGTAAAAGCTGACAGCAATGGAACTTTGCTTTGGGAAAATTGCTACGGCGGAAGCAATTCAGAAATAGCATTTGCTATTGATCAATCTAGTGATGGAGGATTTATAGTTGCAGGAGTTTCTACTTCAAATGATGGTGATGTCAGCGGAAATCATAACAGTCAGGATGGGTGGGTTTGCAAATTAAGTTATTACACATCAGTGAATGCCATTCAGAAATCAGATGATATACAACTCTTCCCTTTGCCGGCAAATAATATCTTAAACTTAACTTACGATCCCGCTAAAACGGGAATTATTAAATCTGCAAAGCTTTATAATATCTTAAGCCATGAGGTTATTCAGAATTTATTTCCCATCATTAATTCAACTTTGAATTCTTTTCAATTTTCAGTTGCTGAATTACCATCAGGAAACTATACTTTATTTTTAGAAACAGCCTATGGAAATTATAATAGAAAAGTGATAATAATCAAGTGATAGTCTCATGCTCGTGATAATTAATTTGCTGTCCGGACAATAATAGTTGAGTTGTAAGGCAAGAGCAGAAATGTTAGCGCTAAAGATTCCGACGAGTGAAAAGATCGCAGCATAATAGACCAATAAAAGAAGGATGATTAAATGGTTGACTTTTTCTTTTAAAATATTTTCTATATTCGTTTGGAGAATGAAAA
>JANLRG010000582.1:0-1858 GCA_031361545.1 Bacteroidota bacterium
GTATTCTTATGCGAATAATAATCCGTTAGTTTATACAGATCCAAGTGGCAATTTTTTATTTGTTCCATTTTTAGTGGCAGCAGCCGTTCAAGGTGGCATAAGTGCAGCTATAACGATTGGCATTAATTTTTTGACCGATAAACCACTGTTTGAAGGCGCAGGCACATCATTTCTAATTGGTGCAGCAGGTGGTGCAGTTGGTAATATTTTAGGGCAAGTGTTATCCAATGGTAGCAAATTACTTTCTATAGGTCAAAAAATCGCTATAAACCTTGCTTCTGGTGCTGCTTCATTAGGTGTTGGAGCCGCTCTGGGTAATAAAATTACATGGGGGAGTGTTCTTGCCACCGTTGGAGCTGCCGTAGCGGGTCCTTATGTCGAGCGATATATTAATAAAATAATAGCTCGTCGACAAATGAAACTTAACTTAGGCAAAAGATTAGATGATATTGCAGAAAAACTGGAAGGTCAATTAGCTAATCGAGAAGCTATTGCCGCCACAGGCGGAGGTCGAAACTTAATTCCTGACCATAGTGTAAACGGGTATAGAGTTTATGCTGATGAAATAACAGATGGAATTTTAGAAGATGGTAGAACATGGAATGGACAAAACTGGGTTAAAAATGGTGAATTTTCCATTAGTGATTGGGATGGCTATCCAGCAGGTAATGTACCTAAACCAACGGGTCCATTTAGGCTTATAGAAGGTGCAGAATATGATGCTGCGCGTGCTTTAGCAAATAGAACTAATGAAGCACTTAAAGTGAGTGGAGTGTTTCCAAGAGGATATGATGTACATGAAATTATTCCTGTTAAGTTTGGAGGAAGTCCAACAGATCTTAGCAATAAAATTGCTTTACTTAGGGGACAACATAGTCCTTATACAACTTTTTGGAACAGACTTCGGATTTCACTTATAAAAAAGTAAAATATGAAATATTTATTAAATAATACTTTGTTTCACCTTAATGAAGCACCAAAAAAATCAATTTTAAATGACTTAATTGACAAAATGGATTTTAAATATCCCAATGACTATATTGAATTTATAACAAAGGTCAATGGAGGTGAAGGGCAAGTAGGTGATAGATTCTTAGCCTTATGGACTGTCGAGGAGCAAATAGAATCTAATTCATATTTAATGATTAATGATTCTAATTTCTTTTCTAAATATTGGATATTTGGTTCTAACGGGGGAATGATGAAATATGTTTTTGAAAAAGAAACAGGTTCTATATTAGAAATTGACCCTTATGATGATACCTACTCTGTTGAAATGGGAAATAGTCTCTCTGAATTAGTTTATAATTTGATGAATTCTGTATAATATTAAAAAATAATTATTTCATAGATTCTATGGATGTGTAAATGTCGAAAATATCTACCTTGCACATACATTTACGAGATGATTAAAAGTATTTCCCCTCAGTATTAAGCCTCAAAAGCCCAAATACTGAGGGGTCTTTTTATAGAAGACAAAACCGATTGTTGTCAAAAGAGACAACGCCACCTTTGAATATTATTTCCCCTATACCGACCATTTAGGGTCAATAGTAGCCATTACAAATACAAGCGGTACAATAGTAGCCGAACAGAACTTCGACGCATGGGGTAGAAAGCGCAATGTCACCACTTGGGATTATGCCAATGTGCAATCTGTACCCGACTGGTTGTATAGAGGTTATACAGGGCATGAGCATTTAGCCGAGTTTGGGCTGATTAATATGAATGCTCGCTTGTATGACCCTGTTTTGGGTAGGATGCTTTCGCCTGATAATTATGTAGGTGATGCAGGGTCGCAAGGGTTCAATCGGTATTCTTATGCGAATAATAATCCGTTAGTTTATACAGATCCAAG
>JANLRG010000583.1:0-4716 GCA_031361545.1 Bacteroidota bacterium
GACCAATCCACACCATAAGTATCATTATCGTCGATAGGTCTTTGAGCCACTGAGGGGTAAAGCAGATGTTGTTTGCCTGTCCAAATTGGGTTACCTGTGTATTCATAACCTACACGACGTTCGATATACGACCAAACAAAATCTGTATTGGTAGAAACACCTGTTGGTTTGAGTACTTTTGCCCCTTGATGTTTCACCCAAGATTTGTTGGGGTAATATATTGTCTCGGTTAGTTTATCCGTAATTTGCGCATCTGTTAAAGTAAAATTTTGCCCTTGCGTGGGCGAAACATTTGCAAAACCTGTTTTTACCACGCGCCCAATATCGTCATACAAAGTAGCTAAATGTTTAGTGGGATTCTCAGCAGCCATATTCCCATCTTGTGTCAGAACCAAAAGGTCACGATTGTCGTAGTAGAATTTTTGAGGCTCTGCTCCTGGTACTGTCTTTTGGCTTAACCGATTTTGATTGTCATAAACATATTGAAATGTCAAGGAATTGGTCACAGCCCCGTTCCCATCAACTGAGCCGGGCGGCAACACAGCCACCAATTGACCATAATCGTCATAGACATTATAAGTGTCCACATTTTGAGTGCTTAAAAACTTGCGCGTCAAGATGACTCGCCCTAATTTATCCTTGAAAACGCATGTTTGTTTAGCATTTTCATCATTTATAGTTGTTTTATACAAAGTATTCGCTGCATAAAAACTACCGCCCGACACACTACTGCCACTACCACCTGCCGCTACAAAAAGCCGTACATCATTGGCAGCATTCGTTCCGTAGCTTGTGGTGACAACAGTATTATCCACATTCGTTTGTTTCATCGGGCGACTGAGGGGGGATGTTTCATATTCTGTCAAGACATAAGAGCCGAGGTAAGCAGGTGCCACTTCAAAACCTAAAGTGCTGCTTTCGAATGGCAGATAGGATTTATTTTGTCTGCCCAAAGCATCATAAGCGACATAATTTTTTTGATGCCAATAATCGTTAGGGTGGTCAATAGATGGTGGTGTATATAATTCTTTCACCACTTCAATGGGGCGACCCAAACCATCCATATACTGTTTTGTACTGAGGGGGGGCGTAGTCACACCTTTAAATGAGTTTTTAGTTTGGACAAAATTAGAATTAACGTCAACGGGTAATTCGGCAGTTTGACCGCTATAATGATAAATGTAGTCGGTTGTCGCTTGAACATCTTGTGGGTCATCTATTGTTCCTGAAAAACGGTTTTGCGTTTTTAATAAACGTAAGAATCCATCATAAGTGAATTTAGTTCTTAAGCCATTTTCATCCGTCACTGATTTTAATTGCCTTGAAAAAGGAATGGTTGTTTCATAATAATCATAAAACCAATTGAGTGAACCAAAATTCTTTTGTTTCAATAAAGCATTTTCCCATGTGTAAATTTGGTCAACTGAATAACCTGTTTCTCTGATTTTAGACAGAAAACCATCGGCGTTGTAGCCGTCGTCTGGTACAGTAATTTTTATTTTTATAGTATTGTTTTTAAAAATAGAACTCCATTTAAAAGGTAATGAAACCACTCCGCCAGCAGTTGCAAAAGGCTTATATTCCGTTTTAGAGCCTCCGATGAGTTGGGTATTATTGTAAGTTCGTGTTTCATTGGCTGCTAAAATATGTCTTTCTAACCATTGGTAGCTGGTTTCTGTTTTGATTAGCTCATTTTTACTGCTTGTTGTTGAAGTTACTATTGCTTGCGTATGTGTACCATTGGCTTCATCGTAAGTGTAGTTTGTCACTGTCTCAATACCATCTTGAACAACAGTGGTTTGAGCCAATGAAAGCCACGGAGACATAATTCTATGCGAATTAATTTTAACTTGATTATTTGTATTGTTTAATCGAGTAGTCGGATTTGCAGGATAATATACAACAGCGTAGCCATTTTTTGTATAATTGTTCAAAGAACTACTTATATTAGGATTTAATCTATCAAGTTTATACACATTGGTTACTTTTTTTATTTCAACATAACCGTTTGACGTTTTTTTATAGTCTATTTGTTTCTCTAACAAACCTCGTTGCCAATCGTAACTGTCGTGTTTTATGTATGGATAAGCAAAATTTAACGCATCATGTTTTTTTGAATAAAACATTTCGGACTTACCCGCACCATCGCCTGTTGCATCATTATACACTGTGACTTTGGTATAGTAAACATGATTTCCTTGCGTAGAACCCAAAGGTACTTTACTGGTTGAAGAATAGCCTCTAAAACTGCAAGTGTATTCATTTTCTAAGATACCGATTGGCGGAATATTGGATCTAACAATAGATGAAGGCAGATTTATGGGAGTAACATAAAACTCAACGGTACTCAGATCAAGGTTTAAGGCAAAAACTCTAAATGCCGGAGTCGATGGGCTATTCGTCTCTCTCCAAACTTGGACAAAAGTATTATGAGGAAAATCGTATTTAGGCGTTGAAGTAAGTTCGCCACTGGTTTTTAGTGTAGTAGGGTCTGATATATATTCTATTTTTTTTACAATAGGTTGTGCCGTATTTGATACATAGTTATTTATTTGTTTAATCCTAACACCACCAACAGTTGCATTACCCGGATCCATATTTTGCTGAGCAGATAATCTTTCAAACGTTTTCCAAACAACATTGATAGATGCAATATCATTCGCCAAATTAACTTCTGCATATACTTGGTAGTCATCAGGTGTTAAAAAAATGGATTGAGATTGCCCTCTGGTCGTTCCAGAAGTTTCCCAAACACGTGCATTTGTACTTTTTCTATAAATTGCAACGGTTTGTCCACCATCACCGTAAAACCGTGAATTGTATGTAATCCAATTCACCATAATAGGTATATTGGCTTGTGGATTACTGCCAGTGATTGTAAAATCAGCTATTTGAACCTTCAAACCGCTCTCGCCTGTGAAATGCCTTACACTTGATGTGGCTGTGTGTGGCACTTCTTCGTCATAAAAAAGAGTATTATTAGGCAAATATGCTGCATTCGCTTCAAAATCAAATTCCGAATAACCCCCTGTTGGATAAGTAATTCTACGAATGATTCCTGATTTAACTTTTTCAGAATGTGTATTTCTGTTTGCCCCATTAACCAAAGCCGGAATTGTAGCATCTTTAGGAATAAGAGTTGATGCTTGATTGTCATTAGCAAAGCCCCAATGGTCTTGTTTAAAACTTAACCGGGGTGGCAAGTTGTAATCACCCTCTTCAAGATACGTAAAAACATGAGGTGGTAGGGGCATCTCTGCATTATTGATGTCGATGCCAATTTCTTGAACGCTTTTCAATTTCAGCCTTTTCCCTTCTTCTTGAATAGGTGGCAGTGTGCTTGATACGAAATACTCGTGTGTTAGATTAATTTTTTTTATGGATTTATAGCTATTACTTGGCGTTAAGACTTGAAATTCACAACTACTTAAAGCGTAACTTGGATTAGCCGTCCCCCCTTCAATATCTTGCCTTGGGGTTGCATAATTGAAAAGTACACGTTGAAAATTCGATTTTATTTCTTTTATTCTATTACTCCCACTAATCGTTATAGTCGAATAGCATTGTGTTGTAAATACCAACTCGTAACTACTGAAGGAGTAATGGATTCGCTACTTCCACAATCTGTTTCTATATAAGTTGTTTCCTGGGCATTAAAAATATACTCCACGCCACTTGGGTCAGTCAATTTCCAGCCAGTTCCCTCTCGGACAATTTGAATATCTTGATAGGGCACCAATTTAATTGTATAGATATTATTAGAAGATATTGCATCTATGAAAAATTTTCCTGTGAAACCTGCAACGTTAAAATAGAATACATCTGGTTCGGTATCCCAAGAGCCTTCGGCAGCATTTTTTAAATGCACAGGATTATTTTTATCAAAATTATTTACAGCATAACCTACGGATGCCATTTCGTCAGGTTTTCCAAAAACTGATCTTGTTATAACTCCTCCTGCGCTAAGCGACCAGCCTAAACCCACATTACTTGACAATTCATCAACCTTATTGCCGCCAGAATGATAATTTAGTGAAACAGGTAAGTTGAGATGTTTGCCGCTAACTCCCATAAGAGGTATGGAGATACTGGGTATGCCTGTAGCATAACTGACAGGAACATCCGCATATTTACCCAACGCTGCAGCATTGGGCGATGATGGAATTACAGGCTGCTGTGCTTCAATTGAGTACGATATTCCCCAAAATAGACAAATAAATAAAAATGTATTCTTACAAGTAAGCTTTCTAATTAAAGAAGAAGTAGGCTTGTAGGCTTGAGAAGGGAGTACTTGCGTTAGAGTCATAGGTCAAGTTTAGTTAAAAACGGTTAGTTAATTTCAGGCTCAATAAACATTGACATTCAAAGAATAGCAATATTTATTTCAGTGCAAGGATAAAATTAATTCCCGATACTGAGGGGGGCTATTGTATAAACGGTTTGTTTGACTGTATAAACGGTCAATTGTTTTATTTAAATTAACTAAAAGAGGCTCTTTTATGGTTGAGTGTTGTACCATTGATTGAAAAGAAGGTAGCCTTATACTCTCAATTTTATATTCTTTTCTTGTCCTGCCCGATAGTTTATTGGTTTTAAAGCCACAATATGTCTGTCCGGACGTGGGGGTACCCACGTTCCGCCGCAGGTTTAGTGGCTTCCCACGTGGGGGTATCTACGTTCCGACGCAGGTTTGGTGGCTTCCAACGTGGGAGTACC
>JANLRG010000353.1:0-1316 GCA_031361545.1 Bacteroidota bacterium
AACATATTTTGACCACTCTTAGTCATGCATGCACCGTACGGTTAGAAAACCGTACCATATTACATTGTAATTTCAAATTCCAATAGCATCATAATAACAGAATCCAATTTCATCATCATTACCCCTTTCAAAATACAACAATCCTTCATTTTTGAAGTGTCAGATGGTGTTTGAGAAAAACTTTGGTTAAGAGAAAAAGTAAGCACCATTGTAAGTACAATTACAAAAAGCGAGTAAATTGTTTTTTTAATTTTCATTGGAAATTTTATTTATAAGATTAATTTTTTCTAGTCACACTGACCATGCAGAGGATCTATATATCTTTAGTAAAGTTACTATCTAATGATAAATTATTTTTATACTTTTCTACAAAAAAATTGTACAATTCTCATGCATCAATGACAACTAAATACATGAATGCAATTCTTAATTGCAGCCTTAGAATCAACTAATATTTACAGCTTCAATGTTTTTATTTATAAAAAAGGAATATAACCATATAATAAAAGAAAACCCTCCTTCGCATCATAAATCTTATCGGATTCGTGATACCAAGGAGGGTGAAGAGTGGAGCTGGAGGGAGTTGAACCCTCGTCCAGACAAGCAATCAATAAACTTTCTACATGTTTAGTGTTTATTAGTTGTCGGCGGTATGACTGCTAAACACGCGCTATCATACAACTTAGTTCCGTAGGTCTTGAACCCAATGCAGAAACATCATCGAGCAGCATTCACCATACGATACTTCAAATGAGAAAACGGGTGAACAGGTTTTCAGGAAGTAGTCAACAGATTAATCTTCTGATTAAGCGGCTAACGCGTAAGAATTGTTGCCAGTTAGGCAGTTGGAAACCGTGTTTAACGAGGCTGACCTCCAACCCTCGACATGCTTACCTATCAATTTCACTCACTGTCAAATCCAGGCAGCCCCATGAAATAGTTCTGTAAAGTTACTAATTTTATTACTCATGTTTTCATTATTTGAAAACCAATTTTATTTTTTCTCTCTGATCAATATCAGTCAATTTTTGCATTCAATTCTGTCTTTATTTCTATTACTCAAAATTCGATTCTTATAATTCTCCATTCTCCATTCATCATTCACAATTTTCAATTCTCATTCCTCAATTTCTCAATTCTAAATTCTAAATTCTCCATTCTCCATTCTCAATTTTCCATCTTCAATTCTCCATCCTCCATTCTCAATTCTCACATCTTCAATTCTCAATTCTCCATCTTCAATTCTCCATTCTCCATCTTCAATTCTCAATTCTCAATTCTCAATTTTCAACTCTTCTCCCATTCTCATTTATTCT
>JANLRG010000389.1:0-1141 GCA_031361545.1 Bacteroidota bacterium
CAAGTCATAGGTTTATGATTCTTTGAATTTTAAGTCTGTCGAATTAGTCGAGTTCCATTGATTATTGCTGTATGAATCCGTTATATCAAAATATTTGGATTCTGTCAATCTGTCCAAGTCATCATACTTGAAACCGTAGGCTTGTTTATCCCTGCCCAAAACTTGCCATGTGGTGCTTGAAATATTGCCGTTGTACTGAGGGGTCGCTCCTGTGCGAGAATCGGGGCTACCATATGTAAGAGCTTGATTGAACAAATCAGTATTATTATCAGTCATAACTGGAGGCGTTATTTCTGAAGTTTGCAATGACTTTTGAACGGCTTGCTTGATAAACGGCGAAATCGCCAAATTCTGTATATATCCCGAGCCACTCATCGGTGGTGTCATAATCGGTGTATTATTGCCGTAAACAGTGACATTATTGATAGCGGTGAGCCATCCTCGCAAATTGTAAGTGTAATCAATAGATTGTAAAGCGTTGGTACCATTCAGACCAATATTTTTCTCTTCCAATTGGTCTTTGTAGTTATAAACCATATTGGAGAGATTGAAAGTTGCTGAACTGATTCCTTGACCATTCAAGGCATAAGCATATTTGGCATTTGTCATCCGACGACCATTATCGTAAGTAAATTCCTGACGTGTCCGCACTTCGGCGGCTGAAGTGCCTGTAAAAAGGTATCGAATACTCAAGTCGGCTTGCTGCATACCATTATAGCCTGATATTGACCAATCCACACCATAAACATCATTATCGTCAATGGGTCTTTGAGCGACTGAGGGGTAAAGCAAATGCTGTTTGCCCGTCCAAACAGCATTGCCCGTGTATTCAAGACCCACTCGACGCTCAATGTACGACCATACGAAATCTGTATAGGTAGAAACGCCTGTTGGTTTGAGCACTTTTGCCCCTTGATGTTTCACCCACGTTTTGTTGGCGTGATATATTGTCTCGGTGAGTTTATCAGTAATTTGAGCATCTGTTAACGTGAAGTTCTGTCCTTGTGTAGGCGAAACATTAGCGAAACCTGTTTTTACCACTCGCCCAATATCGTCATATAAAGTGGCTAAATGTTTAGTGGGATTCTCAGCAGCCATATTCCCATCTTGCGTCAACACCAAAAGGTCACGATTGTCGTAA
>JANLRG010000406.1:0-26027 GCA_031361545.1 Bacteroidota bacterium
AAAATTGATAATTGATAATTGAATATTGAGAATTGAAAAAATTAAGATAGTAAAATAAGAATTTGAAACTTGAACCTTGAACCTTGAAACCCAAACTCTGAACCTTGAACCTCGAACTTGGAACTTAGAAAATAAGAATTGCAGAAATTAAACAACACAATCGTGGCTAATAGAATTTATCTTGACAATGCAGCGACCACTCCAATAGATCCGGAGGTAGTCAATGCAATGATACCTGTGATGCAAAATCAGTTTGGTAATCCATCTTCTATTCATTCGTGGGGAAGAGAGGTCAAGACAGCAATCGAAAATTCGCGTAAGTCAGTAGCTAAAATATTGAATGTTGCACCAGCAGAAATATTTTTCACCAGTGGTGGAACAGAGGCAAATAACATGGCGCTGTTTTGTTCAGTAAGAGATTTAGGAGTGAAGTATATCATCTCTTCAAAAATTGAACATCATGCTGTTCTTCATACTTTAGAAGAACTTCAGAAAGAAGGAAAGATACATTTAAGTTTGGTGGACCTCGATGAAAAAGGTCATGTTAAACTTGATCATTTAGAAGAGTTATTAAAAAATAATTCTGAAAAAACATTGGTTAGCTTAATGCATGCTAACAATGAAATTGGGAATCTCCTTTCGATAAAAATGGTAGGTGAATTGTGTAAAAAGTACAATTCATTTTTCCATTGTGACACTGTTCAGACCATGGCGCATTATCCATTTGATTTGAAAGAAATTAATGTCCACTTTATTACTTGTGCTGCTCATAAATTTCATGGTCCAAAAGGTGTAGGATTCTTATATATCAATCATAAAGTAAAAATCAATCCGTTTATTTTTGGTGGTGCCCAAGAAAGAAATATGCGTGGCGGGACGGAGAATGTCTATGGAATTGTCGGTTTAGCAAAAGCAATGGAAATCGCTTATAGCCATATCGAAGAGCATCATCAACAAATTAGTGATTTGAAGAAATATATGGCAGGCCAGCTAATGAGTTCTATTAAAGGACTCCAATTTAATGGTGACTCCAATGGAAATTCTTTGTACACAGTTTTAAATTTAGCTTTTCCTCCAACAGATTTTTCAGAAATGCTTTTATTCAATATGGATATTGCTGGAATAGCATGTTCAGGAGGTTCAGCGTGCAGTAGCGGCAGCAATGCAGGCTCTCATGTATTAAAAGCACTTTATGGCAATGCTGACCGGCCTTCAATTCGTTTTTCTTTTAGTAAATATTCAACCAAAGAAGAAATTGATGTTGTAGTTGAAAAACTGAAGGAGTTATATTCAGAAAAGTTGCTCATTAAAATATAAAGTAAAAAAAAATCTCCTGGTTTACAGGAGATTTTTTTTATCGTAATTGTCTTTTTTCTTCGCGTCGCTTTTCTCGTATCATTTCAAGCAAACGCTTTTTAAATTCTTCTTCAGCTCTATAAAGTTTTGCCACTTTTTTCATAGGTAAAATTCTCTTGAATTGCGGGTGATATTTTTTCTGAATATCCAATTCACTTTGATGAAAGGCGATTTCCCCATCTACCATTTTTTCTAATTCAGCATCAGACATGCTAGCAAAATCTAATTGATCATTTAAAAGGTTTGCTTTACGGTCGTGACGGAGTTGCTCTAACTCATCTTGAAATTTATTATAAACAGGCCAAAAATTCTTGGCTTCTTCCGATGTCAGATCAAGATAATTGGTCAAGTAACCAATTTTCATTGCATCAACTTTTTCGCGCATCGGTCGACGTTCGGGCCTTTGTCCACCATTTCCTCTTTGAGCAATGCCAATCAGTGCGCTCATCGTAAAAATAAATACTAAAATTAATTTTTTCATAATTTTAATTACAAGTGTTTTTCTAACTGTGAAACATCCACATTATTATCGAGAAGGTATTGATCAAACGCATCTGTCTCTTTGTCGGTGGATTGATCTGATAAAAAATCAATCAGATCTGTTTGGTTAATCGATTGCAAGTATTGGGAATTATTGAGTTCATCAATACTGCAACTTTGCTCATTGATTATGAATGTTTGATTTCTATTGAAGTAAAAGAACCCGCCGATAAGCATAGCAGCAGCCAATAATGCAGGCACGAACACTCTAGGATTGAATATCACTTTTAACAGCGATTTTTCGGAATTGGTTTCAATAGTTCTTTCAGAAATCTGAGCTGATAATTCATCAAAATAATTTGACGGTACTGAAAAAGTTTTTGCAACGCTCAGAGGTGAATTTTCAAGATTAGGTAATGCACTAATTTTGGAAGAAATATTTTGAGATAATTGATTGAAATACTCATTGGGTACTTGAAAGATAACAGAAGAATTTCTGCTTTCAGGTAACTTACCATCTTCCGATTTGATATTTTCTTTCTTATCCATTTTTTTTTAGATTAAAAACAAAGAAAAAGGTTTAATTTCCATAGAGATATTTCTCAATTTTTTTTACCGCATGATGATAGTTGGCCTTTAACCCCCCAACCGAAATTTTTAGTATTTGGGCAATTTCTTCGTACTTAAGTCCGTCAAAATACTTCATATTGAATACGAGTCTTTGTTGTGGGGGGAGTGTTAGAATAGCCTGTTGAAGTTTCAACTCAATTTTGTCACCTGTAAAAAGTGGATCGCTCACCAATTTTTCAGAAAGTTCGTGCTCTACATCTGAAAATGGAATGGTAAATCTTTTTTTCTTGCTATTGAGAAAAGTGATGGCTTCATTTGTTGCGATCCGATATAACCAGGTAAAAAGTTGGGAATCATTTCTAAAATTAGCCAATGATTTCCACACTTTAATAAAAACATTCTGAACAACATCGTTAGCATCCTCATGGTCAATAACAATTCGACGGATATGCCAATAAACTCTTTGCTGATATTTTTTTACCAGTAAATTGAATGCGTAATGTTTGCTTCCTTCGTCATTAAATTTTTCGAGAAGCTCTTGATCACTGAGTTCTTCAGCCATAATTTCAATTTACGCTCCTAAAAAACTACATAGTCACCCGTTGATTTTTTCGTTGCATTACTTTCTCTACTGCTTCAACAATATTGATTGCTTCCAATCCGTATTTTTTCATCAATTGTTCTGGTGTACCACTTTCACCAAATGAATCTTTCACCCCTATGAATTCTTGAGGAACAGGATGATGAGAAGAGAGAACATGAGCGATTGCATCTCCTAAACCACCATTGATTTGATGTTCTTCAGCTGTAATTACGCAGTTTGTTTTGCGAACACTTTTTAAGACTGCCGCCACATCCAATGGTTTAATCGTATGAATATTGATGATATCAGCTTCAATTCCTTTAGCAGCTAAAAGTTCGCCAGCTTCAATTGCTTTCCAAACTAAATGTCCAGTCGCAAAAATACTTACATCAGCTCCTTCATTGAATGTGACTGCTTTTCCAATTTCAAATTTCTGATCAGCGGGAGTGAAGATAGGAACAACAGGTCGGCCAAATCTTAAATATACAGGACCTTGAAAATTAGCAATGGCCAACGTAGCAGCCTTTGTTTGGTTATAATCACATGGATTAATTACAGTCATTCCGGGTAACATCCGCATCATACCAATGTCTTCAAGTATTTGATGAGTTGCGCCATCTTCTCCCAGTGTAATTCCTGCATGGGAAGC
Source organism: Bacteroidota bacterium (assembly GCA_031361545.1). GTDB lineage: Bacteria > Bacteroidota > Bacteroidia > AKYH767-A > 2013-40CM-41-45 > JADKIH01. The sequence goes on from JANLRG010000406.1 coordinate 3,639, forward strand.
ACAAATTTTTACATTTTTTCCGGAGTAAGCGATACTTTGTCGAATTTGATCATAGACTCTTCCAGTAGAAAAGTTGGCGAAAGTTCCAGTGAAGGGTATTTTTCCACCGATGGTCATTCCCGCTGCAATACACATCATATTTGCTTCTGCAATTCCAATTTGAAAAAAGCGTTCTGGAAATTCTTTTTCAAAAGCATCCATTTTTAAAGATCCAGTAAGGTCTGCACAAAGAGCGACAATGTTTGGATTTGCTCGACCCAATTCTAGCAATCCCGCTCCAAAACCTGAACGTGTATCTTTTTTTTCTGTGTATGGATATTTTTTCATGACTGATTATTTTAGAATTAATTTAAAGGCACTATACTCGATTCGCCAGAAACAATAGAGAATTCTTTTTCAATTGTATAAATACTTTCTCTTGAATTTTTAGGACGATAAACAACTTTATACTTTCCAGGTTGCAAAATAATAGTTTGTTTTGGAAGGTTGCTATCTAAGTTTAACACCCATTTTAAAGTAGATTTTTCATACGTATAAATACTTCCAAATCCTTGATTGCTGGTGAGCACTGTCAATATACCTGGATGAGGAATACTTACTGTTGTTTGTTTACTTTGGCTGATATCGACATTCTCCAAATAAATTCGAGGAAGAGTAAGAATTTCTAAATCATATTTACCAACAATATATTTTTCATCCGAATTCATCTCTTGAATATTTAAAGTATTTAAACTTCCACGGGAGCGAATGATTGATTGCGCTTTCTTAAATTCTGATGGTCCATCAAACTTGATAAACAAATTACCTTGAGGGGCGTCAATCCCAACAATAGTATGTTTACCGGGAACAAGGATGACCGAATCTTTTACGACTGGCGGAATAGTATGCACGACGATTTTATAAATCGGAAGTGGATCAATGACTAATGTGTCTGGATTACCTTTAGAGTTTAGTGTATGAATATAATTGTATTTATCTTGTCCAGTGTATCGATCATAAAATGTCATGTTTACATTGGTCTCGGTGGGATTGTGATTAACGTCGAGTAAATTAACTTGAAGAGTTGTGTTATTGAGCGCTTGTGAGATGACAATATTTAATGCGTCTCTGAACATTGATTCATTAGTGGCATCAAAATATCGACCAACACATTCAAAGGTTTTTTTCAACATATCATCAAGCCCAAGTCCAATAACAAAAGGTTTCAGAAAAATTCCTTTCTTTTGTAGAGCTTGAGAAATAGCACATGGGTCGCCGCCGCATTCTTCAATTCCATCCGTAATTAAAATAATAATATTTCGCGAAGGTGATTGAGGAAAATCATTTCCACATAGTTCTAATGATTTTGCAATTGGCGTAGTTCCTCTAGGAATTATATTTTTTAATACATGTTGAATTGTAGAAATATTTCCTTTTGAAAATGGAACCTCCAATTTACTATCGTCACAATCTTGTGGAGGAAAAGGTTTTTGGTGACCATAAACACGTAAGGCAATTTCAATATCTTTTACATAGCGCAGACTATCCATTAGTTGATCCATCAATTTTTTAGCTACGTCAATTTTCGCTCCTGACTGCCATTTACCATACATCGATTGTGAAGCATCAAAAAGAAATTCAATTCTCGTGAGTTGAACTTTAGCCACAATCTTTTGAGCGTTCGATTCAAATGACATTAGCGAAATAAAAACGAGTAGAAAGAAATGCTTATACGTTTTAATAGCAGATAGCTTTAGTAAAAGGAATCGATTAAAAATCACCGAGTGTTTGTTCTAACTGTGATAATGCATTTTCAGTTTGTTCAGCATTGGGAGCGATGCCATGCCATTTATGAGAGCCCATCATAAAGTCAACACCTTGGCCCATTTCTGTTTTCATTAAAATCACAATAGGTTTCTTTTTTCCGCAGAGTGATTTTGCAAGGTCAAGTGTATAAATTGTGTTTTGCATATTATTGCCATCCATCTCTAAAGCAGTCCAACCAAAACTTTCAAATTTAGGTTTAAGATCGCCATACGGTAAAACATGCTCAACTGATCCATCTATTTGTTGAAGATTAACGTCAATCGTTGCAATAAGATTGTCAACTTTTTTAGCACCAGCATACATAACAGCTTCCCATATTTGTCCTTCTTCCATCTCGCCATCGCCACACAAGCAATAAACTAGCTTATCATCCTTCAACAATTTCTTAGAAAGGGAAGCTCCAATTGAAACACTCAAACCTTGCCCGAGGGATCCACTGGCAATGCGTACACCTGGAAGATGTTCATGAGTTGTTGGATGACCTTGCAGTCGAGAATCGATTTTACGAAAAGTATTCATTTCACTTACTTCAAAATAACCAGCCCTTGACAAAACACTATAGAAAGCAGGAGAGATGTGACCATTGCTTAGGAAAAATAAATCTTCTCCAACACCATCCATTTTAAAATCTGATGAATCGATTTTCATTTGACGAAAATATAGAGCGACCAAAAAATCAGCGCAGCCAAGAGAACCACCAGGATGTCCAGAGTTAGCAATATGAACTTGTCTGACAATATCACGACGTACCTGCGAGGCAATTTTTTCTAATTCGAGAACTGTTTTCATAAATTTATATCAATGTGATTAGGTCAAAAGTACTGTTATGAGAGGAAAAATAGCCCTTTAAAAAGGGTAATCTTAGAAGAAATATTAACAAATTACCAACGGATGAAAATAAATTTGATTGTTTCGAGATCTTGGTTTTTGGGTGCAAAAATATTGTATAATTTCAGTTTAAAAATCAAAAAAATCATCTAATGCCCGTCGCTCTTGTTTAGTTGGCCGCCCCGTTCCAGGCTCACGATAAATAGTAATTCGAGTCATTCTAGCTCTAAATGCATCGATATCAGCCTGTGGAGTTAAATTCTCGCAATACTCTGTTACCAACTTAGCAGGTAACCGGTTCTCGGTAATTTGCACAACTTTCAGGGTTACTATCAGACCCGTTCTTTTTACACTCAACAAATCGCCAACTTTAATCATTCTACTTGGTTTAGCAGGTTGATCATTGACGCGTATTTTTCCTTGATCACAAGCCGTAGTAGCGATTGTTCGTGTTTTGTATTGACGAACGACCCAGAGATATTTATCAAGTCTGATTTTGTTTTCTTGATTTTCCATTAACACAAAGATAGAAACTCGTCATCAATAAAATAAAGTTTGTTTTTGCAATTACTCTATACACAACTAAATCTAGGAAATTCATTTTTACTATGAAAATATAAAATTGAAAGCAGAAGAATAAAATAAAATAATTGCTGAATAAGCTGATTTCAATTTACTCTTCAAAATTTACACTTCGGAGTTTTTAAAGGATAAAAAATGATTATTAATAATTTTTATTTAGTTGAAAATATCATCTTTTGACTTAGGCTTTAGACTTTCCAACCAATGAAAACCTTTCAATCGTAATTCTCTCACTGAAAGTTCCTTGATGGGAAATAAAGTTCCGTCTGGCTCATTAAGAAGTGAAATTCCTTTCACTTTATTTTCATTGACATATATTGTGAGGTCGCTACACTCAGCGCGATTAACTCCAAAGTTCTTTTGCTTTTTATTCTTGGTATAATAAATTGTCTGACCATTTCCGGTAACATCAATTCGATATAATTTATTAGCAGCAAGTAAACCCACCATGTTTTTACCTCTGATTTGATTGAACTGTAACGAATCTAAAATTGAGATATCATTACTATCAGCCTTAGAAGCGATGAAGGAATTGCTGGTTAAATAAATATGAGTAATTTCAGAATTGGCATTTTGAAGAATAATTGTATCTGCCAACAGTTGATTAGAACCCGACCAAATAATGGGAGAGTAAAACAAACGAATTGTGGAGTCTGCTGCTAAGTAAACAAGCGAATCGCAAGAACCTTGCAGATCATTTTTAAAAAGTTTTACGTGATGAAAAGCAAAAATATTTTTCTTTTGATTGGAGGAATCTTTTAGCTGATTTCCAATCGCCATCAAAGTATCACCATGCAAAAATAAAGAATCCTGATCAATAATTTGAGTCATCATTGCTTTTCCAGTCACCCAACTACTATCTGTTTGTTCATGATATTCTCCATAGTCACCAGAAATAATAATTTTATTTGTCGTATCAGTAATCGAAACATTCTTAAATACTTTTCCAATTCCATTTAATCGATCATAAAAAACAGAATCACCTTGCAATCTTTGTTCACGTGTTTGTATATATGAGTTATGTTTAAAATTTGATCGTTGATTTTCTGTATTGTACCATCCACTTTCGCAATAGATTAAATTATCGTTTGATCGGATATAAGTTGGTCCAAGAAAAAATGCAGTTTTGTTTATGGTATTGTATCGAAGTGTATCACAATTCATCGTGTATTTTGGATTGACTAATAAGACATCTTTCCTAAAAAATAAATCGTGAGAATGAGAATAAAAATATCCTAATTTGGAAGTTAAAATGTTTTGACCGTCAATGATGTGAGCGCTGTCTGAATACGATGCTATGTCCAAATCTAAATTGTAATCTAATTTTGAAGTATTCATGGTCATTTTACGATCACTCATAATTACATTTTCTGTAACCGTAGCATTCTTTGAATTGCCATCGTAATTTAATTTTTTTCCAGTCAACGTAATCGAGTCGCCTTGAGTGATGCGAATATTATTAAAAGCTTCCAGTCTGTTTTCTTCCCGATATAAATAGGCACTGTCGCAATACATAATTGCATTTTGATGTTTAAAAACTACACTACCAATCAATCGAGTTGCTTTAGCATTCAGCGATTGATCAAATTCACTTACATCAGCATGCACCAATTCTATTTTGTCGTTTTTTTGGGAAAAACACAAAAAAGGAATGAGCCATAATGAAAGAGAAAAGAGGAGCTTGCGGATTTGAATTTTCACTGTGGAAAGTTACAAAAAAATAGTTGTAAGAGAAGCAAAGTAAGTAGTGGAGACCTCCATTAAATCCAATTTTCTCTATTACATTTACAACCGAAAGCGAAAGATTAGACTGGATTAACTTGCCATTTGTATGAGCTTTATATTTTGCCGCTACAACTGAAATCTTACTAATAATAGGAGTTGAAAAGGTAATTATCTATTAGGATTTATAGAAATAATTGAATAAAATAAAAATCACAGAAGCTGATATTTTTCAAACATTCTTCAAACAAAATAGTGTGACTGAATTGAATAAATTATACGTCGAAGTTTTATTGCCAATTCCGTTAGGTACTCTTTTTAGCTATCAGGTTCCTTCAGAAATGGCTGAGGAAATTATTGTTGGCAAAAGGGTAATTGTCCCTTTCGGTCGTCAGAAAATTTATTCAGGATTAATTAAAAGTGTTTTTTATACTCACCCAACTCCTGACACCTTAAAAAGTATTCAAGCTGTATTAGACGACGAGCCACTGGTAAATGATAGACAATTTGCTTTGTGGGAATGGATGTCCGATTACTATATGTGCACACAGGGTGAAGTGATGAATGGTGCATTGCCATCAGCATTGAAGTTGGCCAGTGAAACAAAAGTGATCTTAGCTGAAGATGCTGATTTAGAAAGTGAAGATCTTTCTGTCAATGATGAGTTACTCATAGATATCCTTTCAAAAAATAAAGATGTGACAGTTGATTCTTTAGCAAAGCTAATGAACAAAACAAGCATTCATCAATTATTGAAAAAGGCTGTTGAAAAAGGAATAATTATTTTAACAGAAGAAATAAACGCCCGTTATAAACCTAAGTTTGAAAGCCGACTCCGTCTTTCAGAAAATTATAAAGGTGAAAGTGAGATGGCCATTTTATTTCAGCAGTTGGAACAAGACGCGAGAAAGGCTCGACAATTAGAAGCATTGATGATCTTTCTCAAACTTTTGTATGATGAAACAATGCGAGATTCGGTAAAAAAATCTTTGGTTACCAGTCATGCAGAAATATCGAAAAGTTCACTTCATACATTAATTGCAAATGGAATTCTGGTAGAGTTTACTGTTCAGGTAGATCGAATTCCAACAAGTGACGATAAAATAATTCCACCGTCGAAATTATCAAACAATCAAGAGCAATCGCTTTCAGAAATAAAAGCGACTTTTCAAAATCATGATGTTACATTATTACATGGTGTGACTTCTAGTGGAAAGACTGAAATTTATATTCACTTAATTGAAGAAGCAGTAAAACAAGGAAAGCAGGTATTATATTTATTGCCAGAAATAGCTCTTACAACACAAATAATTGTTCGGCTTCAAAAACATTTCGGAAAAAAAGTGGGAGTCTATCACAGTCGTTACTCCGGAAATGAAAGAGTAGAAGTTTGGAATCATGTTTTAAAATTTTCATCAAACAATAAAGAGCAACAGTCAACAGTAATTTTAGGAGCACGTTCGTCTTTGTTTTTGCCTTACAGTAATTTAGGATTAATTATAATTGACGAAGAGCATGATTCTAGTTACAAACAAAATGATCCAGCGCCGCGATACAATGGCCGCGATACAGCAATGGTTCTCGCCAAAATTCATGGGGCAAAAACACTTTTAGGTTCTGCGACACCTTCTTTAGAAAGTTATTTCAATGCAGAAACGAAAAGATATGGTTTAGTTAAATTAAATGAAAGACATGGTGGCGTTAAACTTCCAGAAATTATTGTGACCGATATAGCTGAAGCCAAACGAAAAAAAATAATGAAATCCATTTTTTCGCCGGCATTGATAGATTCAATCAAACTTGCTTTGGATAATAAAGAACAGATTATTTTATTTCAGAATCGAAGAGGTTTTTCACCATTTATAGAATGCAGACAGTGTAATTGGATTCCACATTGTAAGAATTGTTCTGTGACATTGACTTATCACAAACAAAGTAAATCATTGAAATGCCATTACTGTGGCTACTTGGAAAATCTCCCATCGTTCTGTCCAAATTGTGCGGATCATCATTTAGAAGAAAAGGGTTTTGGCACGGAGAAAATAGAAGAGGAGATTGGTATTTTTTTTCCTGAAGCAACGATTGCAAGAATGGATTTAGATTCTACTCGTACGAGGTCTTCTTTTCAACGAATCATTTCAGAATTTGAAGATCGACAAATTGATATTCTAGTTGGAACCCAAATGGTCACCAAGGGACTTGATTTCGATAATGTGAGTACCATCGGAATAATAAACGCTGATCAGCTTTTAAATTTCCCCGACTTCAGAGCATTTGAGAGAAGTTATCAGTTAATGTCGCAAGTGAGTGGGCGTTCAGGTCGAAAATCGAAGCAGGGAAAAGTCATTATCCAAACTACTCAACCTTCACACTGGGTTATTGGAGAAGTTGTAAAACACAACTACGAAGGATTTTATAATCGTGACCTTCATGAAAGAAATCGTTTTGGGTATCCGCCTCACAGTCGATTAATAGAAATCAATATGAGAAGTAAGGATGTTGAACTCATACAAGATTCAAGTAATGCTTTTGGAATACTGCTCAAAGAATCTCTTGGGAACAGAGTTACTGGTCCTCATTTACCATTGGTTTCGAAAATTAGAAATAAATATTACCGTACAATTTTAATTAAGATTGAAAGAGGGGCAAGTACCGTTGAAGTGAAAAATAAAATCAAAGCCAGTATCCAAAAATTTAATTTGAATAAAACTTATCATCCGGTACAAATAATTATTGATGTGGATCCACAATAAAACAAAAAGAGTCGCACTAAATTTGCGACTCTTTTGTTTAAGAAATTTTGTTTAATTAGTTGACCACTTTTCGAATCAATTCGAGGTAACCATGTTTTTCTCCCGAACGGCTTGTCATGATCCAATAATAAACTCCATCAGAAGCCTCAGATCCACCCTCTGTTTGTCCATCCCATTTAAAGTTAGGATTATTTGATTCGTACATCTTCTTTCCCCAACGATTGAATATAATTATTCTGAATTTATCATAGTAACAAACGTTTCTAATTTCGAAAAAGTCGTTTTTACCGTCACCATTTGGTGTGAAGACGTTTGGAATAGTATCAAACAATTCTTGACAAGGACAATAATCAATTTTTACTGAATCAATCGCTGAACAACCTTGATTTCCATATCCAACTTCAACATAATAAAATTGGCTTTGTCCAGATGTTGTCAGAACAAAATTCCCTGATCCTGATCCACTTGTTACAAATGGAGAAGGAGTCCAAGAGTAAGTGTAAGGCGGAGTATTAGAAGGATCACTAACTAATACATGCACGGTAGATTGTCCGCCATCATTAATACAAATTAAACTTGAATCGATATCAGCAGAAATTAAAGAAGTTACAGTAATAGAACCTTGTGTCGGGGTAGGAATGTAGCAAAAGCTATTCGTCAATTGAAATCCTAAATAAAATTGCGGCGTAAAGACACCATCATTTGTATAAACGTGATTAATATTTAATTGATTTGTTCCATTGATAGCGCTTCCACCACCAAAATCCCAAGCATAAACACTGGCACCAGTTGCCACACCAGTAAACTGAACTGATAGAGGTCGGCAACCATTGTTGGGTGTGAAACTGAATGATCCAGTTGGACCAGGAACTACTACGGCAGAAGGAACTAAAAAAGTATCGCGACAACCTAAACTGTTTGTGATAATTAAAGAAGCATCATAAGTTCCAGGTGGAACATTATAAGTGTAAAAGAAATCAGGACTTGTCCAAGTTGGTTGTCCATATACGGTGAGATCCCATGCATAATTTGTAACATAGGAGTTACTATCACTGTGGAAAGTTCCCCAAACTTGTGCAGTTTTTCTGCCACCTTGATCAACACATGTATCTAATGTTGTAACTGTGAAGTGAGCATCTGTTGTGTAGATAAAAATATTTTTTGTGATAGAATCTCTACATCCATTTCCATCGACAATCAACAAGTTCACAGGGTATAAACCGTTTTGAGAATAGCTATGATTATTTGTGTTTGTATTAACGGTTGAAGGGGGAGTAGCATCGCCAAAATTCCAAGTATAAGAAACAGGACTAGCAGCATTGCTTACAGAAGCTGTAAATAATTCACTGGTCGATCGACATCCGATTGTATCATTAGTAATAGCTACAACTGGTTTTGATGGATTGATATAACTTACAGAAGTATGAGAATCGGTACAGCCATTTACATCGGTTACTGTAAGACTAATATTAAATAAACCTGGATTTGAATAATTATGTGAAACAACTCCAACACTACTAATTGTATCAGGCAATCCACCACCAAAATTCCATCGCCATTGATTGATAGCACTTCCTTCGGTAAGACTGGTATCTGTAAAAGTAACACTCAAAGGAGCACAGCCTCCAATAGGATTGGCAGAGAATCCTGCAGTTGGCCCGAGTATATGAATTGGTTTTGTAGCAACTCCAGTACATCCATGAATATCAGTAATTGTAAGAGTAGCAGTATAAAAACCTGGTCGATTATAAACGTGTAAAGTATCAGCGGAATAAGAAGTATCTCTTACCCCAGGAATGCCTTCTCCGAAAGTCCATTGCAAAGCATTTACACCTGTTGAACCGCTTCCAGTAAAATGAATAGTTGCAGTATGACAAGCAGAAGGAGTATCAACTAATAAAACCGGAGTAGGTACTATTATAGTAACAGGTAGAATAGTGTCAACAACACAACCAGTTGTTGTGCTAGTTGCAGTAAGAATTACGTTGTAAACTCCAAGAGCTGTGTAGGTGTGAGTTGGATCAGTTACTGATGTGTGAGCGCTTGCATCACCAAAATCCCAATCATAGCTTGTAGCACCACCACTTAAATTTGTGAAAGCTATTGTATAAGGAGTAGCGCAATTATAAGCGATACTGAAATTAGGTAGTGGTGCTAAAACCGTAATTATATCTTGTTGAACTAAAGTATCTGGACAACCATTATAAAAAGCAATTAATGTTACATCAAATGGATCGCCAGCGGTTGAAGTGTCAATGTTGTATTCGTGAGTAGGATTTTGAGAAGTTGAACCACCACCGTCACCAAAACTCCAAAGCCACCCAGTGACAGGTTGCGGAGTTAAATCTGTAAAAGTTACATTCTGTTGAAAGCAAATTGAAGGAGGTGCAAAACTGAAATTCGCATTCGGTTGTGTACCAACAGCAATAAACTGATTTTTTGTTATTGTTGCTGTACAACCATCAGTTGTTGTGATGGTGAGAGAAACATTATAAATTCCGACAGACAAATATTGATGAGTAGTTGTTGGTACAGTTGTATTTTGGTTTCCAGTTCCATCACCAAAATTCCAAACATAGCTTTGAATATTTGGGTTTGCTGGCGAATTTACAAGCGCAGTGAAGTTGAAAATCTTTCCAACACAACCACTATCCTTCTGTAAAATATCAACAGTTGGTTTTACTACCTGAATATATTGCTGGCGAGTAATCGAATCGGTACAACCATAAATGTCAGTTACGACAAGAGTAATATTATAGTAACCAAAGTTGTTAAAAGTGTGTGATGGATTTTGAGTCGCACCTGAATTACTTGCTCCACTTGTCGGATCGCCAAACGTCCATGACCAAGCAGCTAAATTAGAAACGGTATCCTGAAATGCAACCGTAAAAGGAGTGTCGCATGCCATATTATCAGCCGTGAAAAACAAGGCACTTGGCTTAGGATGAACAACAATAGTTTGAGTTTTTGTACTCGTACAAGAGCCGGCAGTTATAGAAAGAGTTGTGATATATGTTCCGGCTGTTGGATAAAAGTGACTCGGGTTTTGAAGCGTAGATGTGTTATTGATTCCACTGGCAACATCACCAAAATTCCATGAAATTGTTGCGCCTGCCGGAATACTAGTGTTGCTGTAATTGACGCTTGTAAATCGGCAAATAGAAGTATCTGAAGTATTAAAAGATGCAGTCGGTTGTTGAATCTGAACAGTAAAAGTATCTATCGAATTACAACCGTTCACTCCGGCTGAAAGCGTCACTAGATAATTACCAGTTGAAGTATAAGTATGGCTAGGTGTAGTTAGAGTTGAAGTATTAGATGCTCCACTTCCTGGATCTCCAAAGTTCCATGAAAATGCAGAGGTTCCAGTTGAAGAATTTCCAAAACCTACAATAGAAGGAACAGTACACGATGAAATGGAAGCCACATTAAAATTGGCTATCGGTTGAGGGAAAATGTAAACTGTGTCGCTATTGGTACTGTTACAAGAATTAACATCACCAATTAATAAGACTGGATAAAAAGGAATTAATTGATTCGTTGAATTAATAAATGAGTGAGAAATAGTTGCATTCCCATTGACAGGAGGATTACCGTCATTAAAAGTCCAGGTATAAGTATTGATAGCTCCATCACCCTGCACAGAAGTGCTGGTGAATGTTAAGTTTGTTCCAGAACAAGCAGTATCTGGTACCACAGTAAATGAAGCCATAGGGCTTGCAAAAACAGTAATGTAATTTGTCTTTGTTGCAGTATTACTTCCTGAAGGTCCCGTTGCAATTAAGATGACCGTATAAGAACCAGGAGTTTGATAATTATGTGATGGTGTGGTCAAAGTAGAATGACCAGTTGCATCGCCAAAATCCCAGTCATAAGTCGTTGCTCCGCCAGTTGAACTGTTCGTAAAATTTACAAGCAATGGATTACATCCGCTAGTCACATCTGCACTGAAATTTGCAATAACTTGTGCGAAAGATTGGCTGGCACAAATGAAAAGCAAAGCAAGGACAAGGATTGTTCTTGTATAAAGTAACTTCATGGTAAATAATTAGTTAGTTTTTGAGACGTTTCAAATGTAAAAGAAAAATTCAAAACCTCAGTATAAATTGGTTGAAAAGCAGCATAAATTTTATAAAATGTCAAAAAGTGGGTCGCAATTTTCTTAGTTAATTAGTCGTTCGTACGGATTTGAAAAAAAGGGGTCATTTCTAGTCATTCAGATTTGTGTGTAAAATTGTTATTATCATTCTCGATTCTATTGTTTTTCTCCTCTTGCGAATGACTAAAATGCAGCCGAAATGACCTATTATATTTTAAGCAGACTCAAAAGTGGCATCTTAGTGTTATTAGGTGTTGTGATCATCATCTTTTTTCTATTCACCATCCTGCCCGCAGATCCAGCCAGAATGATGCTTGGTCAAAGAGCTGACAGTTCTTCAGTCGCAATCATAAATAAAGATTTAGGGATTGACCAATCAATTTCAATCCAATTTCTAATGTACATCAATGACTTATCTCCACTATCTCTTCATTCCATCAATCAATCAAGTCGATTTTATGCTGATCAATTAAAATATAAAACATTTTTTCCAGTATTTCATTTGGGTAAAAAAGTGCTTGCTTTCAAAAAGCCATATCTCCGTCGTTCCTATCAATCGAAAAAAAACGTTGATGAAATATTGAGTGAAAAATTTCCGGACACAGCTGTACTGGCTCTGGCCTCCATTTTATTCGCTTCTTTTTTTGGAATCATTTTAGGAATATTGGCAGCTATTCGAAAAAACACCTTCTGGGATCGAATGATTATGAGCATCTCACTTTCGGGTGTTTCAATTCCATCTTTCTTTGCAGCAATTATTTTTGCGTGGCTTTTTGGTTTTGTTTTAAGTAAATATACCGGACTGAATATGACAGGAGGACTTTATGAAATTGATCCCTTCAATGGTGTTCATCTTAATTTGAAAAATTTAATACTGCCAACCGTTGTACTCGGGTTAAGACCAATGGCCATCATTGTTCAGTTAACGAGAAGCTCAATGCTGGATGTAATTAACCAAGATTTTATGCGAACGGCCAAAGCGAAAGGCTTGAGTGATACAAAAATTCTATTTGGTCATGGATTGAAAAATGCATTGAATCCTGTCATCACCGCAATCAGTGGTTGGTTAGGATCACTCTTAGCAGGAGCCGTATTTATTGAATTTATTTTTGGATGGAATGGAATTGGGAAATTAACTGTCACTGCACTTGAAAATTACGATTTGCCAGTTGTAATGGGAATTGTTTTATTAATATCTATTATCTTCATCGTATTAAACATTGTGGCTGATCTACTCAATGCCATAATAGATCCACGGATTAGATTGTCTTAACTATTCAAATTAAAGTGAGGGTTCGTATGAGAAAAAAAATTATTGCCGGAAATTGGAAAATGAATTTAACTTTTGCCGAAGCGATGGCTTTGGCCGATAATCTTCTTGATTCAAATAAAGAAGTAGAAGAAATTGAAATAATTTTGGCGGCCCCATTTATTTATCTTCATCCGTTGATTAACAGAATCCAAAGCTGCCCATCATTTTTTATTTCAGCACAAAATTGTTCACACATCGAAAAAGGCGCTTACACAGGCGAAGTATCAGCCACAATGCTCGCATCTATTGGCGTCGAACACGTCATAATTGGTCACTCTGAAAGAAGACATTTTTTTATGGAGACGAATAAAATACTTTCTGAAAAAATAAATCGAGCTATTGAAAATGGAATCATTCCAATTTTTTGTTGCGGAGAACAACTTGAGGACAGAAATCAGAACAAGCAATTTGAAGTTGTGAAAAAACAACTTGAGGAATCATTGTTTCACTTAGACCAGCAATTAATTAATGAAGTAATTATAGCCTACGAACCTGTTTGGGCAATTGGAACAGGTGTAACCGCTTCAAATAGTCAAGCGCAGGAAATGCATGCTTTTATCAGACAATTATTAAGGGAAAAATATTCAAAAGGAATTGCAGAAGAAATCTCTATTCTTTATGGGGGAAGTGTGAATGCTCAAAACGCCCATGAACTATTTGAAGAAAACGATATCGATGGTGCATTAGTCGGAGGAGCTTCTTTAAAAGAAAGCAATTTTACTAGTATCATACAGTCCTTAACTTCAAAAATTTAATTACGCCCAATGAATTATATTGAAGTAAAATTTACAAACACTGAAGAACAAAATGATATTCTCCTCGCTTTTCTTAGTGATACGGAATTTGAAATGTTTGACACTTCTGAAAGCGGATTGAATGCTTACATTCAGGAAGGAAAATTTTCAGAAGAGTTACTCAAATCAATTATTGAAACAATTCCTAACAGTACAACTATCAGTTTTACATTTTCATCGATACCAGATAGAAACTGGAATGAAGAATGGGAGAGTAGTTTCGAACCAGTTATTATTTTAGAGAAGGTAATTATCCGCGCGCCTTTTCATGAGCAATTTCAAAATTGTAAATATGAATTAATCATTGAACCCAAAATGTCTTTTGGCACTGGCCATCATCCTACCACAACCTTAATGATTGAAATGATGCTGGAATTGGAATTGGCTGGAAAAGATGTACTCGATATGGGATGTGGAAGCGGAGTATTAGCTATTCTAGCTCATAAAATGAATGCCGAAAAAATACTAGCGGTTGATTTTGATGAATGGGCGTATGAAAATACGAAAGAAAATTGTGAGAGGAATAATTCAACTTCTATTGAAGTGATCAAAGGAAATGTGAATTCCATTAAGAACAGAAAGTTTGACATAATTTTAGCAAATATAAATCGTAACATTCTTCTTTCAGATACAGGCGCGTATGTAAATTGCCTTAATAAAAATGGATATATTATTCAAAGTGGATTTTTGAATGAGGATGAAAAACTTTTGATTGAAAATGCCGAAGCATCTGGATTAAAACATTTAAAAACTTGTCAAAAAGAGAAATGGTCTGCAATCGTATTTCAACTTCCCAATTGAATACAAAATCAATCACTATGAGAAAAATAATTTTGTTTACACTTGTTTTTTTAAACATCTTTTGCATAAGTCAATCAGCCTTCTCACAAACAATAAAAAATTTCACGACAGATCCGCAAAAGTTTGTGGAAGAGATGCAGAAATTTTTAGAGGAAACCGATAAAAAAGAAGCTGGAAAAATAATGGATGAATTTATTCCATTGTGGACTGGTGGTAAATTTAGCCCGCAACAACAAGAGGGCATTTATAAAACTTCAAATGCGATGTTGCGGAAGCGGATGAAAGCTTTTCCAGATTTTAAAAATTATATTTTAGCATTAACAAGTTTTGCAAAAAGCACTCAGTCACAAAGCAGTTTTACATCTTGGCAATCAGGATTAGAGAAACTATTACTCATGCCTTCTCGGTTTTTTGCCAATTACATGATTACTTGCAATAATTTATTTAGAGACAATTCACTTTATCAATCTCCTTCGACTAATTGGCATTCCGATAACAGTTCTTATTCTTTTGAATTTGACTCGTTGCCAAAAATAGTTTTCCCAGCTTTAAATTTAGTATGTTCATCAAAAGGTGACTCATCCATAATTTTCGAAACGAAAGGATTTTTATATCCGACTCAACAAAAATTTTATGGGCAAGGTGGAAAAGTGAATTGGGTGAGAGCTGGTTGGGATGCAAATGTTATTCATGCAAATTTGGACACGTACGTAATCGATGTAACTAGTAGTGAATTCCATGCAGACTCCGTTGAGTTTTTTAATTCAACTTATTTCAAAAATTCTCTTCGCGGTTCTTATTACGATAAAATACTAGCTAACGTTAGTGAAGAAACAGCTTCTTATCCTCGTTTTGTTTCTTCACAATCAAAAATTGAAATTAAAAACATTGTACCTGATGTTGATTATAAAGGCGGATTTTCAATGGCAGGAAATAAAATGATTGGGTCGGGAACTACAGACGACCTTGCCAATGTAATTTTTTATAGAGACAAAAAACCGTTTCTTGTTTTGTCATCAAAAAGTTTTGCAATTCGCAAAGAAAAAATCACTTCTGATAATTCAGCTGTTACTATTTATTTCGAAAAGGATTCTATTTATCATCCTTCTCTAACTTTCAAATACATCGTAAAAGATAGGGAAATTGCTTTGATCAGAGGCGAAGATGGAAAATCAAAATCTCCGTATTTTGATTCATATCATCAAATAGATATGTACTTTGATGGAATGTATTGGAAAATTGACAATCCTATCATTGAAATGAAAATGATTAGTGGAGAAGGAGAAAGTAAGGCGACTTTTGAATCAAGTAATTATTTTAGAAAACTACGTTTCCTGCGTCTTCAAGGATTGAATCAGGTACATCCTCTTTTCACAATCAAAGAATTTTGTCAGAAGCACGATACGAAAGAAATTTACACGCAAGACCTTGCTAAAGAAATGAAATTGCCTGAAAGCGAAATAAGAGGTATGTTCATTCGATTTGCTGATGAAGGATTATTAACTTATGATGCAAACGAAGACAAAGCTCATGTCAAGGACAGACTATATTATTATTTATTGGCCAATGTTGGAAAAACAGATTATGATGTTTTGGAATTTGAATCAATTATTAAGTTAAAACCAAATGCATCAATTAACTTATTAAATTTTGAAATTACAATGCGAGGATTAGCACCAATCAATTTGAGTGATTCTCAAAACGTAGTAATTTATCCGGCTGAACAAGAAGTAAAAATTCAAAAAAATAGAAATTTTAGTTTCGGAGGAAGGGTTCATGCTGGTCGTTTTGATTTTTATGGGAAGTCGTTTTCTTTCGACTACCAGAACTTCAAAATTAATTTAGATAACGTAGATTCATTACGACTAAAAGTTGAATCAGATGATCCAGCAGAAGTAGATGACTATGGAAGACGAAAATTAGTTCCCGTTAAAAGTGTACTTGAAAACATCACTGGTGATTTGCTTATCGATTTCCAAGGGAATAAATCTGGTTTACATGACTATCCCAATTATCCAATCTTTAATTCTAAAAAAGATTCTTATGTCAACTATGACAAACCTTTTATTCAAGAAGGAGTTTACTCGCGTGATAAATTCTTTTTTCATTTAGATCCATTTACTATTGACTCATTAGATAATTTTTCGAAAGCTGGTCTTCGATTTAATGGTGAATTAGTTTCAGCAGGAATCTTTCCCGACTTCAAAGACACTCTCAGACTTCAGCCTGATTTTTCACTTGGACTTACAAGAAATACTGGAGCAGAAGGCTGGATTGCTTATGGTGGAAAAGGAAAATTTACCAATAAAATTGATTTAAGTAATAAAGGATTGCATGGTGATGGAAGCTTAGATTATTTAACTTCCGTTTCTAAATCAAATGACTTTTTATTTTTACCCGATTCAATGAACTCCAATGTTGATGAATTTAAAAATAGAAAAGAGACAATGGCCACAGTTGAATTTCCAGATGTAAAGGCAAAAGAAGTTTATGAGCATTGGGAACCACAAAATGATGTACTGTATGTGAACAAGAAAACGAAAGATTTGGTGATGTATGAAACGCAAGCTAATTTGAATGGAAACTTACAACTGAAACCAAAAGGATTGTCAGGAAATGGAATCATGACTTTCGCATCAAGTGAATTGGAGTCCAAATTATTCAAATATAAATTGAATGCTTTTGATTCAGACACTTCTGATTTCAGATTAACATCAGACAATACAGCAGCTCTTGCCTTCTCAACAAAAAATGTTAATTCACATATTGATTTTACCAAACGAGTTGGAGAATTTAAATCGAATGGTGGAGGCTCTTATGTTAGCTTCCCATTAAATCAATATATTTGTTACATCGATCAATTTAAATGGTTCATGGATCAAGAGTCCATTGAACTTTCAGCTGGCAGTGAACATAAGGCAACATCCGATACAAGCGAGAGTAGTCTTAATCTTACAGGATCCGATTTTATTTCCGTTGAACCTCGACAAGATTCATTGCAATTCAAAGCACCGTTCGCACGATATTCATTAAAAGATTATTTGATAAGGGCGGAGAAAGTAGCTTTAATTAAAAGTGCCGATGCTTCTATCATTCCTGATAGTGGAAAAGTTGTTGTGGAACGTTATGCCAAAATGAGAACTTTGAATGAAGCAAGAATAATTGCGAACACTACTACAAAGTATCACACTATTTATAATGCCAAGGTTGACATCTTGGGAAGAAAAAAATATGAGGGTTCAGGAGATTACGATTATGTCGATGAAAATAAAGTTAAGCACAACTTTCATTTTGACAAAGTGGAAGTAGATACTACATTTCAGACATTTGCAAATGGAGAGTTGAAAGACACTATTGGATTTCCACTAAGTCCACAATTTTTATTCAAAGGAGGAATTCGTTTATCAGCGTCAAAGGAATTTTTAACTTTCTCTGGTTATGCAAAACCAAATTTCCATTGCGAGAAAGTTGAACAAAACTGGATTCGTTTTTCTGGTCCTGTTAATCCGACTAATGTAAGTATTCCTGTTTCTTCACCAGTTACAGATGCTGGAACAAAACTAGCATCTTCTGTTTCACAAACTAGCGACTCAACGGGAATCTATGCAGCCTTTATGATGCCAAAGCGGAAGCCATCAGATTTAGATATCATCGCTGCAGATGGAGTTTTGTCGTATGATAAATCAACATCTCAATTTAGAATTACCACTCAAGAAAAATTAGACAAGCCTGGAAATGCCGGTAATTTTTTGAGTTTGGATGATAAAAAATGTATGGTGTATGGAGAAGGAAAACTTAATTTCGGTTCTGACCTTGGACAACTTGATTTAAAAACTGTTGGAAGCGTTATCAATAATTTGAACAACGACTCAACTTCTTTTGACATTTTAGCAGCAATAGATTTCTTCTTCAATGAAGATGCTCTGAAAATAATGTCAGAGCAGTTAAGTACAAATGCAGCATTACAAGCAACACAAGATATTGGTCGCCCAACTTTCGAAAAAGGTCTGACAGAAATTGCAGGAAAAGAAAAGGCGGATAAATTTATTGGAGAACTAAATCTTTATGGCTCTTTCAAGAAAATACCTGAAGAATTACGCCATACATTCTTTTTTACAGAACTTAAAATGGGATGGAACAATGAAAGCAGGAGTTATCGTTCAATTGGACAAATAGGAATTGGTAGCATGGATAAAACATCAATCAACAGAAGAGTGAATGGTGTCATAGAAATCGTTCACAAAAGAACTGGCGATGCACTGAATATTTATCTTGAACCTGAAAGTCAACAATGGTATTACTTTTCCTACTCAAGAGGTTTACTACAAGCAATATCATCAAATAGTTTATTCAATGATGCCATCAATAAAGTTAAGCCCGACAAAAGGGTGAACAAAGTAAAAGATAAAGCAGATATTGAATATATGTTATCGACAGATAGAGCAGTAAAAAACTTCTTGCGAAAAATGCAACCAGTTCAATCGGAGGGAGAAAAATGATAACTGTTGATAATTATTTACATTTTGGTTAAGATTGCACACTCAGAATCTTGAACTTTGAAAGTTCAAGTTGTAAAATAAAATTGATTGCTTACACTACCTAATCTTTTTGGTCTATTAGTGGCCTATTTAATTGGAAGTATTCCCTCAGCAGTTTGGGTGGGACGAACTTTTTATAATACTGATGTTCGTGAATACGGAAGCGGAAATGCAGGAGCAACAAATACATTTCGTGTGCTTGGTAAAAAACCAGGGATAGTCGTATTATTAATGGATGTTATCAAAGGTTTTCTTGCTGTCAAATTAGCTTATATCTTAGGTGACTATGATTCTAAATCGCCGGAATTTATTGATTTTGAATTAGCCCTCGCCGTGTGTGGATTATTGGGTCACATTTTTCCTGTTTACGTTGGTTTCAGAGGAGGAAAAGGTGTTGCTACACTTTTGGGAATTCTAATTGCCATTCATCCTCAAGCTGCTTTTTTCTGCGCGCTTGCATTCATCGTCACACTCTATTTTACTGGCTATGTAAGTATGAGTAGTATGGTAAGTGGAATAACTTTTCCTGTAGTCATAATGGTATTCTATAGTACCAATTCAAGCATTAATATTTTTTCGTTGGCCGTTGCTATCTTAATTTTAGTCACTCACCAGAGAAATATCGAACGCCTTTTAAATCAAGAAGAGTCAAGAGTTAAATGGTATAAAAAAAGATTTTAGTTGATTAATTGTTTTTTAATCTTGAACAATTTCTTTTCCATCCTTCTTCAATATTCAATTTAGGATTTAAACTTTTGGCAACTTGATAGTCATAACACGCTCTTAAATGTCTTCCTAGATAAGAAAGTGCTAATGCACGGTTAATGTAAGCATCAGCAAAGTCAGGCTGCAATTTTATTGCTCTATCAAAATCCTTCACGGCACTGATGGCGACATCTGAATTTAATTCTAATCTATTCAATTTAAAAAAGCCTCTGACATTATACATTTCAGCTTGATCTGGATCTTTATCAATTGCTGCATTGTACAATTCCAAAGCTAAATCATAATCTTTGGCTTTTTGAACCTCTCTTGCTTTAACAAACAAATCGTGAGCGACTAAAGGCTGGGGCTCTTTATATTTGTCGATATAAATATCTGCGATAGAATTTTCCATTTCAGAATAATGACGCCTGGTATAATCTTCATAGTAACTCGCCCTGTAGAAATTGTGGTAAGTTCTTGGATTCATAAAGGCAGCTGAAGATAGAAGCAATGTTATGATCAACCATAAAAACTGTTGCGTTTTTCCTTTGATGGCATTCCAATAAAAATAGACTGAAAAGCAAATCCAAGCAATCCATATTTCAAGAGCATAATGTAAATTAGGAATCCAATATTGCAATTGAGAAAGAGTGACTATTAAAAACAAACTAAAAATACTATAAATAATATTTTGATGAAGGTTGTTCTTAGGTTTAACAAATGAACTTCTAATTAATTCCACACAAAATAAAACGACAGACGTTAGAGTGAAAATAATACTCAGACCAATGCCAATCTTTTTAAGCAAAAGTCCACTTATTAGTAAGAAGAAAAGTATTTGTCGTCTGGTTGTCCGTTTCATCGTTGGCGAAAATAAGCTTTACTTCTTTTCTTTTGAAATTTATAATTTTTTTTCAACGTTAATTTTGTTAAGAACAATAATTGAAATCAACTAATGACATTACTGCCAAAGTTACTTTTACGAAAACGAAGTAATTGTATCAAATGAGATTTAGGACCCCTTTTTTAATTAATGTAATAGTCTATTTTCTGCTATCCATTTTGAATAGCAGCGCCCAAACAACTCCTCCTTTTTACACCGAAGAAGCTGGAAAATGGGCGGACTCAGTGATCTTAACCTTAAATCGTGATGAGAGGATTTCCCAATTGATTATGGTTGCAGGATGGAGTAATAAAGATTCAACGCACGTTAATGAAATAAAAAAATTAATTACCGATTGGGGCATTGGTGGTATTTGTTTTTTTCAAGGTGGTCCATTGCGTCAAGCAAATTTAACTAATGAATACCAAAAACTTTCTAAGATTCCATTGATGATTGGAATTGATGGTGAATGGGGCTTGGCAATGCGATTAGATAGTACGATTCGTTTTCCCCGACAAATGACTTTGTCTGCAATAGAAAACAAAGAGCTTATTTATGATATGGGAGCGGAGATTGCTAGACAATGCAACCTGATGGGCATACAAACAAATTTTTCTCCAGATGCAGATATAAATACGAATCCCGCAAATCCAGTTATCGGCAGTCGTTCGTTTGGTGATGACCGTGAAGAGGTAACTTCAAGATCCATTCTTTATATGAAAGGACTACAGGATAATCATGTTTTGGCGACAGGCAAACATTTTCCAGGACATGGAAATTCTGATTCCGATTCACATTTTACTTTACCGACAATTAACCAATCTGCTGCTAATTTAGATTCAATAGAATTATATCCCTTCAAAAAACTAATTGATGAAGGACTGGGAAGTATGATGGTTGCTCATCTCAATGTTCCAGCCTTAGAATCTATTCCAAATACTCCTTCAACATTGTCACAAAAAATAGTGACTGGATTACTGAAGGAAAAATTGGGCTTCAAAGGACTTATTTTTACTGACGCCTTGAACATGAAGGGTGTTTCTTCACTGTATAAACCTGGCGTAGTAGATAAGTTGGCGCTACTGAGTGGAAATGATGTTTTGCTTTATTGTGAAGACGTTAGAAAAGCAGTCGAACAAATTCACCTTGCAGTAGAGAACTGCGAAATAGAACAAGCGGAGATCGATCTAAGAACTAAAAAAGTGTTGATGGTTAAATATTGGACTGGGTTAAACCATTTTACTCCCATTGATACAAATCAGCTTTTTTCAAAATTGAATAATCCAAAAGCTATATTACTTCAGCGAAAAATGTATGAGCAATCAGTTACATTTCTCAAAAACCAAGATTCATTATTGCCAATAAAAAACGATACGATGAGATTTGCATCAGTGGTGATTGGAGATAAAAAGGATAATGCTTTTCAAAAGCAACTGAAAATGTACGGTCATATAGATAGTTATGCATTGGACAAAGATGCACCATTATCAGTTTTCGCTGCACTTTTTAATTTTTTAGTTAATTATGATTACATCATTCTAAGTCTTCATGGTACTACTATGAAAG